>JAFPWV010000014.1 GCA_017412675.1 Clostridia bacterium
CCGACTTCGACCCGAAGGGCAAGAGCGACCGCGAAGTCATGGCGTTCTGCCAGAGCTTCATGACCGAGCTGTATAAGTATATCGGCGCGGACGTCGACGTCCCGGCGGGCGACATCGGCACCGGCGCGCGTGAGATCGGCTATCTCTACGGCCAGTACAAGAGGATCACCGGCCTGTATGAAGGCGTTCTGACCGGCAAGGGCCTCACCTGGGGCGGCTCCCTCGTCCGCAAGCAGGCGACCGGCTACGGCCTGCTCTACCTCGTAGACGAGCTTCTGAAGGACCATGCCTCCGGCATCGACGGCAAGACCGTTGCGGTCTCCGGCGCGGGCAACGTCGCGATCTATGCGGCGGAAAAGGCGGCTCAGCTCGGCGGCAAGGTCGTGACCCTCTCCGACTCCACCGGCTGGATCTACGACAAGGACGGCGTCGATCTCGATCTCGTCAAGGAGATCAAGGAAGTGCGCCGCGGACGGATCTCCGAATACAAGGCGGCGAAGCCCGAAGCCGAATATCACGACGGGCGCGGCGTCTGGAGCGTCAAGACCGACATCGCTCTCCCCTGCGCGACCCAGAACGAGCTTCTGCTCGACGACGCGAAGGAACTCGTGAAGAACGGTGTGCAGGCGGTCTGCGAAGGCGCGAACATGCCCACGACGATCGAAGCAACCAAGTACCTGCAGGAAAACGGCGTGCTCTTCGTCCCCGGCAAGGCGGCGAATGCGGGCGGCGTTGCGACCTCCGGTCTTGAAATGAGCCAGAACAGCGAGCGTCTCTCCTGGACCTTCGACGAGGTCGACGCGAAGCTGAAGGGCATCATGACGGGCATCTACGCGAACATCGCCGGCGCGGCCAAGGAATACGGCCTCGAAGGCAACTACGTCGCTGGCGCGAACATCGCGGGCTTCGCCAAGGTCGTCGACGCGATGCTGGCACAGGGCGCGTATTGATTCTCAGAGGATCCGGAATCCTTCCAACCAGATGAAACGGGCTGTCGTTCCGAACGGAGCGGCAGCCTTTTGACGTCCGCATACCGCGCCGCGTCACCGCATATACTGCCCCAGCTTTGATCATGCAGGTGGTTTCATGAACGAATCTTTCGCGTTTCAAACGGGGCGGACGAGGTCGGGTACGCGCGAAGTTCTGCGGCCGCCGTCGGTCTCCTGCGGACTGACGACGGACGAGGTGGCGCTGTCCCGGCGGCTTTTCGGCGCGAACGCGGTCTCACCCGGACGCCGCGCGGGCTTTTTCCGCCAGTTTTTCTCCAACCTCAACGATCCGATCATCAAGATCCTCCTCGCCGCGCTCCTCGTCAATACGGTCTTTTCTTTTTCCGGCTCGCGATGGGCGGAATCGTGCGGGATCGCGCTGACGGTGCTCGTTTCCGCGCTCGTGACGACGATCTCCGAACGGTCCTCCGGCGCGTCGTTCGAGAAGCTCTACGCCACCCTCGGAGATTCCCGCTGCCGGGTCCTGCGCGACGGAGAGGAGCTCGACTGCCCGACGAGCGGGCTGGTGAAATACGATCTCGTCGTCCTGCGCCCGGGCGATACGGCTCCCGCGGACGGCATCCTCGTGCGGGGATCCCTCCGCGCCGACGAAGCCCCGCTGACCGGGGAGAGCAAGCCGGCTGTGAAATCCGCCTCCCCCGACATGCTTGACGCCTGCCGCATCGGGGAGGTCGAATTGCGGACCGGGGATCCCGCCGTCGTGTTCCGCGGAAGCCACATCCTCTCAGGGGACGCCGTGATGCTGGTCCTCGCCGTGGGGGACGCGACGCTCTACGGCTCCATCGCGGGGGAGCTCGCGGCGGAGGAGAACGTCAGTCCGCTCAAGAACCGCCTGTCGCAGCTCGCCAAGACAATCTCGCACATCGGGTATGTCTCGGCAGGCATCGTCGCGGCGGTCCATCTCGCGGACGCGTTCTGGTTTGACGCCGGATGCAATCCCGCCGTCGTGCTCCTGCGTCTGACCGACGCGCGTTTTGTGCTCACCGAAGCGGTGAACGCGCTCACCCTCGCGATCTCGATCCTCGTCGTCGCGGTCCCCGAAGGGCTGCCGATGATGATCACGGTCGTGCTCTCGTCCAACATGAAGCGGATGATGAAGGCGAACGTCCTCGTGCGGCGCCTGGTCGGGATCGAAACGGCGGGGAGCGTCGACATGCTCTTCACCGACAAAACCGGGACCCTCACCTCGGGTGCTCTGACGGTGGAAGAGATCCTCACGCCCGACGGACGGTGGCTCACGCTCGGATCGGCGCCCGGGTCCCTCGGCATCCGGCTGAAAAAGAGCGCGGAGGTCAACGCGTCCGTCGCCAATGCCACGGAACAGGCCCTGAACCGCTTCGCCGGGATCCGACGGGTCCGCGCCGCCATCCCGCCGGAAGAGCGGATCCCGTTCGACTCGGAGCGGAAATTCTCGGCGGCATGCTCGGACGGCTGCGTCTATCTGCGGGGTGCGGCGGAGCTCCTTCTGCCGGCCTGCGTCTCGTATGCGGATGAAAACGGGCGGATCCGGCCGATGACGCCGGGGGTCCGCGCTTCCGTCGAGCGTGCCGTCCAGGCGGAGACCGCCCGCGCCGCCCGTGTGATCCTGCACGCCGAAGCCGCCCCGGACGTCTTCCCCGCGCTCCGGGACCGCGCTCCCGATGAGGGCACGCCGCTCACCTTCATCGCCGTGTCCGTTCTGCGGGATGAGATCCGGCGCGAAGTCCCCGATGCCGTGCGGGTCTGCCGGGAAGCCGGGATCCAGGTCGTCATGATCACCGGGGACAACGCCGATACTGCCGCAGCCGTCGCCCGTTCGTGCGGGATCCTGCGGGAACACAGCGCTCCGTGGACGCCGAATGACCGCGGCACCGGCCCGATCCTCGTCGACGGCGGGGTCCTGCGCAAGCTCCCGGACGAGGCCGTCACCGCCCTCCTGCCGCAGCTCGCCGTGATCGCGCGGGTCACGCCGGGGGACAAGAGCCGTCTGATCCGGTTGTCGAAGGCGGCGGGCCACATCGTCGGCATGACGGGGGACGGGATCAACGACGCGCCTGCCCTGAAAGCTGCGGACGTCGGCTTTGCGATGGGCTCCGGGACCGACGTGGCGCGGGAGGCCGGGGACATCGTCATCACCGACGACAATTTCGTGTCGATCACGCGCGCGGTCCTCTACGGCCGGACGATCTTCTCGAGCATCCGCAAGTTCATCACCTATCAGCTCACGATGAACCTCGCGGCGGTCGGCGTGTCGGTGCTTGGGACGATGTGCGGGATCGAGAACCCCGTCACGGTCATCCAGATGCTCTGGGTCAACATGATCATGGACACCCTCGGATCGCTCGCCTTCGCCGGGGAACCGCCGCTCGCCGATTCGATGAAGGAGAAGCCCGTCGGACGAAGCGAACCGATCCTGAGCCGCGCGATGCTCTTCCAGATGCTCGCAACCGGCGGCTACGCGATCCTCTTGTCGATGACCTTCCTCCTCTCGCCGCGGGTCCGTCACTTCTTCGGCGGCGGGGAGCTCTACCACCTCACGCTGTTCTTCGCGCTCTTCGTGTTCCTCGGGATCGGCATCGCGCTCTGCACGCGGACCGAACGCATCCAGCTCTTCGCGCATCTCTCAGAGAACCGGGCGTTTGCCGTCATCATGCCCGCCGTCGCCGCGATCCAGCTCCTGATCGTGTACTTCGGCGGCACGGTCTTCCGCTGCGCTCCGCTGAGGGCGTCCGATCTCGGGCTCTGCGCGCTCTTCGCGATGACGGTGATCCCGGCGGACACCGTGCGCAAGTGCATCCTGCGCATCCGGCGGGAACACAGGCGGCAGAACGGTGCGGCGAAATGAAAAAAGGGGAGAAGTCCGTTCGTGGACCTCTCCCCCGTTCGTTTTGCGGGATTACTTGGTGATGGTGATCTTGTTGATGACGCCGGCCTTATCCGGGTCGATGCCGCGGACGATGGTCATGCAGCACGCGAGGAGCTGGAAGAACATGACGGCGATCTGCGGGAAGGTGAATTCGCATCCGGTGTCGGGCAGGACCACGGCGGTCGTGCCTTCCGGCGCTTCCGAGGCGTCATTGGTGACGACGACGATGTCCGCTTCGACGTTCTTCAGCTTGGCGATGATATCGGCGGAGTCGCCCGCGGTCGGTCCCTTCGGAGAGAGCACGAAGACGAGATCGCCGGGCTTGACCTGCGCGATCGGACCGTGGTGGAAGTCGGAGGTCGGGTAGCCCTTCATCTTGAGCTTGTTGGTTTCGAGCATCTTGAGCGCGCCTTCGAGGGCGATGCAGTAGGAGATGCCGCGGCCGAGGAGGATCGCGCCGGGGATGTTCTGATGCGCCTCGGCGAAGGCCATGATCTCGTCGTATTTCGTGTCGAGCATTTCCTGCGCCTTCGGACCGACGGAGGAGAGCGCGGCGAGAAGCTCGTCGTTGCCCGCCCAGACCGCTGCGATCGCGCCGAGGATGGTCATCTGGGTCGTGAAGGTCTTCGTCGCGGCGATGGAAGCCTCGTGGCCGCATCCGCAGAAGAGATGATATTCGGCGCACCCGGCCATCGGAGAATCGGGGTTGTTGGTCACGGCCACCGTGATCGCGCCGTCCGCCTTGGCGGATTCGAGGACTGCGAGGACGTCTTCCGCCTTGCCGGACTGGGAGACGCCGATCACAAGGTTGTCGGAAAGGTCGACGTGCGCGCCGTATTTGGTGAACACGGAGGGCGTTCCGAGCGTGCAGGGGATCCCGGCGAAGATGCCGAAGAGATACTGCGCGTAGACGCACGCATGGTCGGAGGTGCCGCGGGCGGCGAAGTAGACGTTCTTGACGCCCCGTTCTTTTGCCTTGGCGACGAGCGCGCGGATCACGGGCAGGTTGTTCTCCACCACACGGGAAAGCGCGGCGGGCTGTTCACGGATTTCTTTTTCGAGGTTGATCATGATGTTCACTCCCTGATAATAGGATAAAGGATTAAATCAAAGCGAGGGATTTGAGGATGAAGATGCCGAAGAAGATCGTCACGACGCAGAACATGGTCGAGAGCAGGAGGATCTGTGCCGCGAGCTCATGGTCGTTGTCCATCTTCTTCGCCATGATGTAGCTGGAGACCGCCGTCGGCGCGCCGAAGCAGATCAGCACCACGCCGAGCGCAGGTCCGCGCAGACCGACGAGGGCCGCCGCCGTCAGTGCGATCGCCGGAATCAGCACGCAGCGGTTGACGGCGCCCAAAACGGCGTATCCGGCACGTCCGCGGAGGCTCTCGGTCTTGAAGTTCGCGCCGAGCGAGAGGAGGGCCAGGGGCGTCGTGAGTCCGGAGAGATAGCTGAGGCTTTTCGACGCCGCGGTCACGAGCGGGATCTTCCAGATCATGAACGGCAGGCCGAGCAGCACGCCGATGATGAGGGGATTCGTGACGATGGATTTGAGGATGCTCTTCAGCGTTTCCGCATTGAGCCGGTGCTCGCGGCTGCCGGAGAAGAGCGAGAGGATGATGACGGAATAGCCGTTGAACATCAAAATGACGAACGGCATGGCGATGGCGATGGCCTGTCCGCCCGCGTCGCCGAACATGTTCACGGCAAGCGGGACGCCGAGGATCGCAAAGTTCGAGCGGCAGGAGCCCTGGATGAACGCGCCGCGCATCTTCGGATCCTTGACGATGAAGAGCGAGAGCACCGACATCAGCGTGAAGCTCGTCGTCACGGCGATGAGCAGAAAGCCGATGAGGCGGATGTCGAGATCGTCGTCGAGCGAGCTCCCCGCGACCTCCAAAAACAGCATCACCGGCAATCCGATCTTGAAGACCAGCCAGTCCGCCGTCTCCGTGAAGGCGTCGGTCAGCTTGCCGAAGCGCTTGAGGATCCAGCCGAGCACCACGAGCAGGATGATCGGCAGGATGGCGTTGATGCTGTACAGCAGGTTATCAAGCATATTACGGATTCTCCAGATCGTCGAAGAAGCGTTCGATGCCCTCCGCGATGCCGTTTGCGATGGACTTCTGCCACTCCTCGTTCACGAGGTTCGCGGCGTCCACGACGTTGGTGCAGAACCCGACCTCGATCAGGGACGAAGCGGCGTGCGTCTCGCGCGGGATGGCGAAATTCGAGTCCGCCATGCTGCTCGGGTCGTCCGCCGTGGTCGGCGCGGTGATCTCGACCGTATCGTCGATCGCTTCCTTGAGCGCCTCCGCAGCAGGTTCTGCCCAGTCGTTCCACTTGTAGCTGTTGTCGTTATAGTAGATCCGAACGCCGCAGGCATCGGGATTCGGCGCCGCGTTGACGTGGATGGATACGACGTAGTCGACCTCCTGCGCGTTGATGAACGCGATGCGCTCGTTGGGATTGAAGATCCAGTTTCCGTCCCAGTCGTATTCCGGGATGTCGACGCCGTTGTGCGTCATGATCGTGTCAAAGCCGCGGTCGATCAGGTCCTGATTCAGGTAGGTGGCAACGGCAAAGTTGACGTGCTTCTCATACACGCCCTCGGGGAAATAGCTGTTCTCCCCGGTCCCGTTGTCGTAAAACCCGTGGCCGGGATCAATGCAGATCGTCCGGTTCTTCTTCACGACGACGGCGGGCATGACTCTGCCGATGCCGACTGCCGGAATCGCCGGTTCGAGTACGACCGCCTCCTCTTCGGGAGGGGTATTCACTTGTGTGTCCGGCGAGGGCGTCTTCTGCTTCCGCGAGCATCCGTTCAGAACGGCGGCTGCGGCGAGGAGGAGCGCCAGGGTCCCGGCGATCGTTTTTCGCATGATCCTGTCCATGTTATCGTTCCTGCTTCATTCTTCCGGTTTTAATTCTGTCCGAGATCGTCGAAGAACCGCTCGATCCCCTCGGCGATGGCCTCCGCCATCTGTCTCTGCCATTCGGGATCCTGGAGGTTTTCGGCGTCCGTCTCGTTGGTACAGAAGCCCATCTCGATCAGCGACGAGGCGCATTTCGTCTCGCGGTTGATCGCAAAGGAGGCGTCCTCCATGTCTTCCGAGTTCACGAGCTGGGTCACGGCGGTCGTCACGACCCCTTCCTCAATGGAATCCCGGATGTACGCGGCGGCGGTCTCGTTCCAGTCGTTGTCCTTGTAGTAGTTCTGGTCGAAGAAGACCATCGCCCCGCATTTTTCGGGACTGCCCACCGCGTTGACGTGGATGGAGACGAGGTAGTCCGGACAGATATACTTGTTGATGTAGGGCGGCCGCTCAAAAGGCGCGGAGAAGACCCCGTCCCAGTTGAGATCCGCGCCCTCGGGCATGTTCTCGCCGTCGTGGGTGAGGACGGTGCGAAAGCCGCGGGCCTTCAGGGCGTCGTTGAGCAGGAGGGAGACCTGCATCGTGATCTCGCGCTCGTAGATCCCCTCCGGGAAGAAGCTGTCGCTGCCAGTTCCGGGATCGCGGAAGCCGTGTCCGGGATCGATGCAGATCAGCTCATCCCGCTGTTCGATGACGACGGGCATGATCCTGCCGACACCGAAGGCGGGAGCCGCGGGCTCGAGGACGACGGTATCTTCCTCTTCTTCTGCCGTTTCCTGCTCCTCAACTGCCGTTCCCGCAAGCATCGGATCGGTGTCCGCGCTCGCCTCCGGTCTCGAACACGCAGGGAGCAGAACTGCCGCCGCGATGAGGACGGGCAGGAGCGCTTGCCGCTTGTTGATGAATCGTACCATGATGTTGTTCCTGTTCCGGAATGCCCGGGCAATCAGCCCCGGTATTCCTTCGGGAGATATTCGGCCGGGATGACCGTGCGGATATACCCTTTCAGGCCTTCCGCCGTGAAGCCGGACAGGCCGTGCAGGGCCGCGAGGTCATCGTTGTAGCCGGACAGCGGGAATATCTGATAATCCTGCTTCGCCGCGCTGAAATGCACGACGGTCGGGGTGAGGATCGGGTCGCCGACGGTATAGTGTCCGTCTTCATCGGGCGATGCCGTGAAGGTGAGGATGCCGCCGAGGAGCCCTTCCCACGTTTTCCCCGTCGAGAGGATGTTGCCGAGGGAATAAGCCACGAGGCAGGAGGTCCCGCGCAGGGTTGCGAGACGGTCGACCGGACCGACGGTTTCCCCGGTCCCGACGACGACGTCCGCGCCGGCTTCCGCCATGTAATAGGCAGCCGCGCATTGTTCGTCGTGCGTCATGCCGTCCTCCCAGTCCGCCAGCACGATCACGAGCTCCGCCCGCTCCGCCGCTTTGGCGATGTTGGCGAGCGTCGCTTCGTCGCCGATCGGGAAGGCTTCACCGCCCGCCGCGCAGATCGCGCAGACCAGGCCCTTTTCCTCGAGGATGAGGATGCCGCCGTCCTTCGCGGAGGTGGAGAGCGAGGTGATGCCGTAGTTTTTCAGCATCCCGTTCGGATCGTCCCACGCGAGCGTATCGAGGACGTCGTATCCCGCCTCGGCGAGCACCGCGACCATTTCCTCGGGGATCTTGTGGCTCTTGTCGCTGTCGTTCTTGGGTCTTGCGGCGGTCGTGTCGAAGCCTGCGGTGATGTCCGCCGCCGAGAGATCCCGGTAAATGCCGGAGAGCATCCGGACAAAGCTGTAGCTCTGCCCTTCCCCGGCGCGGCGCGCTCCGTCGCTGATGATGAACGTATCGACGAGGATGTCCCCGGCGAGGGTGAAGGTGACGGGTTCGGGACCGGTCTCCTCCGGCTCGTCGGTGAAGACGAATTCCGTGATCCGCTCTTCCCCGTCATCCACCGCGCGTGCGGCCGGCGTGAGGAGTCCGCTTCCGGAAGGGTTCGTCTCCGGATCGTCGAGCGTCGCCATGCGCATCTCGATGATGCCGCAGGAGGAGAGCATGAGGACGGCGAGGGAGAGAGCCAGGAGCTTTTTCAGAGAGTGTTTCAGATTCTGCATGAGCTTATCGCGCGGAAAGCACGTCCTTTTCGTATTGTTTCATCATCGGGATCCAGCTGTCGCCGGCCGGGACGCCCTGCATCTCGCAGTACGCGTTCCAGACGAGGCCGAACGGGAGGGTCTTGAGCTCTTCGAGATAGGCGAGACGGCTGGTAAAGTCGCCGTCCAGCTCGAACTTCTGGAGCATCTTCACGGGCTCGAGGTTGGCCCAGAGGATGGCCTTCTGCATGTTGCGGGTGCCCATGGTCCATGCGGCGATGCGGTTGATCGAGCCGTCGAAGAAGTCGAGGCCGATGTTGACGCGTTTTTCAAAGCCGCCGCGGTGGATCTCGCAGGCGATGGCCTTGAGCTCATCGTCGAGGATGACGACATGGTCGGAGTCCCAGCGGACCGGACGGGAGACGTGGAGCATCACGCCGTCGAGGTACTGGAGCGTCGAGGAGAGCTTGTCGGAGACCATTTCGGTGGGATGGAAGTGGCCGGTGTCGAGGGTGAGGAGGATGCCGTGCTTCATCGCGCAGCCCATGTAGAACTCATGGGAGCCGATCGTGCAGCTCTCGAGACCGATGCCGAAGAGCTTGGATTCGACGGAGTCGAGGTTGTATTCCTTGGAGATCTTCTCGGCGAAGATCTCGTCGTAGGAGCGGGCGAGGTTCTCTCTCTTGCGGGCGCGGTTGACCGGGGTGTCCTTGAAGCCGTCGGGAACCCAGAAGTTGATGACGGAAGGCTGACCGGTCGCCTTGCCGAAGGCCTCGGAGACCTTGCGGGAGAGGATGCCGTGCTCAACCCAGAATCTGCGGATGCCCTCGTCATCGGAGGAGAGGGTGAAGCCGTCCGCGGAGAGCGGGTGGGAGAAGAACGTCGGGTTGTAGTCGAGGCCGAGGCCCTGTTCCTTCGCCCAGTCGATCCACGAGGCGAAGTGCTCGGGGCCGATCTCGTTGCGCGCGACCTTTTTGCCGTTGGAATCGAGGTAGATGGCGTGGAGGGAGAACTTCTTCTTTCCGGGGATGAGGGACTTCGCAAACTCGAAATCCTTTCTCAGCTCGTCGATGTTTCTCGCCTTGCCCGGGTAGTTGCCGGTGGACTGGATGCCGCCGGTGAGATCGCCGTCCGCCGCTTCAAAGCCCGCGACGTCGTCTCCCTGCCAGCAATGGATGGAAACGGGGATAGATGCGGTTGCCTTCAGCGCGGCGTCGACGTCAACGCCGTACCTGACATAAACGTTTCTCGCGATTTCCAGCGCCTTTTCGATGTTCAGCATGTGTTGACTCCTTTGAGATTCAAGATGGTGTCCGGTTCGGGCCCCTCACTCCCCGATGAGGGAGAGGAAGCGTCCGTATGCGTCGTCCCACGCGGCCTTGATGGATGCGTCGGGCGTATATTCTTCGATCGGGAAGGAGGAGCGAATCACGCGGCGGGCTTCCCACATGTCGCGGATCTCTCCGGCGGCGATGCACTGCATGGCGATGTTGCCGAGCGTCGTCGCTTCGACGGGACCTGCCAGCACGACCCGCCCGGATGCGTCCGCCGCGAACTGGGAGAGCATGGTCTCCTTCGTGCCGCCGCCGACGATGCTGATGACGGGGTATTTCCGTCCGGTCATCTCCTCGAGCTTCTCGGCGGTCCAGCGGTACCGGAGCGCGAGGGACTCGAAGATGCAGCGGACGATCTCGCCGATGTTCTCGGGGACATGCTGTCCGGTCTTCGCGCAGTAATCGCAGATCCGCTTCGGCATGTTGCCTGCGGTCGAGAAGAGCGGATCGTCGGGGTTGACGACGGACTGGAGGGGCTTCGAGGCCATGGCCATTTCGGAGAGCTCGTCGAAGGTGAAGCTCTTCCCCTCTCTCTTCCACTGTCTGCGGGATTCCTGTTCGATCCAGAGGCCCATGATGTTCTTGAGCACCCGGATGGTCCCGAAGACGCCGCCTTCGTTCGTGAAATCGTATTTTTCGGAGAGGTCCGTGATGACCGGCTCCGGCGATTCGATCCCCATCAGGGACCAGGTACCGCTCGAAATATAGAGGAAGTTTTCGTCCGATGCGGGGACGGAGAGGACGGCGGATGCCGTATCGTGTCCGGCGACCTTCAAAATCTTCGCGCCGGTGTTGCCGGTCTCCTCTTCGATGGCCGGGAGCATCTTCCCCATGTCGTAGCCGGGCTCGACGAGGTCGCAGAGCAGCTTTCTCGGCACGCCGCATTTTTCGAGCAGCGCGTCCGCATAGCGCCGGGCCTTCGCGTCGAGCATCGCGCCGGTCGAGACGATCGTGTATTCGCTCTTCTTTTCCCCGGTCAACAGATAACCGAGCAGGTCGGGCATGTGGAGGAGCGTTTCGGCGTTCTCCACCACCCACGGACGGTCGCGCAGATCGGCCGCGATCTGGTAGAGGGTGTTGAAGTTGAGGGACTGGATGCCCGTCGTGCCGTAGATCTCGGAGCGCGGGGCGAGCTTTTCAAACACATAGGACTGGATGCTGTCCGTTCTCGTGTCGCGGTAGTGATAGGGATTCGAGAGGAGCGCGCCGGTCTTGTCGAGATAGCCGTAGTCGACGCCCCAGGTGTCGATGCCGACGGAATCGATGCCGCCCGCGTGGGACGATTTCAGAATCGCCGTCTTGATTTCAAAGAGCAGCCGCAGCGTATCCCAGAAGAAGCCGCCCGGCATCATCACGGGATCGTTCGAGAAGCGGTGGATTTCCTCCAGAGTAAAGCGTTCGCCGTCAAATCCGCCGAGGATTCCCCGTCCGCTCGATGCGCCGAGGTCGACGGCCAGCATTTTTTTCGCAGCCATATCGGTCTCCTTCCAAAAGATCCTTCGGTGAGGTCAGAATCGGTATTCAGAGGCTCTGCGCGGTCTTCGGGATGCACCAGCGCAGGTGTTCCGCGGCGGCGGCAAAGGCCTCGGTGGAGGTGGCATAGGCATTGCCCAGCGCGGTGCGGGGGCCGCCTTCGAGCGCTTCGAGCCCGGCGAACACGCGCAGATGGGGCTCGAGCGTGAGGACGAAGTCGCCGGAATAAATCATGTTGACGACGGCGAGCGTCTCGGGGATGCACCCGACGCCCATGCCCGCGGGAACGATGGTGCCGTTCTGCTCGGCGTCCTTGATGTGCATGTAGGTGATGTAGCGCTTCAGAAGATCGAACGCATCCTCGAAGGGCACGGCGCCGCACTGGATGAAGTTCGCGGGATCGAACACGCAGCCGTAGCGGCCGTCAAACGCGGTCATGATGTCGAGGCAGCGCTCCGGGGTGTCGCCGTAGATGCCCTTTTCGTTTTCGTGGCAGAGCTTGAGACCGTATTCGTCGCCGATCTCGAGCATCTTTCCCATCCGGTCGAGGACCTCGCCGCGGTATTCCTCGTACTTGCCGTCCGGGATGTAGTAGGAGAACACGCGGATGCGGGACGTGCCGAGGCGGAGGGCGACTTCGCAGGTGTTGCGGAGCTTGTCGAGGTGGGGCTCGATGGGATCCGTCACCCCGATCTTGCCGATGGGCGAGCCGACGGCGGATACGGAAATGCCGTGCGCGTCGAGCTTGCGCTTCACGTCGGCGGCCTGCTCGGGCGTGAGGTCGGAGACGTTCGTCCCGTCCACGCCGCGCACCTCGGTCATTTTGATTTTATTGAGGAGAAGCCCCTCGATCTGTTCGTCGAGAGAGGAGGAATATTCGTCGGAAAACGCGCTGAATCTGAATCGTACCATATCGGTTGTAACTCCGTTCGTGTTGTTGTTCGGGCCCGATTTCGCGTGAAAAAAGGAATCCGCGCGGAACCGGATACAGAACCATCTTATTATAGCACCATTTTTCCGTTTTTGCAATGGATTTCCCGCGAAAAACAGACGTTTCCCGCGGTACTTTGATGATTATTTATCGATAATATGATGAATTTTTACCGAAAATTCACGTTTTGACGACAACAATCGCCCGAAAAACTCAGAGTTCGAGCACCGTGACGCCGTAATCTCCCTCGCCGTAAGCGCCGACGCGGAAGGATTTGATGCGTTTGTCGCGCTTGAACTGGTTGTGAAGCGCGTTCCGGAGCGCGCCCGTTCCCTTGCCGTGGATGACGGTTGCCTGATGCACGCCGGCGACGATGGCCGAGTCGATGTACTGATCGACGACGAACCACGCCTCCTCCCCGGTCATCCCGCGCACGTCGCATTCGAGCTTGAAGGACTTCGTGACCTGCGACCTTGCCTTCGCCTCGCGCTTCTGCTCCGCCCGCTGCGCTTCCTCCCCGTCCTCGAGGAGCCGGAGGTCCTTGACGTTCACGCGCATTTTCACGACGCCCATGCGGACGTTCGCATTGCCGTTTTTGTCCGGGTCCTCGAGCATCACGCCCTGGGTGCCGAGGTTGCGGTGGCGGATCACGTCGCCCTTTTTCAGGGGCCGCGGAAGGACGTAATCGTCGTCGTCATCCGCCCCGAGCACGGGGTTCATCCGGTCGTCGTAGTCGCGCACCCGCTGACGCACGTTCTTCTTCGCGTCCGCGATCGCCTCGCCGAACCGCTCGGAATCCTTTTCGCGCTTCGCCTTTTCAAGCTCCGTGATGACGAATTCGGAGGTCGCGCGCGCCCCGTCAAGGAGCTCCTGTGCCTTTTTGCGCATCCGGTCGGCTTCCTTTTCCGCGCCCGCGAGCTTCTCCCGGAGCTCCGCCTCGGACTTGGCGCGGTATGCTTCAAATTCCCGCCGGGACTCCTCCGCTGCGGCCTTCTGCTTTTCGAGATCGATCCGCGCCGCTTCGAGCTTCGTGATCACGGCCTCGAAGTTCTGCGAACCCGTGTCGACGAAATGCTCCGCGCGCTTGACGATGCCGGGGGCCAGCCCGAGCTTCTCGGAGATCGCGAAGGCGTTGGACTTGCCGGGCGTGCCGATGATGAGGCGGTAGGTCGGCCGGAGCGTCTCGATGTCGAATTCGCACGACGCGTTCACAACGCCCTCCGTCTCGATGGCGTAGGCCTTGAGCTCGGCGTAATGCGTCGTCGCCGCGCAGAGGGTCCCGTTCATGCGGGTCTCCTCGAGGATCGACATGGCGAGCGCCGCGCCTTCAACCGGGTCCGTGCCCGCGCCGAGCTCGTCGAAGAGGACGAGGGAGTTCTCGGTCATCTTGTCGATGATCGTGACGATGCCCTTCATGTGCGAGGAGAAGGTCGAGAGGGACTGCTCAATGGACTGCTCGTCGCCGATGTCGGAGAAGACCTCGTCGAAGACGCCCATGACGGAGGTGTCGTCCGCCGGGATGTGCAGCCCCGCCTGTGTCATGAGCGCGAAGAGGCCGAGGGTCTTCAGCGTGACGGTCTTGCCGCCGGTGTTCGGGCCGGTGATAACGACCATCTGATAATCCCGCCCGAGCGTGATCGAGATCGGGACGACGGTCTTTTTATCGAGGAGGGGATGGCGCGCGCGGTAGAGCTCGATCACGCGCTTGTCGGAGATCTGCGGCGCCGCGGCGTTCATCGCGAAGGACAGCTCGCCGCACGCGAAGATGAAGGCCAGCTCCGTGATGTTGAGATAGTCGAGGACGAGCGTCTGCCCGGAGACGGCGATGCCTGCGGAGAGGTCGCGCAGGATGCGTTCGATCTCGTGGGCTTCCTTTGCTTCGAGCTCGCGCAGCTCGTTGTTCGCCTCCACGACGGCCATCGGCTCGATGAAGATCGTCGCGCCGGAGGAGGAGGTGTCGTGCACGAGGCCCTTGACCTCGTTCCGGTACTCCGCCTTGACCGGGATGACGAAGCGCCCGCCGCGGGTGGTGACGATGTTTTCCTGCAAATACTTGGACTGCCCGGAGACGTATTTCTGGAGGATGTCCTTGATCTTCGCGTCCGTGTTCCGCTTCTTGCGGCGGATGTCGGAGAGCTCCGGGGACGCCTCGTCGGCGACGAAATCCTCCGCCACGATGGAGCGGGTGATCTTGTCCTCGAGGGGGCGGTTGGGCGTCAGGCGCTCGAAGATCTCCATGAGGGAGGTGTCGGGCGTCCGGTCGCTCTTCACATAGTCGGTCAGGGACCGCGCGGTGCGGAGGACGGCGGCGCAGTCGAGCAGCTCGCGCAGGGAGAGGATCGCGTCCTTCTCCGCGCGCTCGACCGACGGCCGGATATCCGTCACGCGTCCGAACGTGGGCAGGCCCTTCAGGCCGATCAAGGTCTTGGCGTCCGTCGTATGGGAAAGGCGGAGGCGGACCTTGTCGATGTCGGAGGTCGGGGTCAGCCGACGCGCCATCTCCGCCGCGCCCTCGGTCTGCGCGTGGGTCGCAAGGAGCTCGAGGATCTTGTCAAATTCGAGAGTCGTTAAGGCTTTTGCGTTCATGAGGGTACCTCGTGGTGCGTTCTGCGCTTTTTCGTCCGTCATGCGGAACGGGCGTCCCCGGACAACGCGCGGAACGGCATGTGGATTCCGGGAATTCTCAGCTTTATATCTTGATTTTCTTGTAGTATTCCAGCGACGTGAAGCCGTGCTCGATGTGGTTGAGCAGATACCGCTCGGCGATCACGCCGAACAGCGACTGCTCCGGCTTGTCGAGCGTGAAGGACAGGAATTTCTTCTGCGGCGCGTCTTCGAGGAACCGCAGGGCTGCGAGCACCGGAGGGCTGACCCGGATGAGGATCTTCGCCGTCTCGTCCGCGAGGTATGCGGGATCGTTTTCGAGGAGCGCGCGGCACTTCTTGCAGAGCAGCCGCCCGTTCATCACGTCGAGCGTCGAATCCTCCCCGGTGACGTCCCGCCCGCAGACGGCGCACCCCGAGAGGTCCGGCATGAATCCCTCCTGCGCGGCGAGGCGGAATTCAAACGCGCCCCGGATCAACTCGAGGGGGATGTCCTTCTTGTTTGCGATCGCCCAGAGGGTATTCAGCGTCAAACTCATGAGCGGCGCGTTCTCGATCTCCTCCTGCGCAAATTCGCACGCCGCGTCGCAGATATAGTTCGCCAGCGCGAGCCTCTCGACGTCGTAGCGCAGTTCCATGAAGTTGTCGATGAAGAACGCGTCGGCGATGTACCAGTATTTCGACCGGCGCCGGAGCAAAAAGGTGCTGTACGCGAACATCTGCGCGGACGCGGCGTACTTCGAGCGCAGGGACGAGACGCCCTTGCCGCTCACCGTGATCCGCCCGCGCTCCGCAGTCAGAAGGGTGATGATCTTGTCGGCTTCCCCCGTCGCCGTTTCCCGCACGACGAGACCGTCGATCTCGAGCTCTTCCATGGCCGTTTACTCCTCGGGACGGAAGCCGAGGTTGTAGAGGGACGCCTCGCTGTCTCTCCACTTCTCCTTGACCTTCACCCAAAGGTTGAGGTACACCTTCGTTCCGAAGAAGTCTTCCATGTCTTCTCTCGCGTAGGTCCCGATGCGCTTGAGGGTCTCGCCGTTCTTGCCGACGATGATGCCCTTGTGGCTCTGCTTCTCGCAGTAGATCTCGGCGCGGATGCGGAGGATGTCCTCCTCGTCCTTGAATTCCTCGATGACGACGGCGCACCCGTGGGGGACCTCGTCGGAGAGGAGGCGCAGGGTCTTTTCCCGGATGATCTCCGCGGCGATCTGGCGCTCCGGCTGATCCGTGAGGCTGTCGCCGTCGAACATCCAGTCGCCCTCGTAGAGGAACTGCGCGCACTCGTCGAGCACCTCGTCCACGTTCTTGCCGTTCACCGCGGCGGTCGGGACCACGGCGTTGAAGTCGTGCAGGGCCGCGTAGCCCGCGATGGTCTCGGCGAGCTTCTCGCGGTTCACGAGGTCGATCTTGTTCAAAACGAGGATCGCGGGCAGCCCCGCCTTCTCGATCTGGTCGATGAGGTTCTTCTCGACCTCGCCCGCCGGATAGCCCGCTTCCGCGATGAGGATCACCGCATCCGCCGCCCCCACCGAGGAGCGCACGGATTTCATCATGTATTCGCCGAGCTTGTTCTTCGCGCGGTGAACGCCCGGCGTGTCGAGGAACACATACTGGTCCTCGCCCTTCGTGAGGATGCCGGCGATGCGGCTGCGCGTGGTCTGCGGCTTCGGGGAGACGATCGCGATCTTCTCGCCGAGGAGGTGGTTCATCAGGGTGCTTTTGCCGACGTTCGGCCGGCCGACGATGGCGATAAAGGCGGTTCTCATTGGATCTCTTCCTCTCTTTGCTTCACTTCAAGACCGATCTTCTTCATGACGGCGCGCTGACGGGCACGCATCTCGGCCTCTTCCTCTTCCGAATTCACATGGTCATAGCCCAGAAGGTGCAGGACCGAGTGGACCGTCAGAAACGCGCATTCCCGCTCGTAGCTGTGTCCGAATTCCTCCGCCTGTTCCGCGGCGCGTTCCAGCGACAAAACGATGTCGCCGAGCTCGCAGATCTCCCCGGGCCGGGGCATGTCCCCGTTCTTCATGTCGTACATCGGGAAGGAGAGCACGTCCGTCGGGGCGTCGATCCCGCGGAATTCTCGGTTCTTCTCCCGGATCCCCTCGTTGTCCGTAAAGGTCACGGACACCATCGCGTCCTGCTCGAAGTTCTCGCAGGCGAGCGTCGCGCGCACGGCTTTCCGGATGAGGCGGCGAAGGCGGAACCCGGCCTTCTTTCTGGTCTGATCGTTTGAAAAATCGATGCGGAGCTTCATGTCGTTCACGTCCTCTTCGGTCTGTACTGTTTTTTCTCGCGGCTGCCGTCACGCTTGTCCGCCGCGCGTTCGTTTGCCCGCACCGCGCGCTCGTGCTCGTAGCGGTCGTAGGCCATGATGATCTTCTGCACGAGGCGGTGGCGCACCACGTCGCGCTCGTTGAATTCGTGGATGCCGATGTCGTCGATGTTCTTGAGGATCTGCGCCGCGATGGACAGTCCGCTCTTCGTGCCGCGCGGCAGATCCGTCTGGGTCAAATCGCCCGTGACAACCGCCTTCGAGCCGTTGCCGAGACGGGTCAGGAACATCTTCATCTGCTCGGGCGTGGTGTTCTGCGCCTCGTCGAGGATGATGAAGGAGTCGTCGAGCGTCCGGCCGCGCATGTAGGCGAGGGGCGCGATCTCGATGGTCATCTTCTCGATCATCTTCCCGCAGCTCTCCGCGCCGAGCATCTCATAGAGCGCGTCGTAAAGGGGGCGCAGATAGGGGTCGATCTTGCTCTGCAGATCCCCGGGCAGAAAGCCGAGACGTTCTCCCGCTTCCACCGCCGGCCGGGTGAGGATGATCCGGGAGACCTCGTGTGCGCGCAGCGCTTTGACCGCCGCCGCGACCGCGAGATAGGTCTTGCCCGTGCCCGCCGGACCGACGCCGAGGACGATGGTGTTCTTTTTGATGAGCTCGAGGTATTTCTTCTGTCCGACGGTCTTCGGCTTGATCGGCTTTCCCTTCGCCGTGACGAAGAAGCAGTCGTCGTCGAAGGCGGAGAGCTCGGATACCCGCCCCTCCTTCACCATGCCGATGATGTAATCGACGCTCTGGTCGGTCAGCTCGTCGCCGAACGTGACGATGCGCCTGAGATACCCGAGCGCATCCGCCGCCATCCCGACGCCGGGCTCCTCGCCGTCGATCGTGATCGTGTCCCCGTCGTCGTTCTGATTCTGTATATTCTGAATGCGGACGCCGAATTCGCTCTCCAGCCGGTTGACGTTCCGGTCGAAGCTGCCGAAGAGCCGCGCCGTGACCTCCGAGGAGGCCGTCGTGATTTTCTTCTGTGCCATGTGTTCTCCGATTGATGTTTTTTCTTCCTCCACCGCGAATTCCTCTGTGACGCCGATCTGACGGCTGACGGACAAGAGCCCGTCGAGACGCCAGACGCCGTCCCGGAGCGATCCGCGGAAGGATTTTTCAAGCAGGACGCCGCCCTCCGTCGCCTCGCGCACCAGCCGCCGCATTTCCGTCATCGCTTCCGCCTGAGCATCATCGGCGGAGAGCGTCACGGGCACGGCTTCGGTCCTCTGCCAGACGGTTTTCTCCACCCATACGGGGAGGGGCGTACCGTCCGGAAGGCACACTCGTCCTATTGTATCTATTGTATCATAAGTGGAGGGGTCAAATCCATAGTTTCGGGAAAGATTTATCGATTTTTTGAAAAATTTCAGGGCAAATGCCGTCTTTTTCTCGCCCGTCGGGCGTTTTTCCAGCCGTTCGAGGGGGATTTCCACAGAAAGCGGCACCGCGACCGACGCCCAGACCTCCCCCGCGGCGTACTCCCAGCGGAATCCGCCGTCCTTTTTCTCGAGGATCCCGGAGATCGCGACCTCGCCGGGACGGATCACATCCCCCGCCCGGACCGCCGCCTGCCCCTCGAAGACGTTCACCTCCTCGATCACCCCGCACGCCCCCGCCACGACGTTCGCGCCCATATGCGTCCGGTCCCCGCGCACGCCGTCGGCCCACATCTCCCGCACCTGCACCTGGGCGACCGTCCCGTCCATGTAGACGGAGAGCCAGGCGATCTCGTTCTGCACGGCGACGTAATCCGCGTGGAGCTGGTCGAAATCGATCCCCCGCCACCGCGTCCCGATCTCGAAGCCGAGGTCCGCGAGCTCTGAGAGGATCGTCTCGTCCGACGTCTTCGTGTTCCCCTCGATGCGGATGTCCCACACCAGCCCGCCCGAGAAATAGAGCCAGAGCGCGACGAGGCATATCCCGACGGGGATCCCCGGCCTCTCCCGGCAGAACGCGAGCGCGGCGGGCAGCCCGTGCCTCTCCCCGATCTCCGCCCCGATCCCGAGGCTCGCAAAGACGAGCGACGCTGCGCGGACGTCCTCCTCCCGCACCCGCACCGAGACCCGCTCCCCCCGCAGACGTTCGTGCGCGAGCGGGATGCAGGCGCGAAACATCGCGTTGAACACCGCGGTGCGGCTCTCCCGGGGAAAGGAGACGGTCCGCCAGCCCGCCAGAAATGCCCGGAGCCCCATCACACCGCCTCCTCTTCAAACGATACGGAATCGATCACCCCGCGCACGAGGATGCTGCCCTCCCGGAAATCCTCGATCGAGAGCATCCGGCCCGTGATCGTCACCCGTCCCCCGTCCGACGCGAGCGTCACCCTCTCCGGCGCGTATTCGAGAATCCCGCTGCATCCCGCCGCCTCGACCTCGCGCCGTCCCCGGACCGTGCAGACCGTCATCGGCACGACGGCGTCGAGCGGGACCTCGAACAGCGACGCCACGGCTTCCCCGAGACTTCTCGGCCGTCTGTGCTCCTTTTTCTCCGGCAAGTTTGTGTCCTCCCGCGCATAGAAATACCGTCAGATTGTATTCCGTCCCCCGCGGACTTTATGCAAGGAGCCGCCATGCCGACTGCCCGCCGGTTCTCGAAAATCCTCCCCGCCGCCCTCGCCGTCCTCGTCCTCGCGGCCTTTCTGCGCTTCCCCGCCGTTGTCCGGGAGACAGCCGTCTCGTCCCTGTCGCGCTGCGCGTCCTCGCTCATCCCCGCGCTCTTCCCCTACATGACTGCCGCCGCGATCCTTGTGCGGCGCTGGAAGCGTGACGCGGGGATCTCCGTCTTCCTCGTCGGTCTGCTGGCCGGATTCCCGGTCGGTGCCGTCTCCGCCGCCGCGCTGTTCCGGGAGAGCCGGATCGGAAAGCGGGATGCCGAACGCCTCGCCGCCGCGTCCTGCTGCGCCTCCCCGGCCTTTCTCGTCGGCGTGCTCGGGCGGATGTGGGGCGACGAGCGCTTCGGATGGGTCCTCTTCCTCGCGTCCGTCCCCGCGCTCCTCTGCTTCTTTCCGCTCCGCCGCACCCTCCGCGCCGTGCCCGATCGTCAAACAGAGCCCGCGGAACCCCTCACCCGGGATCTCGCCGACGCGATCGGGCAGGCAGGCGCGGGATGCCTCGCGGTCACGTCCTCGATCGTCTTTTTCTCCGTCCTCTCCGCCGTCGGAGAAACGCTCCTTCCGCCGCTCTCGCCGCTGTTCCGGCTGACGTTCGAGTTCTCGGGCGGAGCAATGTACGGCGCGTCCGTCGGCGGGATGCTCGGAGCGGCCCTGTCCGGGGCTGCCGTCGGATTCTCGGGCCTCGCCGTGCTCACACAGGTATCGGCGCCGCTCTCGGAGGCGGGACTCTCTCTGCGGCCCTATCTGCTCTCCCGCCTCGTCCTCGCCGCATGGCTTGCCGCCGTCTCTGCCGCGTGGTGCCGGTTTCATCCGATGACGCCCGCCGCCGAAACGCTCGCACAGCCGCCCGTTCTCACTACCCTCTCCCTCTGCGCGCTGCCAATCCTGCTCTTCTGCCTCTCCCTTCTGAGGCGGGCGAAAAACGTGCCGCGATCCCCTTGTAATTCTCCGAAGAATCTGGTAAAATAAAGCAAAACAGATTCCGGAGGCTTCCTATGCTTTCCTTTGCCAGCGATTATATCGAAGGCGCGCATCCCTCGATCCTCGAAGCGCTCGCCGAGACCAATCTCGTCCCCCAGCCGGGCTACGGCGAGGACGCATACTGCCGCCGGGCCGCCGAGAAGATCCGCCTGGCCTGTCATGCGCCGGACGCCGACGTCTTCTTCCTCTCCGGCGGCACGCAGTCCAACCGCGTCGTGATCTCCGCGCTTCTCGGAACGGTCGAGGGCGTGATCTCGCCCGCCACCGGCCACATCAACGGCCACGAGGGCGGCGCGATCGAATCGAGCGGACACAAGGTCCTCGCCCTGCCGCACCGGAACGGAAAGCTCGACGCGAAGGTCCTCCGGTCCTACCTCGCGGACTTCTACGCCGACCGGGACGGGTACCCCCATACGGTCCAGCCCGGGATGCTCTATCTCACGCATCCGACGGAATACGGCACGCTCTACGCGAAGGAGGAGCTCACCGCGCTGCGGCAGGCTGCCGAGGAGTACCGCCTCCCGGTCTTCCTCGACGGCGCGCGGCTCGGCTATGCCCTCGCAACCCCGTCCTCCGACGTGACGCTCGAAGACATCGCGCGGCTCACGGACTGCTTCACGATCGGTGGGACGAAGGTCGGCGCGCTCCTCGGCGAGGCGGTGGTCTTCCCGAGCGGCACCGCTCCGAAGCACTTCTTCACCCACATCAAGCAGCAGGGCGCGCTCCTCGCCAAAGGCCGGGTCCTCGGGCTGCAGTTCGACGCGCTCTTCACGGACGGGCTGTATCAGCGGATCGCCGCGAACGCCGTCCGTCAGGCAGACCGCATCCGCGCCGCGCTCGGGAAGCTCCGTGTCCCGCTGGCCGTCCCATCCCCGACGAATCAGATCTTCCCCATCCTCTCGAACGAAGACGCCGCCGCGCTCGCCCAGGAGGTCGTCTATACCTTCTGGGAGAAGGCGGACGAGGGACATGCGGTGATCCGGCTCTGCACGAGCTGGGCGACGACGGACGAGAAGACCGACGCCCTGATCGCCGTGCTGCGCCAAGTCCTCGGAGGCCGGTGATGGCTGCCTTTGATTTCACCGTCCGCACGAAGCAGGACCTCGCCGACGCGGTGGAGCGCTTCGGGATCGTGCCGCTCTTCGCCAACTCGATCCCCGGCTTCTCCGTCGAGGAACACACCGCGCCCGAGGCCTGGTTCTCCGGGGATGAGGGCGTCTGGGAGTGGAAGGGCCCCGTCATCCGCGAGACCGGGTGCGCGTACGGCAAATTCTTCGAGAAGAAGGCCGCCTTCGTGAGCCGGTCCGTCTTCCCGGATCTCGCCAACTGGAGGCGCGACGGCTACGACTTCGACGCGCGCTTCGACGACGGGCTGGCGTCCTACGCGGACCAATATCTCTTCAACCTCATCGACGCCCGCGCACCCGTTCTCTCGGGAACCCTGCGCGAGATCGGAAACTACAAAAAGGGCGGCAGGAAGGGATTCGAGACCGTCCTCGGCCGCCTGATGCACCAATGCTATGTCCTGATCGACGATTTCGTCTATCTCCGGGACCGGACCGGGAAGCCCTACGGATGGGGCGTCGCGCAGTATTCGACCCCGGAAAAACAGCTCGGCGAGGCGTTCTCGTCCGCCGTCTACCGAAAACCGCCGGAGGCGTCGCACGCCGTGGTCTTCGAGCGGCTGAAAGCCCTCACCGGTGCGGACGACCGGGCCGTCCAGCGGTTTATGAAATAAGACAAGGAGCGGATCTATGGAATTTCAGGGAAAGATCGCCGTCGTGACGGGCGGCTGCCACGGGATCGGACTGGCTGTCAGGCGTTCCTTCGAGCGGGAAGGCGCTCATGTGTTCGTGATCGACGTGGATCCGGCGGCGGATTTTGTCGGAGACGTCGGCAGGAAAGAAGACCTCGATGCCTTCGCCGCGTACATCCGCGAGAGGACGGACCGGGTCGACGTGCTCGTGAACAACGCCCCTCCCCTCATGCGGGGGATCGATGCCTGCTCTTATGAGGACTTCGAGCGCGCGCTCCGGGTGGGCGTGACGGCTCCGTTCTATCTCACGAAGCTCCTCATGCCCCTCTTCGGCGACGGCGCGTCGGTCGTCAACATCTCCTCGTCCCGCGACCGTCAGAGTATGCCGGGGACCGAGAGCTATACGGCGGCGAAAGGCGGGATCTCCGCGCTCACCCACGCCATGGCGGCGAGCCTTGCGGGACGCGCACGCATCAATTCGGTCTCGCCCGGCTGGATCGACACGGAATACCGCGTCTACGAAGGCCCGGACGCGCTTCAGCAGTCCGTCGGCCGGGTCGGGAATCCGGATGATATCGCCGAGGCCGTCCTCTTTCTCTCCTCGCCGCGCGCCGGATTCATCACTGGAGAAAACCTCACCGTCGACGGCGGCATGACGCGGCTGATGATCTATCACGGCGAACACGGCTGGACTTACCGTCCCGAAAGCCGTCCCATCACTTGATTTTCCGAACAGGAGGACCGTACCATGTTCCGTTTTGCCATCATGGGCGCGGGCGGGATCGCAAACAAGTTCTGCGACGCCGTCTCGCTCGTCCCGGACGCCGAGGTCTCTGCGATCTCCTCGAAGTCCATCGACCGCGCCGCGGATTTCGCCGACCGCCACCGCCTGCCCGCCTACTACGACAGTTATGAAAGGATGCTTGAGGAGGAACGCCCGGACTGCGTCTACATCGCCGTCACGCACGACGCGCATTTCGACCTCGCCATGCTCTGCCTCGCGCACGACACGCCGATCCTCTGCGAGAAGAGCATGTTCCAGAACGCCCGCGAGGCCGAGACCTATTTCGCGGCATCGGAGAAGCGCGGGATCTTCTCGATGGAGGCCATGTGGAGCCGCTTCCTGCCCCCGGTCGTGAAGGCGCGGGAATGGGTGAAGGACGGCCGGATCGGGCGCCCCGTCTTCGGCGACATGACGATCGGCTTCCGCTCCTCGCCCGATCCCGAGAACCGGATCAACAACCCGAAGCTCGGCGGCGGCGCGGCGCTCGACATCACCGTCTATTCCTACGACGTCCTGACCCGCGTGATCGACCGCCCCGTGCTCCGCGCCTCGGTCGAAGCGACGAAGATGGCGACCGGCGTCGACGACACGGACATCGCGCTGCTCCGGTTCGAGGGCGGCGTCCTCGGCGTGTGCAAGTCGACGGTGGCCTGCTCCCCGGACGAGCGTCTGATCGTCGAGGGGACCGAGGGCCGGATTCTGCTGCCGCACTCCCACGTCGGGAATGAAGCACAGCTCTGGCGCGGCGGACGCCTCGTCGAGCACTTCATCGACAACGAAACGAAGAACGGCTTCACCTACGAGATCGAAGAGACGATCCGCATGATCCGCGCGGGAAAGATCGAAAGCGAGGTCTGCCCGCACGCGATGACCCTCGAATTTGCGCGGCTCTGCGACCGGATCTTCGAGAAAGCGGAATAAAAAAGAGGCACGCCCCTCATCGAACTCTGAAAGGAGACCGCCATGGAACCTGTCAGCCGCATCAAGCCGATGCACGGCGTCGGTCAGCCGCCCTTCTCGGGCATCGATTTCTCCCCGATCCGCCGCTGGCTCACCCCCGCGGGGATCCCGTTTTCCCGCCTGCACGACGTCGGCGGATGCTTCGGGAACAACCTCTACGTCGACATCCCGAACCTCTTCCGCGATTTTGACGCCGATCCCGCCGATCCCGCGTCCTACGACTTCGCGTTTACCGATCTTCTCATCACCGCGCTCGTGGAGGCCGGCGTCGAGCCGTTCTTCCGCCTCGGCGTGACGATCGAGAATTACATGCGCGTCCGCGCTTACCGCATCCATCCGCCGAAGGACTTTTTGAAGTGGGCAAAGATCTGCGAGGGCGTCATCCGGCACTACACCGAGGGCTGGGCGGACGGCTTCCGGTACCGGATCCGCAATTGGGAGATCTGGAACGAGCCGGAGAACCACGTCGATCCCGCGAAGAACGAGATGTGGATCGGGACGGCCGAACAGTATTACGAGCTCTACAACACCGCGGCGTCGTACCTCAAGGAGCGCTTCCCGCATCTCAAGATCGGCGGATACGCCTCCTGCGGCTTCTATGCGCTGAAAAACCCCGGCGATCCCCGCACCGAATACTTCCTCTCGTTCTTCGACGGCTTCCTCGATTCCGTGAAGCGCGCCGGCGCGCCGCTCGACTTCTTCTCATGGCATTCCTATGCGGGGATCGCGGAGACGGCATCGTTCGCCCGGTATGCGCGGCAGAAGCTCGACGAAGCAGGCTTCACCGGAACGGAGACGACCTGCAACGAATGGAATCCCGAACACGAACGGCGCGGCACCTTCCGCCATGCGGCCCTGATCTGCGCGTGGATGCTCGCGATGCAGCACGAGCCCGTCGACTCGGCGATGTTCTATGACGCGCGGCTCGGCCTCTCCGTCTACGGCGGGCTGTTCGATCCGATGAAGCGGGAGACCTACCCGGCCTACGACGCGTTCCTCGCGTTCCATGAGCTGTACCGCCGCGGCCGCGAGATCCCCGTCACCGTCGACGGCGCGTATGCCGTGATGGCCGCCGGAGAGGACGACCGCTGTCTCGTCGTAGCGAATCCGAACAAAGAGCCCGTTCCGCTCGCCGTCGAGGGAGAAGTCCTTTCCTGCCGCATGACCGGGGAGGGCCGCCGCCTCGAGGAGATCCCCCTGCCCGACGCCGTCCCGCCGGAATCGTTCCTCTGCATCGTGCTCCGCTGAACCGCCGTTCATCATCCCGGGAGAACAACATGAAAGAACCTACCGCAACGGAAAAATACCTGACGCTCCTCGCCCGCGAATTTCCGAGCGCGGAGTCCGCCGCCGCCGAGATGATCCGGCTCTGTGCCCTGCGCACCCTGCCGAAGGGGACGGAATACTTCTTCTCGGATCTGCACGGGGAATACGAATCCTTCTCGCGCCTGCTCCGCTCCGCGTCCGGGATGATCCGCGCGAAGATCGATCTGGTGTTCGAGAAGAGCCTCTCCTCCGCCGAACGCGCGCGCCTCGCCGAGCTGATCTACACGCCGGAAGAGATCCTCTCGGGCATGGTCCAGTCCGGCGAGATCGACGACGAATGGCGCTCGCTCACACTCTACCGCCTGATCCTCGTCTCGGAGGCGGTCTCCGCCAAATACACCCGCGCGGAGGTGCGCAAGAAGATGCCCCCGGCCTTCGGCGCGATCCTCGACGAGCTGCTCAACGTCACGGACGACGTGGACAAGGAGTATTACTATACCGAGCTCATCTCCTCGATCCTCTCGACCGGGATCGCCGACGACTTCATCGCCGCACTCTGCGCCCTGATCCGGCGTCTCGCGGTCAACCGGCTGCACATCATCGGCGACGTCTTCGACCGCGGGCCGCGCGCCGACCGGATCATGGACGAGCTCATGACCTGCGAGCATGTCGATTTCGAGTGGGGCAACCACGACATCAGCTGGATGGGCGCCGCCTCCGGATGCCGCGCGCTCATCGCCAACGTCGTGCGCATCGCCCTCGGCTACAACAGCTACGACGTCCTCGAAGACGGCTACGGTCTGAATCTGCGGCCGCTCTCCGTCTTCGCCGAACGGGTCTACGGCGCCGATCCGTGCACGGAATTCTACCCCCACACCCTCGACGATGTGGTGTACGACACGGTCGAATACTCCCTGACGGCGAAGATGCACAAGGCGATCGCCGTGATCCAGCTCAAGCTCGAGGGTCAGCTCATGCGATCCCATCCGGAATACGGGCTGGAGGACCGCCGCCTCTTTGAAAAGGTCGACTTCCGGGCGGGAACGCTGACGTACGGGGGCCGGGTCTATGCCCTGTGCGACACCTGCTTCCCGACGGTCGATCCCGACGATCCGCTCCGGCTGACCGAAGAGGAAGAGGACCTCATGCGCATCCTATCCTCGTCCTTCCACCACAGCGTGCGTCTCAACGCGCACATCCGCCATCTCTATGCGCGCGGCTCGATGTACAAGACCGTGAACGGGAACCTGCTCTATCACGGCTGCATCCCGCTCAACGCGGACGGCTCGTTCCAGAAGGTCACGGTATGCGGGGAGGGGCTCAGCGGACGCGCGCTCCTCGACACCCTCGACGGGATCGCGAGACGGGCGTATTTCGCGCCGTTCGGTTCTCCGGAACAAATCGAAGCGCGGGATTACCTCTGGTATCTCTGGTGCGGCCCCGACTCCCCGCTCTACGGCAAGGACAAGAACGCCTTCTTCGAGCGCAGCCTGCTCGGGGACGACGCCGCGGAACTGAAACGCGAGAACTACGCCCCGTACTACGAGCTGAGTCATGATCCGGCCGTCTGCGGGCAGATCCTCGCGGAATTCGGCCTCGATCCGACCCGCGGGCACATTGTCAACGGACACGTCCCGGTGATCCGTGCGGAAGGCCAGACCCCCGTGCGCGCCGACGGACGGCTCTTCGTCATCGACGGCGGCATCTCGAAGGCCTACCGCGTGAAGACCGGGATCGCGGGCTACACCCTTATCTACGATTCGCACAGTCTCCGGCTCGCGGAGCACACCCCGGGCGAGAGCACCCCGACCGTCTCCGTCGTGGAGAAAATGCCGCGGCGGGTCAATGTCGCAGACACGGACATCGGCGAAGAGCTGGCCGGACGCATCGCCGATCTCGGCGCTCTCCTCGCAGCCTACCGATCCGGGGAGATCAAGGAACGGGGATCTTATCAATGACACCTCAAGGAGGGACGAACATGTACACGACCGAACAACTCACCGCCGCCTTCGACCGCATCGGCCTGATTTACGACCTGGACGCCGCCCCGACGCCGGAGCTCCTTTCCGATGTGCAGTACGCAATGGCGACGCATGTGCCCTACGAAAACCTCGACATCGTCGCGGGGATCCCCCTCTCGCTCGATTACGGCGATCTCTATGACAAGATCGTGACGCGGCACCGGGGCGGCTACTGCTTCGAGCTGAACGGCTTCCTCGGCGAACTGCTCCGCTCGCTCGGCTACGGGATCGTCGAGGTGATGGCGCGCTACCTCCGGGGAGAAGTGGAAATCCCGATGCGGCGTCACCGGGTGCTCCTCGCAGAAGCGTCGGACGGATCCCGCTGGATCGCGGACGCGGGAATCGGCCAGGCGGCGTTCAAGCGTCCCCTGCGCTTCGAGGAAGGCGCCGAGGCCAAAATCGACGGGGAGACCTACCGCGTCGGGCGCGAGCCCTTCTTCGGCTGGGTGATCTCCGACTGGCACGACGGAGCATGGCGGAAGTTTTACAGCTTCACCGAAGAGGTCCAGCTGAACATCGACTACATCATGCCGTCGTTCTGGTGCGAGCACGCGCCCGAGAGTCCGTTTCCCGGCGCACCCATGCTGTCGATCAAGACGACCGACGGACGGATCACGGTGGACGGCGATGTGTTCCGCGTATGGCACGGGGAGACGCCGACCGAAAAAACGATCAGGAGCGAAGAGGAGCGGGCGGAGATCTACCGGAAGTATTTCGGGATCATATTATAAGACAACAGGAAAGGGGCTGCGCGAACAGTCCCTTTTGTGTCGATTCTCTTATTCGTAAATCTGACCCTCGTCCTTGAGCGTTTTGATCTTCTTCCAGAGCTTCCAGATCCCCCAGCAGCAGAGCGCGCAGAGGACGAGGCTGAAGATTCCGAGCAGACTGATCGGATTGTGCCACAGGTGGAAAATCCACAGGTTATACACCCCGGCGTAGAAATTCCCGCCTGCGACAAGCGCGACGAGCCAGAGGATCCGGATCAGGTGCTTCATGCGCGATTCCTTATCCGAGAAAACCTCGAACGGTCCGTCCGCCGTCTTTCTGCGGTAATAAGCCCAGCGAAAGACCGTTCCGATCTGCTCGACGCCGGTCTCCTCGAGGAATTTGAAATACTGCTCGGATTCGGGATGGTTCGGACCGTGCGCGAGCAGCTCCAGCGCGATCTGGTATTCGCCGGGATCCGTCTCTTCAAAATCGTAGCGGAACAGGCCGACGGAGATGAGGGATAGCCCCTTCGCCGCCATTTCGTTGAGCCATGCCTCTTCCTTGTCGAAATCCCATCCCCAGATGACCTTGTGAACCGTTTTTCTCATAGCGTCCCATCCTCTCCTTTCAGCAGCTTCCGTCCGTTTTCATAGAGCTCCCCGAGGCGCTGCCATTCCCCCTCGAGGACCTCCCTTCCGAGGCGCGTGATCCGGTATTTCTTCTGCCGCCCCGCATCGCCGTCCGGGACGTTTTCGATCCATCCCTTCGCGACGAGCGTGCTGAGAGCGCCGTAGAGCGTTCCCGCCGCGAGCCGGACCCGCCCGCCGGACAGGGTCTCTGCGTTCTGCATGATCCCGTATCCGTGCATCGGGGTGAGAAGCGACAGGAGAATGTAGTAGACCGCCTCGGTCAATGCGCTTTCCGTCATGCGATCACCTCACAAAAATATCGCCGACCGATATATCGGCTGACGATATTATAACACAGCCCGTCCTCCCTGTCAAGGGGGTTCGGAAAAATTTTTACGGCTTTCGGGAGCGCCATTCCTCCCACAGCGCGAGGGCTTCTGCGAGCAGGCGGTCCGGGGACTTCATCCGGCCTCCCTCGTCGGGCGCGAGCCGCAGGGCGTCGGGATCGCGGCGGAACCAGATCATCTGCCGCTTGGCATAGTGCCGCGTCGCCAGCTTGATCGCCGCTGTGACGTCGGAGAGCGTGCACTCCCCCCGGAAGTACGGGAGGAATTCCTTGTACCCGATCGCCTGCGCCGCCGTCCGGGAAACGTGCCGGCCCGGTGCGAAGAGGGCGCGCGCCTCCGCTTCGAGCCCGCCCGCCATCATCTGGTCGACCCGCCGATCGATCCGTTCGTACAGAAGCGCGCGGTCCTCGAAGGTCAGAATGATCGGGCAGTCGTCATAGGGCACCTCCCCGGCAATCTGGGCGCGGTCCACCTCGGTCTTGGTCCTCCCCGTCGTCTCCCAGATCTCGAGCGCGCGGACGACCCGGCGGACGTTGTTCGGGTGGATCGCCACCGCAGCATCCGGATCCACCGCCGCGAGCCGCTCGTGGAGGGCTTCCGGACCGTGCTCATCCGCGTAGGCGAAGAGGGAGGCGACGAGTGCTTCATCCCGCTCTTCCTCGCCGAAGCCCGTGATCCGCATGAGGGCGTCGTGATACATCCCCGTTCCGCCGCAGAGGATGGGCAGGTGTCCCCGTCCGTCGATCTCTGCAAGGACGGGAGCGGCACAGCGGGCGTAATCGGCGGCGGAGAACGCCTCCTCCGGGTCGATGATGTCGAACAGATAGTGGGGGACGCCGCTCTGCTCTTCCCGGTCCGGGGTCGCCGTCCCGACGTCCATCCCGCGGTAGAGCTGCATCGAATCGCAGGACACGATCTCCCCGCCGAGCGCCTTGGCCAGCCCGATCGCGAGCCCGGTCTTCCCCGATGCCGTCGGGCCGAGGACGGAGAGCGTCTTCATTTTCTTCCGGTCGTTCATATCCGCTCCGTTTGATGATTCCTTCGTATCTGCCATTATACCGCATCCGCCGCCCGAAGTCAACACCCGCGGCAAAGGCTCTTGACAAGCGCGGGATTTCGTGTTATCATGGACGCATGAAAAAGATGAACCGCTCGCAAACGATCCCGCTCCTCGCCGTGCTGCTCGTTCTCGCGGCATGTGCGCTCTGGGCGTGGATCCTGCAAACAAGGGCTCCCGGCACCGTGGCGAACATCTACCAGAACGGCGTCTGCGTGCGCTCCGTCGATCTCTCGAAGGTCGGGGAGCCGTACGAATTCACCATCACCGACGCCGCGGGAGAGAACACGGTCCGCGTGGAGCCGGGGCGCATCCGTATCACCGCCGCCGACTGCCCGGACAAGATCTGCGTGAATACCGGCTGGATCTCGGACAGTGCAGCCCCGATCGTCTGTCTGCCGCACCGGCTCGTCATCCGCCTCGAAGAGGGACCCGCGGACGGCGTGAAACCACTCGACGGCGTCGCCGGGTGAGGAGGCCTTTTGATGAAACATCCCGTCAAGCGTCTCTGTTTCGACGCACTCCTCACCGCCATCGCGCTGACGATCTTCGTGATCGAGATGCACATCCCCCTCTCCGTCGGGATCCCGGGGGTCAAGCTCGGGCTCTCAAACATCGTCACCGTCTCCGCCGTCTTCCTGCTTGGTCCCGTCGACGCGGCGGGGATCCTCTTCGCGCGCATCCTGCTCGGCGGCATCTTCACGGGGCAGATCATGGCGCTCTGGTACAGCCTTGCGGGAGGGCTCCTCTGCTATCTCTCGATGCTCGTCACGCACAGGCTCCTCACATCCTCGCACATCTGGCTCGCCAGCGTGATCGGCGCGGTCTTTCACAACATCGGTCAGCTCCTCGCCGCCGCAGCCGTGACCCGGACCCTCGCGGTCTTCTGGTATTTCCCGATCCTCATGGTTTCGGGGATCCTCGCCGGGCTCTTCACAGGCATCGCGGCACAGTTCACTGTCCGCCGGATCGAAAAGGTGATCCGGAAATAAACGAAAACGATACAGAAAAGAGCCCCGTTGAGGAGCTCTTTTTTCGTGCGGGATCCGTTTATTCGACCTTCGCCAGGGCGGCATCCGCCTTTTCGATCCAGGCCGTGCGGTCGCCGTAGATCGCGACGTCGAGCGCTTCGGCTGCATTGCCTGCGGTGTCTTCGAGAGCCGCTTCATCGCCCTTCGCAGCGGCGCCGATGGCGGAACCGATGGCCTTCGCCGCGTTGATCTGGCTCTTCCACGTGTTCGCCATGTTGCCGAGGGTCTTCTGGATGCCGAAGAGCTTGTTGAAGTACTTCTCGAGCTTCTCGAAGGATTTCTTGCCCGGGATCTTGAAGATAACTTCGTTCATGCCCTCGACGTTCTTAAAGGTCAGGCGGCAGACTTCCTGCTTTTCGGTCTTGCCGTCGGACGTCTTTCTGTCCATCACCTCATAGTTGTACCCGACGAGATCGGCGATGCGGTAGACGCAGGCGAGCTCGCTCTTGCCGAAGACCATGAATTTATAGCGGGTCTCGACGTATGCCATCAGGCCGACGTCCTCCGCCACATAGACCGGGGAGCCGAACCGGACGAGCTTCTTGCGCTGGGGAACGAAATAGGTCTTCCACAGCTTGGTGCCCCGCTCCACCTGCGCGAGGTGGGCTTTCACGGACGGAAGGGTCGCGTGCATGAAGTCGAAGTCCTTGAAGCCCTTCGGCTTGCAGGTCTTGCGGCAGATGTACGCACCGTCAGCCAGCTTTACCTGCTGGATCAGATTGATTTCCGCGCCGCAGATTGCACAGGTCTGTTTTGCCATGATGATGTCCTCCGTACTGATAAAGAATTAGGATCTTTGCATCATATCCATTATGCCACAAACCGGAGGCTCTGTCATCGCTAAAATTAGTGAAAATCGAAAAACCGCGCGTCGTCATCCCTTCGCGAGCCAGCTGAGCAGCGTTTCCGCGTCACGATAAAGCTGATCCTCCGTGTCGTCGCAGACGAATTCGAGGAAGAGCCCGTGGTCTCCCGGCGCATCGCGGATGATCTCGAGGTACTGCCGCCACATCCGCTCGCCGTCCGAGAGGGGGAATTTGTCGCGTCCGGACCAGGTGAAGACGTGGACGTTCGAGAGATACGGTGAGACGGCGCGGACGGCGGAGAGGTTGTACTCGTCGTCCATGAACTGATTCGGCTGCCAGTAAAGACGGAAGTTGTCCGCCGCGACCTCCTCAGCGAGCCGGACCGCGCTCTCGTACCGGTCGGTCAGGGTATTCTGATGAAACTCCGTGCTGACGGTCCGGCCTTCTTTGGCGGCACGCGCCGAGAGACGGCGGAGGTTGTCCGCGACCATGCGGCGGTTTTCGCTGTCGGACGCGGCGCTCCCGAGCCTGCCCGCCCAGACGCGGACGTTCTTCGCGCCGAGGATGGCCGCAGCCCCTGCGATGGGATCGGGATCCTCTTCGTCGGTGCAGAAGTAGTAGGAGCCGTATGTATCGACGGCGAGACCAGCTTCTGCGGTGAGGCGGACGGCGTCGCGCGCGGCATCGGGATCGGCCGGGGGCACGTGGATATCCCCACCCCATTCGAGGAGGGGGAGGCCGGCTTTCTTTGCGACGGCGCAGATCTTCGCGCGGTCGAATTTGCGGAAGGTGATGGTGACGAGACCGGGGGTGAGCATGATGGTGAACTCCTTTGTTTGAAAGATGTCCGGGATGAACCGTGAGAGGTGCGGAGGGGAGCTTTTCGGGGCCCCCCTTCGTTCACAGCAGTCCGAGGGAGTCGAGCGCGGCGCGGAGGCGGGCTTCCGTCTCGCTTCGCACGGGGACAAGCGGGAGGCGCAGAACGTTTTCCGCGAGCCCGAGCATCGCCATGGCGGCTTTGACGGGCGCGGGATTGGTTTCGGCAAACAGCGCACGCGCGAGAGGCAATAGCCTGTTGTGGATCGCCGCAGCCGTCTGCCACTCGCCATCCAGCATCGCGCGGCACATCTCCCCGACCTCGCGCGGCAGGAGGTTGGCGAGCACGGATACGGCTCCCATGCCGCCGACGGAGCAGACCGGGACGATCTCCCCGTCGTTCCCCGCGTATACGGCGAAGTCTTCGCCCGAAAACACCGCGCAGAGATCCGCCGCCCGGTCGATGCTCCCAGAGGCCTCCTTGATCCCGGCGATGTGCGGGTGCCGCGCCAGCTCTTTCACGAGGGGAACGGGCAGATCGACCCCCGTGCGCGAGGGAATGTTGTAGAGGATCACCGGGCAGCCCGCCGCGTCCGCCGTCTCGGTGAAGTGCCGGATCAGCCCGTCCGGCGTCGGTCGGTTGTAGTACGGCGCAGCGACGAGCACCGCGTCGCATCCGGCCTCGCTGGCAAATCTCGTGAACGCCGCGGTCCTGGCGGTGTCGTTCGTGCCGGTCCCGGCGATCACCGGAACGCATCCGGCGGCGATCCGCACCGTCTCCCGCACGAGCATCCTCCGCTCTTCGTCCGTGAGGGTCGCGCTCTCGCCCGTCGTCCCGAGCACGAGCAAGGCGTCCGCCCCGCCCGCGATCTGCCGCCGGACCAGGTTTGAGAAGGCCTCGGCATCGACCGATCCGTCCGCACGGAAGGGGGTGACAAGAGCCGTACAGAGTCCCCGGAACGGGATTTCTTGTTTCTTCATATCGCAAAGCCGCGCAATCCGCGCGGGAATTCATGAAAAACCGTTGAAATGAAGGGCGGTTTGTGCTATGATACAGAAGATCGCCCCGCCCGTCTTCAGTCTATGCGCCGCATGGCCGGGAGGTGCGGACGTTCACGCAATAATGATAGCACAGCAGGCGGCGCTTGTCAAGCCGTCCACGGAGCAGAACATGATCAGAAACACCCTTCCCCCGACCGACCTCACCCTCTCGGATTTCCGCTACGATCTCCCCCCGGAGCGCATCGCGCAGACGCCCGTCGAACCGCGGGACTCCTCGCGGCTCATGGTGCTCAACCGCAGAACGGGAACGCTCGAACACCGCATATTCCGGGACATCGTCGATTACCTCGATCCCGGCGACACCCTCGTGATCAACGACACGCGCGTCATCCCCGCCCGCATCATCGGACACCGCGCGCGCCGCGCAGACGGGAGCGAGGGTACGGCGTCCCCGGTGGAGCTTCTGCTTCTCCGGCAGCGGGAGGAATGCGTCTGGGAGACCCTCGCCGGTCCGGGAAAGCGCGCCCGTCCGGGGGACATCCTCTCCTTCGGCGACGGACTGCTCACGGCGGAGGTCCTCGAGGTCGCCGAGGAAGGCTGCCGCGTGGTCCGTTTCACGGTGCACCGCGAGGGACTGCGTTTCTTCGCCGCGCTCGATCTGCTCGGCACCATGCCCCTGCCGCCGTACATCACGCACAAGCTCGAGAATCCGGAACGGTATCAGACGGTGTACTCCCGCGAAGCCGGATCCGCCGCCGCGCCGACTGCCGGACTGCACTTCACGCCGGAGCTGCTCGACCGGATCCGCGAGAAGGGGGTCGCCGTCGCGCCGGTGCTGCTTCACGTCGGACTCGGGACCTTCCGCCCGGTGAAAGAGGAGCGGATCGCGGAGCACGAGATGCACGCGGAATACATCCGGGTGACGGAGGAGACGGCGGCACTCGTGAACAGCCGGAGAGCGGCGGGCGGGCGCGTGATCGCCGTGGGGACGACGTCCTGCCGGGTGCTCGAATCCGCGGCGGACGAGGACGGGCATCTCCGCGCGGTCGACACGGACACGGGGATCTTCATCTACCCCGGCTACCGCTTCCGCATCGTCGACGCGCTCATCACGAACTTCCATCTGCCGGAGAGCACGCTGCTCATGCTGGTCTCCGCGCTCGCCGGCCGGGAAACGATCCTGGACGCCTATCGGACGGCCGTTGAGATGGAATACCGGTTCTTCTCCTTCGGCGACGCGATGTTCATTCAATGAAGCAGGGAGCTGCCGCACAAACGCCCGGGAACGGGGATGCGGCGGCTTTTTTTCTCCGGATTTTCTAAAATCCCCGGAGATTTTTTATGAAATCCCCTTGACAGCGGGGACGGGATATGCTATAATGCGAAGGTACCTGATCGAAAGGTACCTGACAAATCTTGTGCCACGTCGCGCATCGCGCGGGAAAGGAGTCCCTTTGCCAGTCATTGAAGAAGAAATCGTCTGGAAGCTGCGCCGCATCCACGCGATCGGACGGAGAGGCGCGCCGCATCGCCCGGAAACCCCGGAGGCCGCAGCCGAGGAACAGCAGAACCACAGCCGCGGGCGCATGATGGGCATCCTCGCGGACCGCGGACCGATGAGCCAGACCGCGCTTGCCGCCATCCTCGACATCCGCCCGCAGTCCCTCTCGGAGCTCGCCGCCAAGGCGGAGTGCGAGGGATTCGTCTCGCGGGCTCCCTCGGAGGAGGACCGGCGGCAGACCATCGTCTCCCTCACCGATGCCGGACGCGCCCGTGTTGCGGCATTCCGGGAGGCGCACCGGCGTCATGCCGAAGAATTTCTCGCCCCCCTCAGCGAGGACGAAAAGAAAACGCTCCGCGTCCTGCTCGACAAGATCATCGAGGGGCAGGAGCCCGAAAAACCAGAACAAAATCCGGAGAGATCCGACAAAACCGAAGGAGGAGTCGCCTGATGGGACCCGGCGGAGGCTGGCGCGGCCAGCGTGAAAAAATGATCGACAAGCTCAAGGAGCCGAAACCGCAGTCAATACGCGAGGTGCCGGGATTCCTCTGGCGCGTCGTCTCGAAGTTCTTCTACCGTCTCTTCTATATCTTCCGCATCGTCTGGGACACGAAGCCGTGGATCCTCTTCTTCATGGTGTTCATGGCGATCTGGAACGGCGTGACGCCCGTCATCAGCGCATACATCGGCGCAGCGCTCCTCAACGTGCTCGCCGCGGCGTTCACCTCCGTGACCACGGGCGGGGATATGATGTTCGACGCCGTGATCCGCCTGCTCATCATCCGTTTCGGCTTCAACTTCCTCACGGGACTCGTCGGCCGGATCTCGAGCATCCTCAACAACATCTCCGGCGAGCTCGTAGTGAACCACGTCAATCTCAAGATCATGCGCAAGGCGCGCGAGGTCGACCTCGCCTCCTTCGACGATCCGGAATTCTACGAGCGCTTCGAGAACGCCAAGCGTGAGGCGGGTTCCCGCCCGATCAACATCCTGAACAACAACTTCACGATCATCTCCACCGTCATCAGCATGGTGTCCTTCATCGTGATCCTCGCCGCGGTCTCCCCGTGGGCGCCGGTCGTCATCGCGCTCATGAGCGTCCCGACGGCCGTCATCAGCTTCGCCTACCGGAAGAAGAACTTCTGGTACGTGCGCTGGCACTCGAAGGACCGCCGCCAGATGAACTACTACTCCGAGCTCATGACCAACAAGGACATGGTCAAGGAGATCCGCCTCTTCAACCTCTCCGACAACTTCATCGGGCGGTATCAGGAGACCTTTCTGCGCTATTTCGGCGGACTGAAAAAGCTCTTCATCGGCGAGGGCTGCTGGAACATCGGCATCAACCTTCTGACGACGACGATCAACTGCCTGCTCTTCCTCTACATCGCCAAGGGCGTTGCAGAGGGCCGGTACGCGGTCGGCGACTATTCGCTCTACACAGGCGCGCTCGGCTCCATCGCGGGCGGCATCGGCACGATCATCAACACGACCGCGCAGATCTACGAGGGCACCCTCTTCATCGACAACCTCATCCGGTTCATGAATGAGAAGCGCACAGTCGTCGCCTCCCTGCCCGCCCCGCGCAAGGTCGCGCACGGCACGGGCCACACGATCGAATTCAAGAACGTGTCCTTCTCCTATCCCGGCACGGATCGCCGCGTCATCAACAACGTCAACCTGAAGCTCGAGCCGGGCGACACCTGCGTTCTCGTCGGCCTCAACGGCGCGGGCAAGACGACGCTCATCAAGCTCCTGACGCGCCTCTACGACCCCACCGAGGGCGAGATCCTCCTCGACGGGTACAACATCAAGGAATACGACACCGACGACCTCTACGCGATGTTCGGCATCATCTTCCAGGACTTCGGCAAGTACGCCGTGTCGGTGAAGGAGAACATCCGCTTCGGCCAGCTCGATCGCGACGCCGGGGACGAGGAGATCGTCGAAGCGGCGGAGCAGTCGACCGCAAGCCAGTTCATCGAAAACCTCCCGGACAAGTACGAGACCCCGCTGATGCGGTACTTCGAGGAAAACGGCATCGAGCTCTCGATCGGGCAATGGCAGAAGCTGTCAATCGCGCGCGCGTTCTACTCGGATTCCGACGTCATCATCCTCGACGAGCCGACGGCCTCCCTCGACGCCATCGCCGAGCAGGACATCTACAACCAGTTTGACCGGCTGCGCAAGGACAAGACCTGCATCTTCGTCTCCCACCGCCTGTCCTCCGCCACGGTTGCGAACAAGATCATCGTCCTCGAGCAGGGCGCGGTGATCGAGCAGGGGAACCATGCGGAGCTGATGAAAAAGCGCGGGGTGTACTACGAGCTCTTTACGACGCAGGCCAAGCGGTACATCACCCCGATCGACGGCGTCTCCGCGGAGGAATTCATGGCCGACGACGAGGACATCGCAAAATTCCTCGACGAGCGCAAGGACGGAAGACGTCCGAGAAGACCGGAAGGCCCGCCGGTGCTCGAGGGCGGAAGGTAAGGAAAACGAAAGCGAAAATTGAAAGAATCCGTCGCTCAGGCGGATTTTTTCTGTACGGGAGGCCGTGCGGCAATTATGTGAAGGTGAAGGAGTACGGATTCCCACGGGCTTCACCCTCGCCATGACCCATCAAGTGCAGCTCAACGCCGAAAGGTCAGCGGGAAAATGTCCGGCCTTGGCCCAATTCTGAATTTTCCCGCTTCGGTCTCAGCTCATCAGCACGATCACCGAGGCGAACAGAAGCACGCTGATGTTTCCCCCTCGCAGCCCTTCCCCGGCGGCAAACAGCCAGAACGCGGCGCATACGGCGTGCGAAACGGTCCGGGCAATCCCGTCCGCGTGAAAGCCGAGGGGCGTGAGGTGCAGAAGACACGAGAGGATCCCGCCGCCGTCGAGCCCTCTGCAGGGGAGCAGGTTGACCGCCGCGAGGAGGAGCGAGCACCCGCCGAAGACCTCCCAGCCGTCGATCTCTGCCGCGAGGATCGCCCCGATCACTCCCGCCAGGGGACCCGCTGCATGGACCGCCGCCTCCCGGAGATACCCGGCGCGGGAGAAATCGAAGGTCAGCCGCAGGCCGCCGATCCCGCCGATGCCGCGCCGCAGAGGGATCCCGAGGAGCCGTGCCGCCGCGAGATGGCCCGCCTCGTGCAGGATCACCGCCGCCGCGAGCGCGAAAAACCCGCTCATACTAATTCCTTTCCATAAAGAAGCAAACGAAAATTCCCCTCATCCGCCCTCCGGGCACCCGGTTTCAACTTGTTGAAACCGACCCCACAGGCGGGGGAAGGCAACAAAGAGAGTGTGCAGCATATTTAAAACCGACACCAATTCTCCGTGGAAACCGTCTTTATTTCTGGAAACGCTGCATGTTATGAGGCTTCCCCCTCCGTGTGGGAAACCGACTTTGCCTTGCAAAGTCGACGAGTTCATTGCCGATGAACTCGGGCTGTCAATGTAGTGACTGATGAGGGGACTTCATCGCCTTTCATTTACAACGCTTTAAAACAGATTTCGTATCATTCCCCGCGGATCAGGTTCGCAAAGAACGTCCCGATCTCATCGAAGACCGACCAGTCCTCCTCGAGAGCGGCATACCGGTCCGGCTGTGCGAGGACGTCCCGCATCCCGTTCTCCGGGACCGCGTCGGAGGAGACCTGCATGACGGCCACCGCCTCCCGAGACCCGACCGCTGCCTCCCGCCGTTCCCCGCGCGCCACCGGTCCCGCGAGCGCCACCCCGAGCGCGAGGATCCCGACGGCGAAGAGGACATCCTCCCAGTGGGACCGACGCTTCCCGACTCTTTCGTACCCGACCGTCATTTTCGTATGGATCGCCTCCGTTTCGTCCATTTTTGACCGTTTCCGCGATGACCTTGTTTTTTTGCCGAATGCATTGACACGCCGCGCGAAAAAGGATTATAATGTAGGATGAAGAATTATGGTATGAGAGCGGCCCTGCCGCCGGAGAATCTATGACGGAGAACAACCTCACCCCCTACGCTTCCCGAGCGGGCATCCCGGAGCGCATGAAGATCACCGGATCGCGCCCGGCGGTCTACTGGATGACCGGGCTGTCCGGTTCGGGAAAATCCACCGTCGCCGCGCTGGCGGAAAAGATGCTCGTGGAAGAGGGACGAGCCGCCCTCATGATCGACGGAGACACCGTCCGCACGGGACTCTGCCGCGGTCTCGGCTTCTCCCCCGAAGACCGTCACGAAAACCTGCGCCGGATCGCGGAGCTGGCAAAGATCGCCGCGCTCGCCGGTATGACCGTCTTCGTCTGCGCGATCTCGCCGATGGCTGCGGATCGGGAACAGGCGCGCGCGATCCTCTCCCCCGCCGTCCGGTTCTATGAGGTCTGGATGGCGGCGACCGTCGAGGAATGCGCCGCGCGCGATCCGAAGGGATTGTACCGGAGAGCGTTCGCCGGAGAGATCCGGAACTTCACCGGGGTCTCCGCGCCGTACGAGCAGCCGGCCGCTCCCGACTTCACCTTCCCCGCGTCGATGTCCGCCGAGGAATGCGCCGCCGTTCTCGTCCGCTCTGCGCGGGAGGATGACTGGGACCTCGAACGCCTCATGCGCACCATGCTCGATGCGGCTGCCGAAGCCTCCGCCAAGATTATGGAGATCTACGAGAGCACCTACGACGTCGCCTACAAAGCGGACAACTCCCCCCTCACCTCCGCCGACACCGCGTCGAACGAGATCCTGACGGGCATCTTCCGCCGCGAATTCCCGGAGTTCTCGATCCTCTCCGAGGAGGAGGCCGATTCGACCGAGCGGCTCTCGAACAACGCCGGGGTCTTCATCATCGATCCCCTCGACGGGACGAAGGAATTCCTCTCACACAACGGGGAGTTCTGCGTCTCGATCGGGTTCGCGTCCGGCCATCGAGTCCGTGCGGGCGTCATCGCCGTTCCTGCCCAGAGGCTCTTCTACTATGCGGCAGAAGGACACGGCGCCTACAAAATGCCCATCGACGGCCTGAAGAAGGACTTCACCGTCGGCGTCGGGGAACGGCTCTCCGTCTCGGACCGCCGGGACAAGCTGATCGTCGCGGCCAGCCGCTCGCACGGGGACGCCCAGACCGAGGCGCTCCTCGCGGCGAACGAAGACCGCATCCTCTCGACCGTCACGGCGGGCTCCTGCCTCAAGGGATGCCTCATCGCCGAGGGCAAAGCGGACATCCACTACCGCTTCGGCGCGTTCATGAAGGAGTGGGACACCGCGGCCATGCAGATCCTCTGCGAGGAGGCGGGCGCGTCGTTCACCGATCTTCACGGGCGTCCCGTGCGCGCCAACCGCGAGGATCCCGTCAACCGCGACGGCTTCATCATACTCAATCACCCGGCGTCCGCGCTGACCATGCCCGACGGGCTGATCTGATCCCCGGCCGCCCGCACTTCTCATTTCCGACCCATCACTTCCATTTCAGAAGGATTCATCACACTATATGCAGTACAGCCACCTCGATATGCTGGAGTCGCGGAGCATCCACATCCTCCGCGAATCGTACTCCGCGTTCAAGAATCTCTGCATGCTCTGGTCCATCGGAAAGGACTCGACGGTCCTCCTCTGCCTCGCGCGCAAAGCCTTTTACGGACACGTCCCCTTCCCGCTCGTGCATGTGGACACACACTATAAGATCCCCGAGATGATCGAATACCGCGACCGCCTCGCCATGGCGTGGAACCTCGACATGATCTACGGCGAAAACCGGGAGGCCCTCGATCAGAAGGAGACCTTCCCGGACGGACGCGCCACCCGGATCGAATGCTGCCGCCGCCTCAAGACCGAAGCCCTGACGCACACCCTCGCCGGGGACTGGCCGCGGTACCGCCTCAACCACACGACCGGGCTTTACGAAGTCGACCCGAACCGCGAGCCCTTCACCGGGGTCATTGTCGGCGTGCGCGCGGATGAAGAGGGCAGCCGTTCCAAGGAGCGGTATTTCAGCCCCCGGGACCGCGCGGGCGACTGGGACGCGGACGATCAGCCCCCGGAATTCTGGGGACAGTACAAGACCGATTTCGCCCCCGGCACGCATGTGCGCATCCATCCCCTCCTCGACTGGACCGAGGTGGATATCTGGGAATACATCCGGCGCGAGGGCGTTCCGGTCGTGTCCCTGTACTTCAATCACGGCGACGGGAAGCGCTACCGTTCGCTCGGCTGCTGGCCCTGCACCAAGCCGGTGGATTCCGACGCCTCCACGCTCGACGAGATCATCGAGGAGCTGAAATCCGGCAAGTTCGCGCGCGTCGCCGAGAGAAGCGGCCGCGAACAGGACAAGGAGGACGGCGGCGGCCTCGAAGAGCTGCGGAGAGGGGGGTATATGTGATGGCGGACGAGAAACTTCACATGAACATTGTCGTCGCGGGCCACGTGGACCACGGCAAGAGCACCGTCATCGGACGCCTCCTCGCCGACACGCACACCCTCCCCGACGGCAAGATCGAGGGCATCCGGGAGCTCTGCCGACGCACGGGAAAGCCGTTTGAATACGCGTTCCTTCTCGACGCCCTGAAGGACGAGCGCGCCCAGGGGATCACCATCGACACCGCCCGCTGCTTCTTCGAGACGGAAAAACGGAAATACATCATCATCGACGCGCCCGGACACATCGAATTCCTCAAGAACATGATCACCGGGGCCTCCCGCGCGGACGCCGCCCTGCTGGTCATCGACGCGGCGGAGGGGATCTGCGAGAACTCCCGCCGTCACGGATACATGCTCGAAATGCTCGGCATCACGCAGATCGCGGTGCTCGTCAACAAGATCGACCTCGTCGGGTACGACCGTGCAGTCTACGACGGGATCGTGCGGGACTACACGGCATTTCTCCATACCATCGGGATCACCCCGGCCGTGTTCATCCCGGTCTCCGCCATGGAGGGGGACAACATCGCCTCCCATTCCGCGCGGACGCCGTGGTATGACGGTCCGGACGTGCTCGAAGAGCTGGACCGCTTCGAGGGCGGCGGGCACGAGGACAAAAAGCCTCTCCGGATCCCGGTCGAGGACGTCTACAAGTTCACCGAGGGCGGGGATGACCGCCGCATCGTCGCCGGGCTCTGCGAATCCGGATCCCTCCGGGCGGGCGACGAGGTGGTGTTTTACCCGTCCGGCAAGTCCGCCCGCGTGAAGACCCTCGAGGAGTGGTTCATGGACGCGGATCCCGCACGGCGTCCCCTCGAATTCTCCCGCGGCAAGTCCTGCGGCTTCACGCTGGAGACCCAGATCTACGTCCGGCGCGGCGAGATCGCCTGCAAGGCCGGGGAGGAAGCGCCCGCCGTGGGACGCACCTTCCGCGCGAGCATGTTCTGGCTCGGGAAATCCCCCCTCGTGCCGGGGAAGGAATACATCATCAAATCCTGTACGGCGAAGACCGTCTGCCGGGTCGCAAAGATTCACTCGGTCCTCGACGCCGCCTCGCTCGGGAAGACGACGGACGCGAAGCAGGCGAACCGGCACGACATCGCGGACTGCACGATCATCTGCGAGCGCGAGATCGCCTTCGACATCGGGGCGAGTCTCCCCGCGACGGGACGGTTCGTGATCGTCGACAACTACGAGATCTCCGGGGGCGGGATCATCACCGAGATCCTGCCGGACGAGGAGGGCATGAAGGGCTCGTCCGCCGCCGTCAGCCCCGCCGAGCGCGCGAAATACCTCCGTCAGAAGCCGCTCACGGTGTCCGTGCCGGATGAAGAAACGGGCAGGTCGCTGGAACGCGCGCTGTTCGAGGAGGGCCGAATCGCCTATTATGCGCCGCGTCTCTCCGACGAACAGAAGAACGCGCTCCTCTCGGCCGGTCTCATCGTTCTGACCGCCGGCGACGGAGAGATCGAGGCGACGGGAAACCTTGCCGAGGACGTGACCGCGGTCCTGTTGGCCTCCGACAACGCGCTCGAAGTCTGATCATGGAAAGGATAAGCCGATGAAACCGATGAACGATTACCGCTTTGTGCGCGGCGTGAACTACTATCCCTTCCCGACCGACGAGGAAAGGCTCCGCCGGGAGCTCTCCTTCGGACGCCGCGTGAACCTCAACGCGCTCCGCGTCTGGCTCGATTTCCACACCTGGGAACGCGACGGATCGGACTATGTGCGCCGCCTCGTCGAATCCGTCCGGGTGGCGTACGACTGCGGCTATCAGACCATGCCGATCCTCTTCAACGGCAACGGCGAGAATTCCGCGACCATCCCCCGCGACCGCTGGCCCGCGATGGAGGCATACGTCTCGGAGATCGTGACCGCGCTGCGCGCCGAACCGGGGCTTCTGATGTGGGACGTGATGAACGAGCCGCTCTGCTGCTGGTGGATCGACGGGTGCGCTGACGCCGAGGAAAAGGCCCGCCGCAAGGAGACCGTCTGGGAATTTTTGCGCCACTTCATCCCCTGTGTCCGCGAGCACGACATGACGAACGCCGTCACCGTCGGCTACACCACCGCTTGGGAGGCCGAGGATTCGATCAACGCGCTGACCGACGTTGTCTCCTTCCACGATTACAGCCCGACCCGCGCCGTCATCGAGGCGAATTTCGCCCGTGCGGCGGAGATCGGGAAGCGGTTCGGCCAGCCCGTCCTCCAGACCGAGACCGGATGTCTCGCGCGCTGCAATCCCTATGACATGGCACTCGAGACCTGCGAGAAGTTCGGCATGGGCTGGATGGTCTTCGAGCTGATGATCCACGACCGCTGCGACTCCGAGCACGGCGTCTTCTACACGGACGGCACCGTGCGGGATCCCGCCACGATCGCCGCGATGATGGGATGCTATCGCTGCCGGGATCTCGAGCGTATCGTCGTGCCCGTCCCGAACCGCGAAGGACATGCGGCCCTCGCGATCGACGGGATCAAAAAGGCCCTGACGGAGTACACCGACGACGCCTTCGACTACCGCCCGTCCGACATCGGCAAGCTGCTCGACGCCTGCGAGGTCGCGGCGAACCTGCTCGAATGCTGCGATCTCGTTCCCATGGCTTCTCCGCCGACGGCGAAGATCCTCGCATACAGACGCCGAACGGACGCCGGGCAGAAACCGCCGCTCGGCGAGATCCGCGCCTTTGCCTACGGGCTCGCGAAGGAACTCAGGGAAATCTGCCAGATCCTCTGAACCGAATAAGCCGAGAGGGACCGTCCGCCGGGACAGCCCCTCTTTTTGTCCGGATTCAGATGATCCCCGAGACGGTCAGCGTCGCCGTGCCGGGATCGACGGTCCAGACGCCGGTCGCGGGATCCTGCGTATAAGACGCCCCCGGGATCGAGAGCACGCCGTCCGCCGTGGCGAATTCGCCGGTGGTCTCGTCGTACACATACTGATCGGGCGTCAGCGTCACGCCGTTGAGCGTCACGGTGAGATCCGTGAGAACGGGCGAGAAGGTGTCATGGATCACGACGCCGTCCTCCTCCGTTGTCGCCGCACCGGTGTTCTGCACTTCGAACGTGTAGGTCACGAGGCTGTTCTCGGTGACGACGGTCGGGTTGACGCTCTTGACGATCGAGAGATCCGCCGCCTGCTCCGCCGTGACGACCGCGGTGTCCGAAACCTCGCCCGTGACGCCCGTGCCCGTGACCGCCGCCGTGTTCTCGATCTGGCCGCCCTCGCCGAGCGGCGCGTATTCGTTCACGTCGGCGAGATAGACGAGCGTGGTGACGCCGTTCGCCGGGACGTCGATCCCTTCAAACGTGAGCGCGGTACCGGCCGTCACCTGCGGGGCGGGTCCTTCGACGCCGTCCGTGAAGAGCCGCGCGGAGCCGTCGACATAGGTCAGCGGGATCGCGGTGATCTTCTCCGTCGTATCGCCGTCCGTCTCATACGAGCCGAGATCGTCGGTGACGGTGAGTCCCGTGAGCGGCGTGCCGCCGGTGTTCTGGATGTTCACGACATAGGTGATCCGCCCGCCCTGCGCGTACGTGTCGGGCGTCGCGGTCTTGACGATGCCGACGGCGTCCACGATCTCGCCGACGGTGATGTTGGAAGCCCGGGTGACGCCCCCGAACGTGATGGTGGCCTGATTCTGGAAGATTGCCATTTTCCTGTCCTTTCCGGGCCGCGCGATGGCAGCCCGCCGCATTCCGGAGAGGGGGAATCGTCCCGCCCCTCCTCTCACAGGATATGCACCCCGGCTCCCCGGCGTTCGGCGCGGCATATTCTTACACGGTCTCCAAATTGTTAATATAATTGTCACCAATTCCTTCCGCGATCGATGTATAATATTGTCGCCGGGGAATCGCCCCGGATAAGGAGAATTGTATGGAAAAGAAAAAGAAACTCTACTGTGTTGCGAACGCACACCTCGACACCCAATGGAACTGGACCATCCAGGACACGATCCGCGACTGTGTGAAGAGCACCCTCGAGCGGAACTTCTACCTGATGGACAAGTATCCGCACTACCGTATGAACTTTGAAGGCGCGTTCCGCTACAAACTGGCGAAAGAGTACTACCCCGATCTCTACGAAAAGCTGAAGGGCTATATCGCAGAAGGCCGCTGGAACGTCGCGGGCTCCACCTGGGACGCCATGGACGCGAACGTCCCGTCCTCCGAGGCCCTCATGCGCCAGATCCTCTACGGGAACGGATTCTTTGAAAAGGAATTCGGCAAGAAGAGCACCGATATCTTCCTCACCGACTGCTTCGGCTTCCGCTATGCCCTGCCCTCCATCGAAGCGCACATGGGTCTGAACGGCTTCTCCACGCAGAAGCTCGTCTGGGGCGTCGGCTCCCCGATCTACAACGAAGACGGCACCGTCACCCGTCCCGAACCCGAAGACCGCGACACACCCAGAGAACAGCGCAAGCCGCGCATGGACCTCGGCAAGTGGATCGGCCCGGACGGAAAAGGCGTCGCCGTATCCCTCCTCGAGGGCGATTATACCTACAACTTCGACCGCGGCTTCGGTCCCGAGCATCGGACGGACGACCGCCCCGTCGGCGAGCGTCAGGAATACCTGCGCGCCATCGAGCACAACGAGAAATACACCGGCATCCCGTCCCGCTCCATGTACTTCGGCACGGGCGACTACGGCGGATCCTGCAAGGAGATCTCTGCGAAGATGCTGAACGAGGCGATCGACAAGAACGGCGAGAACCTCTACGAAGTCATCGCGGCCTCCACGGACGACCTCTTCAACGACCTCACGCCCGAGGAATTCGACGCGCTCCCGACCTACGACGGCGAGCTTCTGATCCCGCACGGCTCCGGCGCCGTCACCTCCCACACCATCAACAAGAGATGGAACCGCAAGAACGAGCTGCTCGCGGACTCCGCGGAAAGAGCGGCGGTCATGGCGGCATGGCTCGGCGCGTCCGAATACCCGGAGGAGCGCCTCCTCACGGCATGGCAGACCTTCCTGTGGCATCAGTTCCACGACGACCTGCCCGGCACCTCCATCGCCGAAGCGTACGTCTTCACCTACAACGATTACGTCATCGCCCTCAACATGTTCGCGGCGGAGCTGAACAAGGCGGTCGGCGGCGCGGCAAAGGCCCTCGACACCAACGTGAAGGGCACGCCCGTCGTGGTCTACAACCCCGTCTCCACCGCGCGCAACGACATCGTCACCGTCTCGCCCATCGACATCGACAAGCCGTACGTCCGGGTGTTCGCGCCTTGTGGATGCGAAGTCCCCGCGCAGTACGACGCCGCGTCGAAGACCTTGAAATTCGCGGCGAAGACCCCCGCGGTCTCCTGCGCCGTCTTTGACATCCAGGCCTCCGACGAGCCCTCTCCGCTCGCCGCGTCCGTCACGGTCACCGCCCGCACGGTCGAGAACGAGCGCTATCTCGTCACCATCGATGAGAACGGCGACATCGCCTCCATCGTCGACAAGGCGAACGGCAATCAGGAACTCCTCTCCGCGCCCGCCGGACTCGAGATCGGCCCCGACACCTCGCAGAACTGGCCGTCTTGGGAGCTCGTCTGGACGGATTCCCTCGAAGAGCCGATCCGCGTGAAGGATGGCGTGAAGATCGAGATCGCGGAGAACGGCCCCGCCGTCTGCTCCCTGAAGATCACCCGCACGCACGGCGGCTCCACCTTCGAGCAGACCGTGCGCCTCACCGCCGGCGGACAGCGCGTCGACGTGGCCTGCAAGGTCGACTGGTTTGAGAGAGCCTCCAACCTCCGCGCCGCGTTCCCGCTCGCCGTCTCCAACCCGAAGGCCGCGTTCGACCTCGGGCTCGGCGCGATCGATTCCGGCAACACGGATTCCTTCCCGTACTATCAGCACGTCGTGCATCAGTGGGCGGACCTCACCGCCGAGGACGGCTCCTATGGTGTCTCGATCCTCAACGATTGCAAGTACGGCATGGACAAGCCGAACGACAACACCCTCCGCCTCACCCTCATCCACACGCCGCTCGCGCAGTTCTCCCCCGAATCCGGTCAGGACTGGCAGGACATGGGTCTCAACCTCTTCACGTATTCCATCATGGGTCACAAGGGTCCCCGGACCGGCGAGACCACGAAGGAAGCCGCGGAGCTGAACCAGCCCCAGATGTCCTTCCGTACCTCCCGTCACGGCGGCGCGAAGAAGGTCCTCTCCCTCGTCTCCGTCTCCGACGACGCGGCGATCATCCGCGCAGTCAAGAAGGACGAAAAAGGCAATCGGATCATCGTCCGCGTCCAGAACACCGTCGGCCACGCGCTGAAGGACGTCAAGCTGACCTTTGCGGCCAACCTCACCTCCGTCACCGAGACCAACGGCTACGAGGACGAGATCGAGCCGGTGGCCTTCGACGGGAACACCCTCACCCTCGACTTCGGCAAGTACGGCGTCCGCACCTTCGCCGTCGAGCTCGAAGCGCCTGCCTGCGCCGTGGCTCCCGTGGAGTATGTGCCGCTCGGGGTGCCCGTGGATAAGCGGATCACCTCCTATCAGTTCCGCCTCGATATGGGCGAGTTCGCCAAAGGGATCTCCATCCCCGGCGAGCTCTGGGAAGAACAGATCGTCTCCTCCGGCGTCCCGTTCTGGCAGCTCCGCGAAGAGATGAAGAACGCCATGACCTGCCGAGGCCAGACGTTCAAGATCCCCGCGGGCGCAACGAGCGTCTCCGTCCTCGCGGCCTCCGCAAACGGCGACAAGACCGTGACCTTCCGGGCGGGCGGCAAGGAGATCCCCGTCACCGTCCAGGACTTCCACGACAACGTCGGCGCGTGGGATCAGCTCGTCAACGGCAAGACCCCGCTCATCAAGCGCGATGAGATCGCGAAGACCTTCACCCATACCCACGACAAGGACGGCGACCGGCTCTACCTGTTCGCGTACCTGTTCCGGTATGAGATCCCGGTCTCGGGCGCGGACAGCCTCACCTTCCCGGACGACGAAGACATCCTCGTCACGGCTGCGACCGCCTCCTTCGAGACGGACTGTGTCGAGCCGTGGTGCGACCTCTACGACCGGGTCGAGACCTCCGACGCGCCCGTCCACACGCTGACCCTCATCAACTGCGCGGGCCACGAGACGAAGACCCTCTACCAGACCGGCAAGACCGCCCTCGTCCGCACGAGCCAGTATGACGACGGCTGGGTCTTCGAGGGCTGGGAAGGCGACTGCATCGCGGCGGTTTACGGCCCCGCGGCGGTCATCAAGATGCCCGATCACGACGTCACCGTGAAGATCAAGGCGGAAAAGCTCGGCCACGACATCCTCCTGAACAAGCCCGCCACCGCGATCCACGAGTTCAATGAGCGCGAGAAGGCGTGCAATGCCGTCAACGGCAACGACCGGACCAAGTGGTGCGCCGCGGACGAAAGCGGGAAGCTCTGGCTCACCGTCGACGCCGGGGATGTTTACAAGGTCAACCGCTGGTTCGTCATGCACGGCGGCGCGATCGAGAGTCCCGGCTACAACACCCGCGACTTCAGCCTCCAGTACAAGGTGAACGAAGGCGACGAGTGGCAGACCGCGGACACCGTGACCGACAACCACGACAACCAGACCCTGCGCGACTTCCCCGCCGTGGAGGGACGGTACTTCCGCCTGTGGGTCGACCGCGCGACCCAGCACCGCGATCCCACCGCAAGAATCTACATGTTCCAGGTCTTTGAGGCGTAATGCTTTAAATGTTGCAAACGCAAGGCGTTAGCTCCCCTCATCAGTCACTTCGTTGACAGCCCGAGTTCATCGGCGATGAACTCGTCGACTTTGCAAGGCAAAGTCGGTTTCCCACACGGAGGGGGAAGCCTCACAACATGCAGCGTTTCCGAAAATGAAGACGGTTTCCATAAAAAATTGGTGCCTGTTTCAGAAACGCGATGCACTTATTTAAATGCCTTCCCCCTTGGGCGGGTCGGTTTCAACAGGTTGAAACCGGGTGCCCTGATAGGGCGGATGAGGGGGAGCGAACGGCTCTTGATCGCTATATCAGCATAAAACAGCGAATTCTTAGAAAAATTAAGTCTTTGTTAGAAACCCCGTCAATCCCTTGCGGACGGCGGGGTTTCGTGTTATAATGAGGCCACGGAAAGAAAGGAGGCGGTCTTCATGACGCTCATCGGCAATTTTCTCTGGCTCATCACGGGCGGGTTCCTCGCCGCCTTCGGGTGGTTCCTCGCGGGGATCTTCTGGCATCTCACGATCATCGGGATCCCGTGGGGACGGCAGTGCTTCAAGTTCGCCCGTCTCTCCCTCGCGCCGTTCGGAAAGGAAGTCCTTCCCGGCGGCGGCGCTCCCTCGCTCCTCGCAAACGTCATCTGGCTGCTCGGCTCCGGGTTCCCGATGGCGTGCGGACATCTCCTCGCAGGCTTCCTGCTCTGCCTCACGATCGTCGGCATCCCCTTCGGACGCCAGCACTTCAAGCTCGCCCAGCTCGCGCTCTTCCCCTTCGGGGCGAAGGTGATCCCGCTCCGGGCAAGGAGGATCTGACATGCGCGAGTTCTTTCACGGCCTCATTCCGGTCGAAGCCTGGATCTGGATCGTCTTCTTCCTGATCCCGCTTGCGGGGGCGGTCGTCTGGCAGGTTTTCCTCTGCCTCCGCGCGAAAAAGACATGGACGAAGTTCTGGCCGCTGATCGCCGCCGCGTGCATCCCCGCCGTCGTGTACGGATGCCATTTTCTCGACATCCTCCAGCCCGTTTTCGGCGGATTCGTCGGCGCGCTCCTGCTCGGGACGGCCGCATTCCTCGCAGCGGGCTCCCTCATCGGATGGGCGCTCTTCGGCATCGTCCGGCTCTCGAGGAAATAAAAAAACAGCCGCAGGTGCGAAAAAGCCTGCGGCTGATGTTCTATATCACGTCAGACGATCTCAAATCCGTTGAGGAGCGCCTGATACGCGCGGTCGGCGTCGCGCTCGGGAACGAGCATACAGATCTTGATCTCGCTCGTCGAGGTGTTGAGGATCCGCACGTCCGCGTCCCAGAGGCACTTGAAGACCTTCGCGGCGACGCCCGGTTTCCCCTGCATCCCCTCGCCCGAAACGGAGATCTTCACCGCCGTCGGGTCGATCTCGATCTGGGTCTCCTCATGCCCGCTGAATTCCCCTTCCAGGACTTCGCGGGCTTTTTCCGTATCCTCCGCGTGGATCGTGAAGATGAAATCGCTTCCGTGACCGACCGACGCGGTCTGCAGGATGATGTCGACGTCCACGCCGGCATCCGCGAGAGAGCCGAACGTCAGATACGCCACGCCCGGGATCTCCGGAGGACGGCGCACATATACCACGGCGATGTTGTCATCGCGCTTGATCGAATGGATTCCGTACAGCATGGGTTCACCTCAGAATGGGTAGGATCACGGCGTCGGGGAGCGCACGTCGGACAGCGGCTGCCGTCACGTCCCCGGTCTCGAATTCCGCGTCGTCTCCGACCGGAATCACGGGACCGCACACCGCCTCGAGCTTTTCACGCGCCTGTGCCGCGCTGCCGTCCGCCCGGACATAGAACGGGAAGCGCTGCTCGTCAAACGGGATCGCCGCGCCGGGCATCCGCCGGAACACCGGGGCGAACTCCGCTTTCGCCGCGCCGGAGAGGATCGCCGCGACATCGGAGAGGACCGCGCCCGCCGTCGGAAGGCTGCCCGCACCGCGTCCGTAATACAGTATATCCCCGGTCACGGGACTTGTGACGGAGACCGCGTTGTAGACGCCGTTCACATGCGCGAGCGGATTTGCATTCCCGACGATCATCGGGGTGACGCACGCCGAGAAGCGTCCGTCGTCCGAAATCGAGGTCCGCGCGATGAGCCGCAGGACGCCGCCCACCCGTTCCGCCGCCTCGATGTCGCGCACGGTGATCCCGCGGATCGAGCCCGCGTACACATCGCTGTCATCAGGCAGGATCCCGGAGGCGAGCGCCGTCAGAATGATGATCTTGCGTTTGGCGTCGATGCCGTCGATGTCCGCCGAAGGGTCGCGCTCCGCGTATCCGAGCCGCTGTGCCTCCGCGAGCACCTCTCCGAACGCCCGGCCTTCGTCCTTCATCTTCGTGAGGATGTAGTTCGTCGTGCCGTTCACGATGCCGCAGATCTCCGTCACGCGGTCGGAGGCAAGGGAGGTGAGGAAGGGACGGATCAGCGGGATGCCGCCGCCGACCGACGCCTCGAAGAGGTAGGAGACGCCGTGTTCCCTCGCTTTGCGGAGCAGCAGGTCGCCGTAGTTCGCCACGACCTCCTTGTTCGAGGACACGACGGATTTCCCGGCTTCCATCGCGGCGAGCGAATACTCGAGCGCCGGATGGCTGCCGCCCATCGTCTCGCAGACGAGCGCGACCTCGGGGTCGTCGAGGATCGGTGCGATCTCGTGGATCACGCGGTCCGCGTAGGGGGAATCCGGGAAGTCCCGCAGATCGAGGATATATTTGATGCCGACCTCGTCGCCGATGGTGCGGGCGATTGCTGCCGCGTTCTGTTCGAGAACCCGCGCGATGCCGCTTCCGACGATGCCGAAGCCGAGTATGGCAATGTGTTTCATGGGATGCCTCTCTGGTCCGATAATAGAAAATTATACCACAAATCCCCGTCCAAATCAAGGGGGACGGGGAGATTTCTGCATGGAAATTCAAAAAAAGGGGGTGTTTATGCGTTCTCTTCGCCGTCCTCTGCCGCCGGGGGAGCCGTCCGGTCCCCTTCTTCGGCGAAAGCAGCCTCGAAGAGCGTGCGGATGCGGTCGCCATCGCCCCGGAGCCAGAGCCAGCCGAAGAGGGTCTCGAGTCCGGTCGCGCGGCAGTATTCCGCGAGGGTGGCGGACTTCGGGATGTTCGTGTGGCCGATGTTGCGGCCGCGGCGGTATTCGTCGGCCTCCTCCTCGGTGAGAAGGGGGAGCAGTCTCTCGGCCGCCCTGCTCTGCATCTTCGCCGTAACATAGGCGAGCGCGTCGACGCTGGGCTGTTTGGCGCCGCGGCGGACGAGGGCTTCCCGGACCGAGAGCTCCCAGACGCAGTCGCCGAGATAGGCCAGCCGGGACGCGGAGACGAGGGAGGGGTTGATGGAATCGTCGGGCATGGGTTTGCTTCCTTTGTGCTGAAAAAGTCAGGCGGGGGAAAAACGTTCGGTTCTTCCCCCGTTCTGTCGTATTCCGAATCAGATCACGTTCATGAAGTACCGCATCCGGAGCTTTTCGAGTGCCGGGAGGGCGGCATAGACGGATGCCTGGATCTCCTTCAGGTATTCGGCAAGCGTTCCGAGCTCGCGGAAGGAGAGGGTCCCGCCGAATTCTTCCTTTTCGATGAGGTTCATCACATCGGTGATCCGGTGCTTGGAGATGTCTGCGTAATCCTCGTTGATGCGCACCGCGTATTCCGTGGGCAGTTCCCCGGTCTGCGGCGGTACGCCGAGTCCTCCGAAGAGGTCGAAGATGCAGTCCGTGATGGCGCGGGCGGATTTGTGGATGTCCGTCTCGCCGGCCTGATACTTCCGCTCGTCGAGCGCGTCGTCCACGAGCTTCTTCCGCTTGTAGGAGGCGCGTCCGGCGCGGATCTTGAGGAACGTCCAGATCGCGGCGAGGATGAGGATCGCGCCGAAGATGACGGACAGGGTGATGATCAGCGCGGTATAGTCGATCTCTTCCTCGGTGCCGAGGTCGACGACGATCTCTTCGGGCGCCGTGGTGTCGCGGACCGTGATCTTCGACTGGTCGAGGCCGTGCGACGAGGACGACGATTCGACGGTGTTCGGGTCGTACATCTCTTCCATGAAGGACGGCGTGCATTCATACAGCACCCAGCCCATGGAGGGATAGTACACTTCGATCCAGGAGTGCGCGTCGTAGTCGCGGACGGACGTCCGGTAGGTCGAGACCGCCTCGGGGTCGTAGGTGCGGTTCCAGCTGTTGGCGATGTAGCCCTCGTCGTAGCGGACCGCAAAGCCCAGCTCGCGTAAGAGCGCGATCGCGGAGGTCGCAAAGTGGACGCAGTAGCCCTGCTTCACTTCAAAGAGGAAGGCTTCGAGATTGGACGGGGATTCGACGTGGTCGGCGGTCACGGGATTGCCCTCTTCATCGAGGACGGGCTGTCCGTTTTCGTCGAGGACGGGTTCCTGCTCCACCTCGGGATCGAGCGTGTAGGTGTAGTTCTCGCGCAGGTAGTTGAGGACCGCCATGATGGCCTGATGCCGCGGGATCGTTTCGCCGGTCGCGGCGTCGGTGAACCACGAGGTCGTGACGTTGCCGTATTTCTCGGCGTTCGTCATGCGCTTGATCTGGTTCTCGTTCTTGGTTTCGAGATAGGATTTGTCGTGAACGTACTTCTCGCCCATCACGATGCCCGCGTCGTCGAGGATCTGCATCGCCAGATCATGGATGGCGTCGCTGCCGAACGTGGTCCGGTAGGTCGATTCGGCGTAATCGCGGTAGTCGATCTCCTTCTCGTAGGCGTTCATGTAGGTCTTCCGCTCGGCGTTCGTCATGCCGAGGTACATGGTGACGAGCTGATCGGTCTTGTACCGGTAGCCGTGCGCTTCGCATTCGGCCTCGAACTGATCGGCGAGGAAGGTGAGATCCGTGCCGGTCATCAGAATCGTGCCGAGCGGCGTGTCGTATTCGTATTCGCGGTCCTCCTTGAAGAGGAGGTTCGAGGCGATCGCAGACTGGATGGCGTCGACGGTCTCGGCGTACATGTGCGCGCGGTTGTAGTACCAGATCGAGCCTTCGAGGTTCTGGGCGAGGTCGGGATGCTTCATGACCGGGTTGAAGGAGGAGGTGGAATAGGTCGTTCCCTCTTCAAAGAACCGGGAGGAGTAGATGCCGTCGTAGTAGGCGGAGTATTTCTTCTGCGTGGGTTCGATGGAGCCGAAGTCCATGATGCCGAGTCCCGCGTTCATGATCGACGGGACGAAGAGGATCTTCGAGGTACCGCTGTTCCGGCGCACATGGACCTGGAACACGCGGAAGCCGAAGTTGTCGACGTTGCGGTACTGGTCGACCTTGTGGACGTCGAGCGCGGACGGATAGACGTACTTTGCGAAGAAATAGGAGATGTTGTCCGGGGTGTAGGCCGATCCGAAGCGCTCGCGGTAGGCGATGACCTCTTCCGCGTCCGCCGAGGACCAGTAGTCCGTTTCGAGGTCGTAATTCGAGCCGATCCAGCTCCTCATGTAGACCGGGGCGGCATAGCTTGCCTCGGCGGTGAAGAGACGCTGACCGGTGTACTGCGGGGTGTTGAAGTCGACGTTGCGCGGGTTCAGCTCGGCGACGCCGCCGTACATGGCGAGGGAGTTGAGGTCCACGTCGTCGCCCATGAGGTAGGCAGTGACGTAGGTCCGCGCGAGCTGCATCTTGTTGTTGATGAAGCCGATGATCGGGAAGTTCTTCTTGACCGCCGCGAGCGGGATCCAGATCGCCAGGAACGCGATGAGCATCGCCATGGCGCCCGCAAAGCCCGATGCCGCGCGGGTCTTGAAGTCACGGACCGCTCCTTCGTTTTTCTTCCGACGGGCAGCCTTTGCCGCGGCCTTCGCGTCGCTCTTCAGCTGGCAGACGGCTGCCGCTTCGTCCGCGTCGGGCTTCTTCGATTTCTTCAGCGCGACGGCGCGGGCGCGGAGGGCCTTCTTCTGCTCCTTCGCTGCGAGCCGCTCGGCCTTCTTCGCCTCTTTCGCGGCCTTTTTCGCTTCGATCTTTTCCTGCTTCTCACGCACAGCCATGCGCTTCGCGGCAGCCTTCGCGTCGGCTTTTTCCTTCTTGGCCTTCGCGTAGACGGCGGCGCGCGCTTTCTTGGCGGCTGCGACGGGAGAGCCCGCTTCGATCGCCGTGTTGAAGGCAGCCGTCGCGGCGTTCTTCAGATTCCGCTTTTCTTCCTTCGCGGCCTTTTTCGCAGCCTTCTTCGCGCGTTTCGCGGCGGCCTTCGCTTCCTTCTTTTCCTTCCGGCGCTGGAAGATGCCGCCGTAGATGCAGTCGAAGAGGTAGAGCGCGACGGCGCCGCAGATGAAGATCAAAACGCACGCCAGGCCCTTGTTCGAGCGGGTGATGTTGAACATGAAGACCGGGATCATGTACAGGGCGCAGAGGAACGCCACGCCGAGGGCCTTCACGCGCTTCGCCATGAAGAGGCCGAGCAGGAGCCCGGACACCACGATCACGGCGGCGACGGCGAATTTCAAGAGTCCCAGCCGGTCATAGGAGAACGGATCGTCCTTGATGTACTGCATGTAGGTCGTGTATCCGGCGTTCGCCATGTTGGAGAACACGAGCTCCTTCACGCAGCGGAAGGATTCGAGCATGTAGCCGACGGGATCGGTGTAATGCGAGAAGAGATAGGCCGCGATCCCGCCGATCACGAGGAAGGGCGAGAGGATGCGGGAGATCTTGTGCAGCGAGAGCGCCATCACGACGATGGTGACGAGCGCGCTCCAGAGGGCGATGAACGAGGCCGGCAGGATGATGTCCTCCGCCTTCGCGCCATTGAGGATGACGATCTTCAAGGCGTCGCAGAGGAAGAGGTTCAGGCCGAAGACGCCGAGGAAGAGGACCAGCGCGCGCAACGCCATGCCGATGACGGTGTAGGGCGTCGTCATCGAGGCCGCGGGGTTGACGGTCACGGGATCGAGCACCGTCTCCGCACGGACCTTCGCCTGCTTCTTCTGCGTGGCGTCGATCTTTTCCTGAAGGGTCGCGTTCTTTTTCCTGCGGAAGAGTCCGCCCTCTCCGGAAATAAAATTACGATTCACTTTATTCATGGGAAAATCCCTTCGTTATATCATTCGGGTCCGGGATCAATGGGTCGCCGTCTGGAGCGTGTAGTGCCCGGTCTCATCCTTCACCGCAACGAGCTCGGTGAGGTCGACGCCGTCCTGCGCGAGCCGGATACGGCTCATCTCCACGTATTCGCGGCGGATCTTCACGTCCTCGTACCGCTCCTCGGGGTTGAAGAGCAGCACTTCCGCCACGCAGCCGGTCCCCGCGCCGCCGAAGAGACCCGGGATCGCCGCATACTTGTTGAGCGACAGCGGGTCGAGGTTGGAGGTGCAGATCCGGATGGTGACGTTGAGGGATTCGCTGATGAGCGGGAGCAGGCTCGTGACGTTCTGCTTCTCGGAGCACGGCGGCGTGGTCGCAAAGACGGGATAGACGGCGTCGAAGTCCTCGGGACAGGTCAGCTGCACCGCGGCGACGCCTCCCTCCTGACGGCGGTCCGCCCAGATGAGGGTCACGTCGTTTCCGTTGCGGAGCTCATTCAGCACCGCGCCGATCGACATCTCGACGACGCCGTCCGCGCAGAACTCGTCCATATCGGGCGCGTATTCCGGCTTGATGATGCCGCCGATCGCCAGGGCGTTCTGGGTCTCGGCGTCGAGGCGTTTGCGCTCGTTCTCCGCGGCATTCGCGGCGTTCTGGGCGTCGGTCGTCCCGGTATCCTTCTTTTTATGATGGAAGAGGGATTTCTTCTCGTGCGGCTCGGTGCGTCCGGCTTTCGAGGCGGCCGCGCTGTCGATCATGTCGTCGATCATCGCCGCGGTATCGAGGCCCGCCGCGCTCATGCCGGCACGCGCGCGCTTGGCTGCCTTCTTCGCCGCCGCGTCCGCCTTCCGCGTCGCTTTATCGGGCTTTGCGGCCTTCAGCTTGACGTGGCGGTCCTTCGGCTTGCGCGCAGCCTCACGTTCGGCGCGTTCACGCTCCGCGCGGGTGTTCTCGTTCTCGAAGACCTCCGGCGGGATGGCGCGGGAGAAGTCGCAGAGCATGTAGACGCTCTGGCTCGTGTTGGTGTTGAATTCCTTCACCATGAGGGTGCCGTCGACGGCCTTGGACGAGAGCTTCCAGTGGATGCTCTTCAGACTGTCGCCGGGAATGTATTCGCGGATGTTGCCTATCTCCGCCTTTTCGGTCGAGAACACGAGCTTCGCGGCGTCGTTCGGGATGTCCGTCGCAGAGGTGGTCATTTTCATGTGCATCCCGAGCTTGCGCGGGAAGACCAGCACGTTCTGGTAGATGTCCACGTCGAGGCGGATCGAAAACAGGCCGAGGAAGTCGGAGATATAGAGGCAGCGCACGCCGATCTCATACGTCCCGCGGTAGCGGAAGCTCGTCTCGTGATTGACGATGTAGCTCCCGAGCGGGGAGAGCGACATGGTGAGGGACTGCTCGGTGCAGCGGACGCCGTCCGGCTGGGGCACGCTCACGATGGCCTCGATGAAGGGATAGGCGAAGGGGGAGGCGTTGATGATGCGCAGCTCGTAATTCACCGGGTCGAGCTTTTCGACCTTCGTGATATCGGAACTGACGTAGATCCGGATCAGCGCCTTGCCGATGAGGACATAGATCACCGACACCAGCGGCAGAAGCGCAAGGAACCAGAACAGCACCGACGAGGCCGTCGCCCGGAGAGCCTGCGTGAAGACCAGCGCGAAAATGAGCAACAGGGCGTACAGGATCGCCGTCCGCCTGAATTTCACAAGGGGTCTTTTGATTACAGTATCCATGTTTGGCTCGTTTCTTTCGTTGGGAGATGGGGGACGGCGTTATCTCTGGGTCTTGAACGGCGCTTCGACGGAGCGGAGGATCTCGCCGAGGATGTCGGCCTGGGTTTCACGGTTGAGACGGGCTTCCTGGCTGAGCACGATGCGGTGCGCGATGCCGGGAATGAAGACAAACGCGATGTCCTCGGGGAGCACGTAGTCGCGGCCGCGGAGGAAGGCGTACGCCTGGGAGAGCTTCATGAGGAGCAGGGATGCGCGCGGGGATGCGCCGAGGGAGAGCTTCGAGGACTTTCTCGTCGCATGAACGAGGCGCACGATGTAGCGGCAGATCTCCGGCTCGAGGGCGACCTGCTGGATGGCGGCGCGGATGCCGCGGATGGTCTCGACGTCGGTCACGGCGTTGACCTTTTCGATCGGGTTGATGCCGCGGCGGTCCGTGATGATGTTGACCTCTTCCTCCTCGGTCGGATAACCCATGGAGAGGCGGATCGCAAAACGGTCGAGCTGCGCTTCCGGAAGCGGATAGGTGCCGACGTAGCCGGTCGGGTTCTGCGTCGCGATGACCATGAAGGGATCCGGAACGCGGTAGGTCGTGCCGTCGACGGTGACCTTCGATTCTTCCATCGCCTCGAGCAGCGCGGACTGCGTCTTCGGGGAGGCGCGGTTGATTTCGTCCGCGAGCAGGATGTTGGTCATGACCAGACCTTCGCGGAACTCGAACATTTCCTTCTGGCGGTTATAGACGTTGAAGCCGGTGATGTCGGACGCCATGACGTCGGGGGTGAACTGCGCGCGGTTGAAGTCGAGACCGGCGGAGCGCGCGAGGGCGGCTGCCAGGGTGGTCTTGCCGGTGCCGGGGACGTCTTCGATCAGGACGTGGCCGCCGGAAAGCATTGCGGTGACGAGGAGCACGATTTCGTTGTGCTTGCCGATGACGACCTTCTCCACTTCGGAGATGAGGGCCTGCGCTGCCTTATAGGAGCTTTCGGGGACGGAAATTTTCGTTTCGTTTGCCATGATTCTCTGCTGCGGTATCGGGGACCGCTTCCTCCGTGATATGGTGGGTTTTTACTGTTATAGTGTTGTGGGTATTTTAGCATATTTTCGGGCCGATTGCAAGACCCATTCCGTGAATAATTACGTTTTTTTCGTTTTTTTCGGATAAAAAATGATGCGCAGGGTTCCCCCGCCCGCCCGAAACGCCTCCGGAATGCATTTTCTCACAGTTTCGGGACCTTCTCCCGCCGCCGCTTTTGCCGCTTTTCCCAAATCTTCGCCCGCGGGAGACTTTTTTTCCGAAAGCGGTTGTTTTAACGGCACGATTATGCTATACTACCGAGGGAAACTGCGGTTTCCTCCATCAGAGAATTCTTCCGCCGGCGCGCTCCGGCGAACGATCAACAGGACGGTATCAACCATGCTCTACGACGTACTCATCATCGGTGCCGGATGTACCGGTGTCATGACGGCGCGGCTGCTTTCCGCGAAGAACGTGAAGGTTGCCGTTGCCGAAGCGGGTCCGGATGTCGCCGTCGGCGCGACCGCGGCAAACTCCGCCATCGTCCACGCGGGTTACGACGCGAAGCCCGGCACGCTGAAAGCGAAGCTGAACGTGCGCGGAAACCGGCTCATGAAGGAGCTGGCATCGACCCTCGGCGTGGAATGCAAGGGCGTCGGCTCCCATGTCGTCGGATTCGGCGACGCGGATCTTGCAATGCTCGAGGAACTCCTCGCGCGCGGACGGGCGAACGGCGTTCCGGATCTCGAAATCATCGGGCAGGACCGACTCCGCGCGATGGAGCCGAACATCTCCCCCGAGGCGACGCATTCCCTCTGGGCGCCCACCGCCGCGATCACCTGCCCCTACGGCATCACCATCGCAGCCGCGGAGAACGCAGTCACGAACGGCGTCGACTTCTATTTCAACTTCCGCGTGACCGACGCCTCCCGCGCCGGGAACATCCACTATATCACGAACGGCGAAGACACCCTCGCGGCGCGCTACGTCGTCAACTGCGCGGGCGTGCATTCGGCCGAGGTCGCGGCCATCCTCGGGGAGAACGACTTCCCGATCACGATCACGCCGCGCCGGGGCGAATACTTCATCCTCGACAAAGCCGTCGGCAATCTCGCACACTCCACCCTGTTCGTCTGTCCCTCCGACCGCGGCAAGGGCATCCTCGTCTCCCCCACGGTGGACGGCAACCTCATCGTCGGCCCGAACGCCTATCCGATCGGGGACGGGGACGACCGCAGCACGACCGCCGAAGGACTCGCGGAGATCACGGCAGGTGCGCGGCGCATCATGCCGACCGTCCCGATGAACATGGCGATCACCTCCTTCGCGGGAGTACGCGCCACGCCGAATCAGTACGACTTCTATCTCGAAGCCTCGAAGCAGATCCCGGGCGTTGTCCATGCCGTCGGCGTGGAATCCCCCGGCTTCGCGTCCTCTCCGGCAACCGCGGAATATCTCGTCGGTCTGCTCGAAGAATCGGGCCTCGCGCTCACGGACAAGCCGGATTACATCCCGACCCGCCGCCGCGACGGGAACCACATCCAGTGGAACCGCCTCACGGAGGAGGAGAGGGCCGCGAAGTGCCGCGAGAATCCGGCATACGGCAAGATCGTCTGCCGCTGCGAGACCGTGACCGAGGGGGATCTGATCGACATGCTCTCCGCGCCGATCCCCGCCGTCACCGTCGACATGATGAAGAAGCGCCTGCGCGCGGGCATGGGGCGGTGTCAGGGAGGCTTCTGCTCTCCCCGTGTCGCCGCGCTGATCGCCGAGCGCACCGGACGCGGACTCGATGAGATCAACAAATCCGGCCCCGGCTCGTGGCTCGTCACGAAAAGAGAGGAGGGTTGACGATGGCAGCGCATAAACTCATCATCATCGGCGGCGGTCCCGCGGGCCTATCCGCAGCGGTCGCAGCCGTCGACGCAGGGCTCGCCCCGGAGGACATCCTCGTCCTCGAGCGGGACAGCGAACCCGGCGGCATCCTCAATCAATGCATCCACGCGGGCTTCGGCCTCCACCGCTTCGGCGAGGAGCTGACCGGGCCCGAATACAGCGGACGGTACATCGCCATGGCGCGCGAGCGGGGGATCCCGATCCTCTGCAACGCGATGGTGCTCTCCCTCACCGACGACCGCCGCGTCACCTTCGTCTCCCCCGAAACGGGATACACCACCGTGGATGCGGAGGCCGTGATCCTCGCGATGGGCTGCCGGGAGAGGACCCGCGGCGCGCTCGGCATCCCGGGTACCCGTCCCTCCGGCGTCTATACGGCGGGATGCGCCCAGCGGTACATCAACATCGAGGGCTACATGCCCGGCCGCCGGGTCGTCATCCTCGGTTCCGGCGACATCGGCCTCATCATGGCCCGCCGCATGACGCTAGAAGGCGCGAAAGTCCTCGCCGTCTGCGAGATCATGCCCTACTCCGGCGGACTGGCGCGCAACATCGTGCAATGCCTCGACGATTTCGGCATTCCGCTCAAGCTCTCGCACACCGTCGTTCAGATCCACGGGCGTGACCGCGTCGAAGGCGTGACCGTCGCCGCCGTGGACGAGGCGAACGGACGCCGCCCGATCCCGGGGACCGAAGAGTACTTCGCGTGCGACACGCTGCTCCTCTCCGTCGGTCTGATCCCGGAGAACGAGCTGACGCGCGGCGCGGGCATCACGCTCGACCGCATGACGAACGGCGCGTCCGTCAACCAGTTCCGCGAGACCTCCGCGCCCGGCATCTATGCCTGCGGGAACGTGCTCCACGTCCACGACCTCGTCGACTATGTGTCCGAAGAGGCCGACACCGCGGGACGCGCGGCCGCAGCCCGGATCCTCGGCAATGCCGCCCCCGTCGTCCGCTCCGTGAAGCTCACGACCGGTCACGGCATCCGCTACACCGTTCCGGAGCGCATCGATCTCGCCGAAGAACCCGAGGACGTGCGGATCTTCTTCCGCGTGACCGACGTCTTCAAGAAGGTCCGGCTGACCGTTGAGACGGCGGCGGGCGCGATCCTCGTGAACAAGGCGAAATCCGCCGCGGCGCCGGGCGAGATGGAATCGCTCACGATCCCGGCGGCCAAGCTCAGAGAGGTTTTGGCATCCGGTACGGAAGAGATCCTCGTAAAGCTGACGGAGACGGGAGGGGACAAATCATGACAACGAAAGAGCTGACCTGCGTCGTCTGTCCGGCGGGATGCCGCATCACCGTCACGCTGAACGACGCCAGCGCGATCGAATCGATCGAAGGATACACCTGCCTGCGCGGCAAAACCTACGCGGCGAACGAAGTCACCCATCCGGTCCGGACGCTGACCTCGACGGTCCCCGTGATGACGGCGGAGGGCAAAAAGATGCTCCCGGTCCGCACCAACGCCGGGATCCCGCGCGAAAGCCTCTTCGAGGCGATGAAGATCGTGCGCGCGACGGCTGTGAAGGCGCCCGTCCACACGGGAGACATCCTCGTCGCCGACTTCATCGAGCCCGGCACCAACCTCATCGCGTGCAAGGATTTTGAATAAACGGCATGACAAAAGCCGGATCCGTCGTGAACCGCTCCATTTTGTACGGACAGCACAAAAAAGCAACTGAAACGCAATCAAGCGCAGAACTGATTCCGGAACTCCACCGGAGTCAGTTTTGTCTTTGACTGGAGCCTGACATGGTTGTAGAAGTGAATGTATTCGTCA
>JAFPWV010000131.1 GCA_017412675.1 Clostridia bacterium
GCCGATGATCCCGTCGTTGTCCGTCGGCGCGCGCCACAGATTGAGCTTCATTGGCTTGTCGAGAACGGTCTTTCCGTCCTTTTCGATCCGCGCAAGCAGCCCTTCCCGGATCACGATCCTGAAATCCTCCCCGGTCACTTCCGCGCCGCAGTCCCAGGTCTTCACCGTATGGGGGAAGGGAACGGGCTCTGGCAGCGACGCCGGATGCTCCGCGAGGATCTTCTGCTTATACGCGACCCGGATGCCGCCCGAATAGAACGCGCAGTCCGCCGTGACAAGCCCGGTCAGGCCGTCCGTCTCCTCCGCGGAAATCGGCAGGGGGATGAATCTCCACGCCCGCGGCCCGATCCCGGAAAGATCAACTTCGCCGCTTTTCACGGGAATGCCGTCCGCCCGGATCGACCAGCGGAGCGTCATGCCGTCGAGGGGGGTGAAATCGAAGGTGTTCTTGATCTCCGCGCCGTTTTCGGTCCAGCGGACGTGAACCGGGGCGGACACCTCGCGCAGTTCGTCCCAGGTCGGCTTCGGCGTCCCGTCGCTCGTGTGATAGCCGTCCAGGGAGAAGTTCGACCAGTGATACCAGTCCGGGAAGTCCCCGCCGTAGAGATACCGTGGGCGCCCGCCATTCCCCTTCACATAAAAGCCGTGGCTCTTGAATTCCCAGACGTAACCGCCGCAGCACTGTTCGTTCTCGTACACCCAGTTCCAGATATCCTCGAGCCCGCCGGGACTGTTTCCCATCGCGTGGGCGTATTCCACCATCATCCACGGCTCCTTCGCGTCCTTCGGGATCCCGTGAAGCGTCTCCACCGGCATGTATCCCGTCTGGGCGAAGCGGACCATCCCCTCCGGCAGCTCGGATTCCGTACGGATGGGCTTTTTCACGTCCTGCTCCGACAGCCAGAGGGCGCACTTGACATGATTTTCCCCGGTCCCGCACTCATTGCCGGTGGACCAGATATGGACGCAGGTCTCGTTCTTGTTGAGCATGTACATCCGGGAGATCCGGTCGAAGAAGGCGTCGAACCACGCCGGGTCCTTGTTCAGCGCGCCCTGATCGCCGGAGGCCTCCGCGCCGTGGGATTCGCAGTCCGCCTCGTCCATGACGTAGATCCCGAGCTCTGACGCCAGCTCGTAGAAGATCGGCTGATTGGTATAGTGGGAGCACCGGATGGCGTTCAGACCCGTGGATTTGATGTCCTTCAGCTCCTTTTCGATCTGCTCCGCCGTGATCGCCCGGCCGGTGAACGGGTTGTTCTCGTGCCGGTTGACGCCCTTGAGGGTGATCGGGCTTCCGTTCATCAACAGGAAATGCCCCCGGATTTCGGATTTCGCGATCCCCGCCCGCTTGGTGTGTACCTCCGTCACGACGCCGTTTTCGACGATCTCAACGGTCAGGGTGTAGAGATACGGTCTCTCCGCGTTCCACGTTACGGCGTTTTCGAGCGGCAGGAAGACCTCGCCGGAGGGAGTCAGCGCGCATTCGGCGGAGGAAACGGTGTTCCCGTCCATATCGGCCAGCGTGAACCGCAGGGAAGCCGGATCCCCGTCCGCGTCGCAGGCAACTTTTACCTTGAATCCGTCCGTGTCCGCGAGGATCGTGTAGTCCCAGAGGGCGTTTTTTCCGGTTTCGATCAACATGACGTCCCGGAAAATGCCGCTCGCCATGAGCATATCCTGATTTTCGAGGTACGACGCGTCGCTGTAGGTATAGACCTTCACCGCGAGGAGGTTTTCCCCGTCCCGGATCTTGTCCGTCACGTCGAACTCCGCCGCGATCCGGCTCCCCTTCGAGAATCCGACGTACGCCCCGTTGAGCCAGACGAAGAAAGCGTTGTCCACCCCGCCGAAGCGCAGAATCGCCCGGCCTTCCGGCTTCTTCGCGTCGAAGGTCCTCCGGTACAGGCCGACCGGGTTCGGGCAGTGGATGAACGGCGGATCGTAGGGGAAGCAGTAGCGGACGTTCGGGTAGAAGCAGGTCCCGTACCCGTGAAACTGCCACATTGACGGCACGGGAAGATCGTCCCAGCCCGCATCGTCAAGACCCGGCGCGAAGAACGCCTCGTCCGTGTCCTCCTCCCGGTATGAGAATTTCCACGTTCCGTTCAGAAGCTTGACGCGGTCGGATTCCCGAAAATTCTTGTGGGTGACGCCCTTCTTCTGCGCGGGGATCAGCAGGGTCCGGGCGGGCAGGCGGTTTTCCTCCGTCTTGTGCGGATCGGCGAGATAGGAGCGGTTCAGCATGAAGAAGTACCTCCGAATCGTTGTTTCGAGTGTCTTTCCCTGATTTCAGAAAGCCGGGGGTTCCGGTATGATCCCATTATATCCCGGAAGGGGCGGAATGTCAACAGCTCGATGAGCCGGGCGGACGGAATCGCGCCGTTTTTTCTTTCTGAGGGTCCGAGCCGCTTTTCCATGCGGATCCCGGATATCCACCACGCCGCAATCGGGCCGTTTGTTCCGCACCGGATGGACGGATCCCGACATGACCGGAGGCGATGAAGTACCATTTGCAGTAAAAAAGCAAGTACAGCATCATTCAGGAGAAAAACAGTCGAAAAAATGGAAACCGCCCGCACCGACCTGAGCCGATACGGGCGATCTTCTGTTTATTCATCCGGCCTTCTGTCCTGTCCGGCTGTCTTTCCGGATCCGTGCGATGTCCCGCCCGATTTCGGGAAGGATCATCCCGTTCCGCGGTCACCGCGTGCTCACGCAGCCTCCTCCGAAGCCGAACGGCAGCTCGACGGTGAGGACGCCGTCGGAGCGGGAAGCGGGAAGTGCGGAGCCGGTCGCAGCGTCAGAGACCGTCAGCTCGTCCGGGGTGTGGACGCGCAGCACGAGCTTTTTCGACAGGTACTTGTCCGCAACGCCGTGGGGGTCGCGCGGGGAGACCGTCAGCGTGCCGACACCGTCCTTCATCTCACCGGAGACATGGGTGCGAGCCGTCGCGCTGTCCCGGTAGGCGAGGGTCTCACCGTCGTCCTCGCAAAGTGTGAATTCACCGGAAGTCCCTTCACGGGGGTACCAGTCGAGGTAGATCGTCTCGGGAATGCGGTGCATGATCGAGGGCTGGGGATCCATGCGGGCGATGATTGCCCCGGCTTTGACGAGCAGGGCGCCGCCGCGTCCTTCCGGCGGTTCGTAGTCAAGGATGCCGCCGCCCTCATATTCGTTCTCGTTCCAGAAGTCGATCCAGGTCCCCTCCGGCAGCGGGAAGCGCATCTCGAAAGCGCCGACGAGCAGAGAATCGCCGAGGAAGTATAGGGTCATCGCGTTGTCATAGCGGTCGGTGTCCTCGTAAATGAGGGAGAGCGGACGCGCCATCGGCAGACCGGTCTCGAATGCGTCATAGGCTGCGGCGTAAAGGGTCGGGAACAGGGAGGAGCGGAGGTTGGAGTAGAAGCGGATCGCTTCCTCGAGGGACTCGCGCAGGAACCAGGGATACCGCCAGTAAGCCCAGTCGTTGTACTGTGCCCAGGGCATCAGGAATCCGCAGTGGATGCCGGGGATCGAGGTCACATCCATGTCGCAGGTGGAATTGGAGTGCCCGGTCATCGAGAAATTGAGCAGGGAGGTCATGGACTTCGGACCGCCGCCGGTGTCACCCGCCCAGGTCGCGGCGTATCCGGGGGTCCCGGCGTACATCGCCGCGGTGTAGATCATCGAACGGCGGCCGGTGTAAGCCTCGAAGCCCTCGGCCATCTGCCGGGCATACAGAACGGGGTAGACGTTGTGCACTTCAGCGTCGAGATACCGGCCCGCCCACAGACGGTCGGGATGGGCGCTGACCTGGTTCGATCCGTCGAGCTTGAAGGCAGCCGCGCCGTTGTCCACGAACTTCTTGAGGTGCTCGAACCAGTCCTCGTCGTGCTTCGTGATCTTGTCCATATAGACGTCGTCGTCCAGATGCTCGTCGATGATTTCGGCGTCGGTGAAGTCGGCGAGATCGGTGCTCATGGTGATCTTGTGGCCGACGTCGCGCTCCTCCTTGAGAAGCAGGTCGTAATCCATGCAAAGCCACAGCGAGAAGTGGAAGCCCATTTCGCGCAGCGGGTAGAAGAAGGTGCTGGAATCACTCACGTTGGCGGGCTTCCAGTACGGCAGCAGGAATTTGTCGGGGTTCCATTTTTTATCCACGGAGTAGTCGTAGTTCTGGGACATCCAGGAAGGTTCAAGCCCGACGGTGTCGCAGGGGATGCCTTCTTTCCGGAAGGTGCGGCAGTCCCACAGCAGCGAGCGGATGTCCGTATCCATGTTGCAGACATACAGGAAACCGTAGGCAAACTTCGGGAGCACCTGCGGCCGTCCGGTCAGCTTCGTGTAAGCCGCGATGCAGGCCTTCATCGAACCGCGGTCAAAGAGGTAGACGTCGAGCGGCCCGTCCGACACGGCGATGCGCAGAAGGTCCGGATCGGTGTCGCCGATGTCGAAACGGTGGCGGTAGGTCGTGTTGACGAAGATCGCCCAGCCGTCGGAGGACACGAGGAACGGGATCGGACCGTAGGAGACGACGTTGCGGATCCACATGTCGGCGGTGTGTCCGCGCTTCTGGATGCAGTCGCGGGTCTCGTCGCCCAGACCGTAGAAGCGTTCGGATGGCTCGAGCGGAATGTCCAGCGCGTAACCGCGGCAGCAGGTCGGGGCACCGTTCTGGCCGGAAGCCGTGAGTGTCACCGTCCGACGTCCGCCGGAGAAGGTCAGCGTGTCGCCGTCGGCGGCAAGGCGGAGTCCTCCGTCGGTCACGGCGGCGTCGGAGACCTCGATGGCCTCGGGCTCATGGATCAGACCGTAGCGGGACAGCAGGGTGTCGGAAAAACCTCCGTCCTCCTGTGCAGAGGTACGGACGCGGATGCGGAATGCGCCGTTTCCAAGGGCACGCAGTTCGAATTGCATGGCAGAAACCTCCTGTAATCATGTGCTCGAATCTTTCGTATTCTGATCTTGTCTTCGGAGAGGAAGGGGACATTAGTATAACACAAATCCGCACGGAATGCAAGAGGGGACTCCGCAGAATCCGATCTTTCGGACGGCCGCCCATCTGTCTCGGCGGATGAATCGAGACTTGCTCTGCACTCTGAAACGGATTGCAAGAGCAGAGGATTTTTGCTATACTGTAAACATACAGAGATTTTTTTGGAAATTTATCGAAACCACCGAACCTTTTGCTCCAAAAAAGGATCAAATATATTGAGGGGGTATTGCCCCTGACGAAGGAAACCGGGGAGGAACAGCATCGTGATAAAATACAGAGAGATGGACGACGGGACGCTGGTCAACCTTGCCCTGCTCGGGGAGGAAGACGCGTTCGCAGAACTGGTGGAACGATATGAGGGCGAGGTCATACAAAAAGCGGAAACGATCATCGGCAATCCATACTCTGCCGAAGACGTGGCGCAGGACACCTTCCTCGCCGCATGGACGCAGCTCAGCAAACTGCGTTATCGGGATAAATTCGGAATCTGGATTCTGCGCGTCGCGGAAAACCGGGCGAAAAAACTCCTGAAGCATTACAAGGCCAATCTTCAGGAGCTTTCGGCAGACCTTGACATGGCCCCGAACCTCCATACGGAAAGCGCCCTTTCCCTGAACGCATGGAGGGAGACCGAAAACGAGGAAAAACTGCGCGATGCCGTGGAAGCGCTGAGCAATGCGGTGAAGGACACCGTCAAGCTGCATTATCTCGACGGATATGCAATCAAGGAGATCTCCGCGCTGCTCTCCGTCCCGGAAGGAACAATCAAGCGCCGCCTCAACGAGGGACGGAAGCAGCTGCGCCGGGGCTTCGGCGTTCCGGAAGACGGTGAAGGGAAACTGGTCGCCCGTGTGAAGCGGCAGATCGAAGAGCTGAAACGCTGGGCGGCGAAGAACGACAAATCCGGTTTTGCCGAGACATACGGACCGGTGCTTTCTCTCGTGGAGCAGATGGACGATTCAGCTGAGAAAAGCGAAATGCGCGCGGAAGTCCTTCTCCGCGGAATGTGGTGGATCCCGGGGCAGGATAACGAAACCCTGCACGCCGAGATCAAAGCCGCCGCGTTTGAAAGCCGGAATGAAGACGTAATGACTGCCGTGGTCGATCGGGAAATAGAGTATTTTCGCAGAGAAGAGAGAATCCGCTTCATCCGGGAGCGGGAGATCCCCGAGATGAGAGCGGCGGGATTCAAGAAGCCGCTCGGCTCGCTGTATTTCTGGCTCGGACACGCGCTGGCGGGAGAGGGCAGGGTTGAAGAAGCGATCGCGGCCTTTGAGAAGGTGTCGGACTGTCTGCCGCCGTCCCACTCGTATTACGCGAACGCGATTTCTGCCATGCGCATGGAACCGCGGTTCGCCGAGGCAAAGGATCCCGCCCGGACACAGATCGTCTGCATCGGAGAAGCCTATGCGAAAGAGAACGGGAAATGGATTTTCATGAGCCAGCCGGGATACACGCGCGGCATTCCCGACCGGGATATGGACGCCCTGCCGCTCTGGTGGCTGTCCCGGTGCGACGGTCTGATCGACGATCCGACGATGAAGCCCGGAGATACGCGGGGTTCGGAAGACGGCAAAGTGACGCTCTCGCTGCGGGAGGCGGACGGTCCCGTCACAGTCCCCGCGGGCGTATATGAAAACTGTCTGATTGTTGAGACGAAGGGCGAAGAGTTCGGCCCCGTCGACGTGGAGACGATCGTCTGCCCCGGCGTCGGGATCGTCAGACAGACGGACCGGATCAAAAACATCCGCTTCCTTTTGACCTCCGCGGACGTGAAGGGCGGCGGGCGGATCCCCTTCGTTGTCGGCAACCGCTGGACCTACCACGCCGAGCGCGACGGAAGCGGCATCCTCTGGCGGGACGAGCAGATGACCGAGATCGTCTTTGTTTCGGACACGAGAGTGACGGCGAGCATCAGCGCGTATGCCGAGGCGGAGTATGATACGACAACGTGGAAAGGGAACATGGCCGCGGCGGAAAACCTATATTACAAGGGAGACATGCTCTGCGACGTGGAGCCGTATCTGCGGGGGGCGGAGGAATTGGCTGTCACGCCGCGAGAAAAAGCGCGCACCGCAGCCGCCGCGGACTGCATGCGCCGGATATTCCGCACCGATCCGAACTATACGCCGGAGTGGACCGAGCTCGGAATACGGAATTTCTTCAAGATCCTGTACCCATCCCGGACAAAGGAAGGAATATCGCTTTTCACGGGGGACCGGAACGGCGCGTTTGAATGGAAATCGGGCGGCGAAGGGCCGGGGTTCTTTGCGGTCGTGTACAATTTTCTCTATGAGATCGTCGCGGCGATCTGGGGCGTGATCTGGTCGGACGATTGGGTTCCGGGATTTTCGGAGACGAAGAGCCACATGTTCCTCGCCAAGGTCATCAAGACCTCGCTCACGGTCGGGGAAGACGGAACCGTCCGCACGCCCGCCGGGGAATTCCCGGACTGCCGCCATATTATTGCCGAGACCGCCGGATATCTCGATTACTGGTCCGGACACCTCGAATTCTGGTACGCGCCGGGCGTGGGGCTGGTGAAATTCCTGCGGCTGGGAACGGCGGAGGACGAAGCCGAAGAGAGAAAAGGCCCGTTCGTGTGGGAGCTGACGGAGTACCGGGGAACGGGCGAGGGATATTTCCCGCTTTCAGACGGCCTCTTCCGCCGCTACGAGCCCGCGAACCGCCCCCTGCCCGACGGGTATCGGGGATGGGTGGAGTACACCTTCTCGACGGACGAAACGGGGACGGTGATCTTCAAGAACGCCGGAGGGGTGCAGTCAAAGGAAGGCGCGGAAAAACAGTACGCCGAAAAAGAAGGGAGCGGAAAATGAAGCGTATAAACAGACTGATTTCTCTGCTGATGGCATTGTGCCTGACATTCCCGATGTTTGCGGGATGTGACAGCGAAACCGTTTCTTCTCCTTCTCCGCAGGGCGGCGGAAGCGCAAAACCCGCAGACGCCTCTGCCGTGAATCAGGCCGGGACGGACGGGGAAGAGGCCGAAACCGAGCCGGACTACTCGTGGTTTGAAATGCCGGAGGAGACCGGAAAGCTGGTCGTCTACACGGACGGCAGCATGGGAAGCTCCGTCATGAGCCCGGCGGTGCAGATCTTCAAGGAACATTACCCTGAAATCGAAGTGGATTTCAAGGTCATGGGGGATGCGGAATTTGAGACCTTGATCCGCACGGAGATCCCTGCCGGACGCGGACCGGATCTCTTGATCTTTACGACAAGCGATATTCCGGACCCCTATAAAACCATGCGGACCGGGCTGTTCGTCGATCTGAACCCCTATTTCGCCTCCGACGAAGAAATCGATCTCGGCGATTTCCTCAGCCCGGTCATGGACGAGGGCGTGATGAACGGCAAACGGTTTCTCGTGCCGCTCAATTACGAAGTCCCGATCCTCAAAATGGCGCGCTCCTCGCTCGAAGAGGTCGGTGTGACCGAAGAAGAGATCAAAACCTGCGACGGGTTCTATGAGGCAGCCGCGCGTTTTCACGAGCTGTACCCGGCCGCGACCCTCTATATCGATAATTTCTATGGGGTCGGTCCCGAGAACGGCGACATTCAGAATGTGTTCAGCGCCTTCGGGCTGCGCCTGATCGACTTTGAGGCCGACCGCGTATCGGTCGAGGAGGAACTGCTCAAACGGTGCGCGGATCTGGTGAAGCTCTACTACAAACCGGATTACAATCCCGATTCCCAAGCCATCATCGAGGCATCCGACAGGCTGTATTCGGTCGGCTGGGCGCTCCACAACAAGTACTGCCTGTTCGACGGCGTGTTTACGGGGCTGTCCACATGTATGCAAACAGCATGGCGCCTCAAAGCGATGGACGACGAGCTCGTTTTGATCGCGCAGACCAACCGTCAGAACGGGGTCACGGCGGAGCTTGTGATGAACGCCGCCATTCCCGTTGGCGCGGCAAACAAGGCGAGCGCGTGGAAGCTGCTCAAAATCCTTCTCTCGGATGACATTCAGGCAGGACACGATGAAAGACGGTATGGGCTCCCCTACTTCTGGGTCGGCTATCCCGTGCGCCGGGCATCCCTCGAAGCCTTTCTCGCACCGGAAGCAGAAGGAGGGGATAAGGCGTTCGTGAAGTGGTTCATGGAGGTCGTGCAGTCGCCCACCGATGCGATGATGTTCCCGCAGATCCATCGGAAGTATCTCAAGGAGGAGATCCTCCCCTACGTCCGCGGCACACGTTCGTGGCCCGATGCCTACAAACGATTTTTCAATACGGTAGAACTCTACAAGGACGAATAAGGAGACCGATATGAAAACCCGCATTCTTTCCCTCATTCTCGCCCTTGCCCTGCTTATGCCTCTCGCGGGATGCGGGACGGAAAGCAGCCCAATGGATGACGGAAGCGAAGCAATTCCCGCACAGTCCGGTTCGACAGAAAAAAACGATTCAAACGATGTTTCTGCCGTCAATCCTTCGGCTCCCGTTTCCGAAACAGAAGACGGGCTGGAAGAGGCGGAAGAGACATACCCTGAACCGGATTATTCGGACTTCGTGATGCCGGAAGCCACCGGAGAACTGATCGTTTACGGAATGAGCGGCTATGATCTTGCGATTGCCGCCGCCGTCGATCTGTTCCGCGAAAAGTACCCGGACGTTCAGGTCAAATTTGAAATGCTGAGCAGCGAGGAGTTTCAGACGCGGATTCAAACGGAAATTCCGGCCGGAGGCGGTCCCGATCTGCTGTTCACCTTCACGAGCGTGCTGCCCGATCCCTTCAAATCCATGTCAACCCATATCTTCACGGACCTGAACCCGTATTTCCTGAGCGACACGGAATTTGACTGGAACGACTATCTGAAAGAGGCGGCAGACTGTCTTCTGTATCAGGGGGAAAGACAGATTGTCCCGGTCGAGCTGAATCTGTCCGTCTATAAGACTTCATACGAAACGCTGACAGACGCCGGGATCAAACCGGAAGAGATCAAGACCTTCGAGGACTACTGCGCGGCGTGTATCCGGTATCACGAAGCCTGCCCGGACAACGCACTGTATTCCTCCGGCGGGGAGGACGATTACCTGAAAGAACTATTGACCGCAAGCGGAATGCGTTTCATCGACTATAACCGGGGCACCGTCTCCGTAAACGAAGAACAACTTCATGCGATGCTTGACGTCTGCAAGGCGTTCCATACGGGAAGCAACCATGAGATTGATGCGGATCACAAAGCGATCGAAGGATTGTTTGAGCGTATGTATCTCTGCTCAAATATCGGTACGGGTGAATTGTCGCTGATGAACGCGATCGCGTTTATCAAGAACCGCGGTGAAACGCCTTGCCTGCTCCCTGTCACGGACATTTACGGCGGCGTAACGGCAGAGGTTGTGAGCTTTGCGGCGGTTCCGCAGGGATCGGAGAACAAGCTCAACGCATACCGGCTGCTGAAAATTCTTCTTTCCGAAGAAATTCAGGGAGGTCATGAGCCGACGATGGGTCAGCGCGACTATCTTCAGACCGGGATTCCCGTGATGAAACCTGCGATAAAGAAACGTACTCTCGCTGTAAAGGAAACGTTTTTTCCGAATGCGGACGAAAACGCACAGCTGATCATCCATTACTGCACCTCCGTGACGAACGCCTCCCTGCTTCCTACAAACATTTACCGCTATATCGTGAACGATATGTCGGAATATATCAAAGGAAACAAGTCATGGGAGGACTGCTACAAGAAATTTCTAAACACTCTTGAACTTTACGCGAGTGAATGAAACAGGAGGCACCTCATGAAAAAACGCATTCTTTCCATTATCCTCGCCCTCATCATGCTGCTCTCCGCCCTCGCGGGATGCGGCAAGACCGGAAATCCGGCGATACCGGAGGACAATCTGCCGGAGGCCGCCGAAACCGAACCGGATTATTCGTGGTTCTCCATGCCGGAGGACACCGGAAAACTGATGATCTACTCTCCCGGGAATCTGTACTCTTCCATTCTGAACCCCGCGATCGAGATCTTCAAACAGCTTTATCCCGACATCGAGGTCTCCTATGAGATCCTCAGCAACGAGGAATTCGAGACCCGGATCCGCACGGAGATCCCCGCGGGAAAAGGCCCCGACCTTATTCTGATGGAGGACACGACCTTCCCGGATATCTACAAAACCATGCAGACCGATCTCTTCGAGGACCTGAACCCGTACTTCGGGACGGACGGGGAGATCGCGCTGTCCGAATTTGTCCGGCCCGTGATGGACGCGGGCGTGATGAACGGAAAGCGGTACGTCGCGCCGCTGTGCTATAAGGTGCCGGTTCTGATGACGACGCAGTCCATCCTCGACGAGATCGGCATGACGGCGGACGAGCTCGAAACCTGCGACGGCTTCTGCGAGGGGGCGAAACGGTTCAAGGGAAAATACCCGGATTCGACCCTGTTCTTCGATATCGGCGGCATCGATCCGACCCTCAGCGACGTCTGCGCGCTGTATCAGGACTTCGGCTTCGATCTCATCAATCACGAGACGAACGAGGTGGAGCTCGACGAGGGGCGCTTCCGCCAGTGCCTGGACCTCGCCAAGCTCTATTACGATCCCGGTTACGACACGGACGAAGAGGCAGTGTGGGACATTCCGTATTACGGAGCGGGGGGAGGACTGCACCTGAAACTCTTCCCCTACGACAGTTTCGGCGGCAACAGCTACTCGATTTACTTCACCAGCCAGACCTTTCTGGGGAACGACGGGGAAGAACCGGTCCTGTTCCTGCCCGCGAACCAGCACGACGGCGTAACGGCGCAGATGATCCTCGGCGCGGCCATCCCGAAAGGAGCCGCCAACAAGTCCTCCGCGTGGAAGCTCCTCAAAATCCTGCTCTCGAACGACATTCAGGGCGGGCACGACCCAAAACGGTTTAACAACAGCTATTTCTGGGTCGGGCTTCCGGTTCGGCTGGAGTCGACGAAACCCATGCTGACCAGCGAGAGCGGCACGACGCCGGACGGCCCGGAGTTCGATGAATACGTCAGGCTCGTGCAGTCTCCGACGGAAGCGGTGATCCTGCCGCAGATGTATATCAAGTACCTCAAGGAATTCATGCTTCCCTACGTGTACGGGGAAAAGCCGTGGGACGACTGTTATAAAAAATTCCTCAACGCTATCGAGCTGTACAAGGACGAATAACGGAGGCCCCTATGAAAATCCGCATTCTTTCCCTCATCCTCGCCCTCGCCCTGTTGCTCTCCGCCCTCGCGGGATGTGAAAGCGAGACAACCTCGACGCCATCCGCTCAAACGGGCAAGACCGGGAAATCCGGACAGACCGCGGACCCGTCCGACAATCGTGACCCCTCCGCCGACAGCCCGGACGCCGGAGCGGAAGACGGAGAGATCGTCCTCGATTATTCGGATTTCGTCATGCCGGAGGCGACGAATACCCTGACTATCTACTCAGCCGGGATGCCGGGGCTGATCCTGAAGCCCGCCGCGGACCGTTTCCGGGAGCTCTACCCGGAGGTGAATCTGGATTTTCAGGCCCTCGGGGAGGACGAGTATGAAACCCGCATCCAGGCGGAGATCCCCGCGGGCAAAGGTCCCGACGTGCTGTTCGGCTCATCCGGCTCGGCGGAGGTTTCCGACGTCTACAAGATCATCGAGGCCGGGATCCTCGAGGACCTCAACCCCTACATGCTGAACGATCCCGATTTTCACAAAGAGGATTATTACGACGTGCTCGACGTGGGCCTCCTGAACGGCGTCCGCGGCATCCTGCCCGTCGAAATCAAACTTCCGATCCTGCTGACGACGGAGGAAGCCCTCGCCGACGCCGGGATCTCCCGGGAAGAGCTCCGCACATGGGACGGGTTCATGGCCGCCGCGCACCGGTACAAGGAGGAGCACCCGGACAACACGGTCTTCACCTACGGCAGGGACAGCGGATATATCCGGCGAATGATAAACGACTGCGGCATGGACTTCATCGACTACCAAAACCGGGTCCCCGCGGTGGACAAGGAAAAAATGCGCCAGCTCGTCGAATTCTGCTCCCTCGACTTCCTCGAAGACGCGCAGGATTACTGGGGGGACGGCTGGTATCAGCAGGGAGGCGCGGCCGTCCTGCGGGAAGCCTTGTTCAGCAATTTCGGCAGCAACAACCCGATGGTGCTTTCGATGAACCGGTATAAGTTTGAAGAGGACGACGGCGAACATCTGATTTTTGAAACGGTCCCGGACGTGTACGACGGCGTGACGGCGGAGCTGGTCTACTACGCGGGGATCCCGAAGTCCTCCCCGAACAAGCTCAATGCGTGGCGGTTCATCCGGGTCCTGCTCTCCGACGAGATCCAGGGCGGGCACGACAATTCGGTCTCCAAGCTCAATTATCTCCGCCTCGGCTTCCCCGTGCGCCGCGAATCGATGGAGAAGCGCATCGCGTTTCAGGTCCGGGACTTTTATTCCGGCGGCGCGCCCGAGTTCCCCGAGTACGAGGACAATATCGCGCGGGACATCGCGGACCTCTCCGAGGTGTACGGACGGATGACCGCGTGCAAGGCCGTGCAGCGGACGGTGCAGAAGTATATCGGGACGAACATCAAAGCCGTCTTCACGGGCAAACTATCGTTTGACAAATACTTCGACAAGCTGTACAGCACCCTCGAGCTCTACGCGAGCGAATGAAGCGGGGACGGTTTTCTGAAATCATGAAGCCGCTCTCCGGATTTTGCGAAAGCGCCCGGTCAAA
>JAFPWV010000132.1 GCA_017412675.1 Clostridia bacterium
GCCTCTTGGGGATCACCGCCGCCCAAGGCCGTTCCCGCCTTGGGAATCCACCCTCAACGTGCGTACCTTGGCGATTCTGTACCGTTGCTCCATTTTATCTGGTCCCACGGCGGATGGAACAAGTTCCATCTCGCCTTTCGCACGTTAGATTAACAGGGCCTTCACCATGATGAGTGGCTCTGTTTCGTTCATGGCTCGCTCAACGCCGAGAAGAAATTTGCTCTGTGTTCGAGCTTTCGACTCCGTCGAGGCAAAGGGTGCACAGCGGGCTGTCAGGGCTGAGCTGCACGTTGTGAGCCTCCCCTTTCGGGGGAGGTGGCCGCCGGATTCGCCAACGAATCGGGCGGTCGGAAGGGGGGTAAACCAACGGTTTTCATCGGGAAGAACGAAACAGTCCTCCTCCATTCATCCCCTTCCGGCTCGCAGATTTGCAGAGCAAATTGCTCGCCACCTTCCCCAGAGGGGCAGGCAAAGGGTGCGGCGGTCAGGTGTTCGGCCCCGTCCAATTCTGAATTCTTAATTCTGAATTCTGAATTTCCAACTCCTTCCTCCTCATTTGCCGCCCTCCCTATTATGTCTTGCATTCCGCCTGCGGTTATGCTATAATGAAACCGCAAGTTTCTATCCCGGAGGCACCGATGGACTCAAAAACGGGCGTAAGCCGACTGCTCCATACCCTCGTCCCCTTCATGGTCATGGCGGCCATGCAGAAGGGGATCCTGCTCCTCTGCGCCTCGACCCCGATCGCGGGTACCGACGCCGCGTCCCTCCTCGCCCTCCTTCCGGCGGCAGCGGTTGCGGCGGCTCTGTTCCGCGTCCGGACCTATACGCCGCCCGAGGAAGAGACCGTTCCTCCCCTCGTCCCGCGTTCGCTCCGCGTCTGCCTCCTCCACGGTGCGGCGGCGACGGCTGCGATGATCGCCGTCATGTTCGCGGTCTCCGCCCTGACGCAGGGACAGGCGACGCCCTATGATCTCCCCGCGCCCGCCGATACCCGAATCACGCCCCTGACGGTCCTCTCCCTCTGCCTGATCCACCCACTCATCGAGGAATGGCTGTTCCGCGGCGCGTTTTACGGCGAGCTGCGCCTGATGAGCCCGATCTTTGCGATCCTCGCGCAGGCGGTCATGTTCGCCATCGTGCACAACACCGTCGACGGCATGATCTACGCGCTCGCGGCAGGCGTGATCCTCGGCATCCTCGCCGAACGCTCCGGACGTCTCTGGCCCCCGATCGCCGCGCACATCCTCATCAACGCGCGCTCCCTCGTCTGCCTCTCCCTCCTCGCCGAAGCGCCCGCCGCCCGCCGCATCCTCGACGCCGTGCTGCTCACGATCGGCATCGCCGCGTTTTGCGCCAGCCTGATCTGGAAAGAAGCCGCCGAAACGGAGAAACGCGGCGGGGAGAACGAATAACGAAACGTGAATCCCCGCGGCAGCCATCCGCAGGCGGCTCGCAGAATCATCCGCCCGTGCATTCCATGCCGCTGCACCCCTTGCCTGCCCCTTTGGGGAAGGTGGCGATCGATCTGAGCCGGAAGGGGTGAAAGGAGGAGGATCTTTTCGTTCAATCCGGAAGAAACGGTTGCTTTTCGCCCCTTCCGCCCGTCATCTTTTTCAGAAGCTGCCGGGCACCTCCCCCTGAGGGGGAGGCTCACAACGTGCAGCGGCACAACTGTTAACTGTAAACTGTTCACTGTTCACTCATTTGGAGGTTCCCATGTCCATCCTCCCTTCCATCCCCTCCCGCACCGAACAAATCGAAGCCATCCTCGCGCCGTATTTCACCTGCACCCTGCCCGAAGGTGCGGCGCGGGACGCTTTTTTCATGACCGCGGCGCTGGCGCTGGCGAAATACGCGGCGTCTGCCGGCGAAGTCCCGGTCGGCTGTGTGATCGCGCGGGGCGGCACCCTCATCGCCGGGGAATGCAACGCCCGGGAATCCCGCCGGGACCCCCTCTGGCACGCGGAATCGGCGGCGATCGAGCGGGCGTCCGAGATCCTCGGGGGCTGGCGGCTCACGGGATGCACCCTGTATGTGACGCTCGAGCCCTGCCCGATGTGCGCGGGCGCGATCTGGAATGCCCGGGTCCCGCGCGTGGTGATCGGGGCGAAGGATCCCCGCGCCGGCGCGATGGGCTCGCTGCTCAACCTCGCAAGCTACCCCCTCAATCACCGCCCCGCCGTCACCTTCGGCGTCAGGGAGCGCGACTGCGCGGAGGCGCTGAGAGCATTCTTCGCCGACCGAAGAGAGAAACACATTCAAAACGAGGAATGAGACGCGAATGCAGAAATGGATACCGAACCTATTCTGAATTCTTAATTCTGAATTCTGAATTCCCCGGAGGTCCCATGTCCACCCTCTACCTCACCGATCTCGACGGGACGCTGCTCCGCCCGGACGCGACCCTCTCCCCGGACGACGCCCGGCGCATCAACCGCCTCACCGCCGCGGGGGTCCGCATTTCGTTCGCCACCGCCCGGACCGTGCGCTCCGCCGCGCCGATCCTCTCCGCCGTCGACTTCACCCACCCCGGCTGCGCGCCCGTCGCCCTCATGAACGGCACCATGCTCCGCGATATGGCCCGCGGGGTCTACGTCGCCGTCGAACGCTTCTCCCAGGAGGCAGCCCGCGCGGTCCTCGCTTCCCTGACGGCGTTCGGCGAACCGTTCGTCTATGTGTGCGATCCGGACGCCCCCGTCCTCGGCGATCCGCTCACGACGTGGTACCGCGATCTCGCAAACGACGCCATGCGGCGCTTCCGGGACGAGCGGGTCTCGCGCTGGGGCAAGCCGTTCTTCCGCTTCCGCTCGGCCGACGAGCTCCCGGGCGCGACCGTCTACTTCTGCCAGCTCGGCAGCGAGGACCCGATCCGCCGGGCCGACGAAGCCCTCGACGGGATCCCCGGCATCCGGCGCACGGCCTACCCCGACGCCTACGAGCCCGGGCTCTGGTATCTCGAGGTCTTCCCGGAGACGGCCTCGAAGCGACGCGCCGTGGAATTTTTGCGGGCATACACCGGATGCGCGCGCGTCGTCGCGTTCGGGGACAACCGCAACGATCTCGCCATGTTCGAGGCGGCCGATCTCGCCGTCGCCGTGACGAACGCCGCAGATGAGGTCCGCGCGATGGCCGACGCGGTGACGGAGAACGTCGTGGCGTGGATCGAGCGGGATGCCGGCGCCGAGCAATCAAATTTGTAACAGTTTCGCTTAAACGTCAAAATTCCTCTTGACAAAGCGAATCGTTTGTGCTATCATAGAATTGGCAAAGATGCGAAACGATCCCGCGGGAAAACGTTCACGAAATCCTGTTGACTTTTCCGCCGCTTGACTTTATAATAGAGGATGAAAGATTGTCCGGCAAAGCCAGCCGTCCGCGGAGGAGGTGCATCATGTCAAAACCCTATACCCTTGCGTTCGCCAACCAGAAGGGGGGCGTGGGGAAGACCACCTCCTGCATCAACATCGCAAGCTGCGCCGCCGAGCGGGGACTGCGCGTCCTCCTCTTCGACGCCGATCCGCAGGGCAACACGACGAGCGGCGTCGGGATCACGAAGAAGCCCGCATCCGGCACCGCCTACGACGTCCTCATCGACGGGGCGGATCCCGCGGACTGCATCGTGAAAACGGCGTTTCCGAATCTCTCCCTCGTGCCGTCGAACCTCGACCTCGCGGGCGCGGAGATCGAACTCTTCGACGTGCCCCGCCGCGAACGCCGTCTCGCCGCCTTCCTCGATAAGTGCGCGGACCTCTATGACCTCATCATGATCGACTGCCCGCCGTCCCTCTCCCTGCTTACAGTGAACGCCCTGACCGCAGCGGACGGCGTACTCATCCCGATGCAGTGCGAATACTTCGCGCTCGAAGGCCTGATCCAGCTCATGCTGTCGATCCGGCGCGTGAAGGACCTCTACAACCCCTCCCTCGCCGTCCTCGGCATCCTCATCACGATGTACAACGGCCGCCTGACGCTCACGTCCGAGGTCCTCGGCGAGATCAAAAAGCACTACGGCGACAAGGTGCTGAAGACGCCGATCCCCCGGTCCGTGCGGCTCACCGAGGCCCCCGGCTTCGGCCAGCCCATCAACCACTACGACAAGTACTCGAAGGCCGCCGACGCCTACCGCGACGCGACGAAGGAGATCCTCGAACGAATCGGAATCATGATTTAAGGAATCGGGAAGAAGGCTGTTTCCCGCCATCCCTCGAAATACGGAGTATTATCTATGCCGAAAAATAAAGGCCTCGGCAGGGGGCTCGATGCGATCTACATCGACAACTCTTTCCCCGAGGAAGAAAAGAAAGACGCGCCGAAGACGGTGCCGATCTCGGAGATCGATCTGAACGCCGATCAGCCGCGCAAGGTCTTTGACCCCGAGAGCCTCGCCGCCCTCGCCGATTCCATCCGCGAAAACGGGCTCCTGCAGCCCATCGTCGTGCGCAAAACCGCCGTCGGCCGGTATGAGATCGTCGCCGGGGAACGCCGGTTCCGCGCCGCCAAGCTCGCGCACCTCGACGCGCTGCCCGTCACCGTCATCGAAGCGGACGACCGGGCTGCCGCAAAGGTCGCCCTGATCGAGAACCTCCAGCGCGAGGACCTCTCCCCGCTCGAGGAGGCGTCGGCATACCGCAGCCTCATGGACCGCTGGGGTCTCACGCAGGAAGCGGTCGCCGCCGAGGTCGGGAAATCCCGCAGCGCGGTCGCCAACGCCCTCCGCCTGCTCGACCTCCCCGACGAAGCCGCGTCCCTTCTGGCGGACGGCTCCATCACGGCCGGTCACGCGCGCGCCCTGCTCGGGCTGAAGGATCCCGCGAAGATCGTCCCGGCGGCGAAAAAGACTGCTGAGGCCGGTCTCTCCGTGCGCGAGGTCGAGGCGATGGTGAAGACCCTCAACCGCAAAAAGCGGGAGCCCCTGCCGCCAAGCGGTCCGCCGAAGGTCGACTATCTCCGCGCGATCGAAGGCCGCTTCACCGACCGCACGGGCCGCCGCTGCTCGATCCGGAACACGGCGAAACAGAAGACCTTCACGCTCGAATTCCGCGACGACGGAGACCTCGAGGATCTCTGCCGTCTCCTCGCGGGCGCGGATTTCTTCGAGGAGTTCTGAGGCCGTCCTCGGCCATCGACTGACGAAAGGAGTTCATGATGCAGAGAAAACTGTATGTCTTTGAAAACCTCGATCTCAACATCAACGGTTCGTCATTCTTATTCATCGTGTGGGGGATCTGCGTCGGCATCCTGCTCGGCGTCCTCCTCTCCCTCATTTACCGCGTCCATGCGCACAAGATCGTCGCGTCCCTCACCGAACACGGCGCCCTCGACCGCGACCACGCCCTGACGCTCTCCGACCTCGGCTTCGCAAAGAACCGCGTCATCCGCCGCATGCTCGGGGAGGGCGGGTCGATGACCTCGATCGTGTCGTGCGCGAACCGGGAGGAATTCCCGCCGAAGAAGCTCTCGAAGCTCGGCAATTTCTGGCACTACAAGTTCCTGCGCGAGGATCCTCTGCCGCCGAAGACCGATTTTTCCGTCGCGCGGTTCTATCTCCCCGAGGAAAAGCGGATCACGGCGGAGCTGCGCTTCCCGGAGGAACAGCATCCGATCCGCAACTTCCTCCTCGCCGCGCTGGGCGTCTGTGCCGTCGCGTATTTCGCCATCCTCGTCCTGCCGGAGCTGCTCGTCATGTTCGACAACTTCGTCACGCAGGTCAAGCCGATGACGAGAAGATTCTATTGATTCCGGACAACCGCATCAGGAGTGAACTTCATGAACCGAAACGCCAAGCGATCCCGGCGGAAGATGCATCCCATCGTCGCCGTACTGATCATTCTCCTCATCGCGCTCCTCCTCGTGGGGGCCGCGATCTTTGCGCTCTACCGGTCCGGGTACCGGTATGTGAAGGTGCGCGTCTCACCCGATCTGTATGTGAAATTCCTCGGCAAGGTGGATGAGAACGGGGAGCCCTACCGCGGCCGGCTGATCTACTCGAACGGCATCTCCGCGGATGTGAACCTCGACCGGGAGGAGATCTCCTACTCGAACGGGGACATCTATTCCGGCGCGCTCGACAACCTCCTCAAGGAGGGCCGCGGCGTCATGCGCTTTGCGAACGGCGACGTCTACGAGGGCGACTTCCAGGGCGACATGATGACCGGCGAGGGCACCTACACCTACGTCGGCGGCGAGGTCTACGAGGGCGCGTTCCGCGAGGGCCTGAAGGAAGGCTACGGCGTGTATACGTTCGGCGACGGCTCGGTCTACGCGGGCTTCTTCACGAACAACCTGAAGGACGGCGAGGGCGAATACCGCTATGCCTCCGGGGACTCGTACATCGGGTCGTACAAGGACGGCGTGAAGCACGGCTCCGGCATCTACACCTGGGCGAACGGCGACGTCTACGAGGGCGACTTCGTGAACGACGTCCGGGTCGGCAAGGGCGTCTACACCTGGGCCAACGGCGAGCGGTACGAGGGCGACTTCCAGAACAACCTGCCTTCCGGCTTCGGGACCTACACCTGGCCGAGCGGCCGCACCTACACCGGATACTTCGAGAACGGCGTATTCGTGAGAGCGGAGACGGGCGGGAAATAAACAGAAACGAACAACGAAGAGTGAATCGTGAACAGCTGAGGCAGGAAACCTCCGATTTCCAAGGAAAAACGGTTGTGGAGCTGTATATCATGTACAGCCGCACAGCCGTTCTTTTTTACAGTTCGGAACGGATTCCGCGTTGTTCGTTTTCCGGTTCCTTACGCTTTCCTTGAAAGGCTCATTTCCCCACGCAGAAGCGCTTGAAGATCTCCCCGACGATCGCCTCGTCGACGCCGCGGCCGTCCGTCTCGTTCAGCGCGGCCATGGCCTCTTCGGCGAGCGTGCACACGCAGTCGATCGGGTCGCCGCGCCGGATCGCCTTGCACGCGCCTGCCAGCGCCGATTTCGCGTGTTCCAGCGCCTGCCGCTGCCGCACGTCCCAGATCACGGCGTCCGCGCGCAGATCCAGCGTCCCGCTGCCGTAGAGATCCGCGATCGCCTCCGCCAGCGCCCGCCCGTCCCCGGACTTCGCCGAGAGGGTCACCCGGCGTCCGCACGCAGCGTCTATCGTTGCAAGCTCTTCGTCCGTGAGCCCGCGCCCCGCGTCCTCCTTGTTCACGACGGCGATTTTCGCGCCGTTCAGCGGTGCCAGCAGCCCGAGCAGCCGCCGGTCCTCGTCCGTGAGCGGTTCGCTGCCGTCGAAGACCGCGAGGATCAGCTCCGCCGACGCGATCTCCCGCTCCGCGCGGTCCACGCCGATCTTTTCCACGGCATCGGACGCCTCGCGCATCCCCGCCGTATCTGAGAGCCGGAGCGTCACCCCGCCGAAGGACACCGTCTCGCGCAGCACGTCCCTCGTCGTCCCGGCAATCTCCGTCACGATCGCGCTCTCTTCGCCCGTCATGAGGTTGAAAACCGAGCTCTTCCCGACGTTCGGACGTCCGCAGAGCGCCGTGCGCACGCCGTCGGCCACCGCGCGTCCGGTTTTATAGGTCGAAAGCAGGTGCTCCACCGCGTCGAGCGCGCGCGAAAGGGTCTCCCCGATCCGGCGCTCCCCCTCGTCCCCGACGTCCTCCTCCGGATAGTCGATCGCGGCGTACAGCGCGGTCATCGTCGAAAGCAGGCCGTCCGAGATCCGCGCGATCTCCCGGCTCACGTTTCCGCGGAGCGCGCCGGAGGACAGGGCCAGCCGCTCGGCGGTATCCGCGTCGATGAGGCGTCCGACGGCCTCGGCCTCGGTGAGGGACAGCCTCCCGTTGATGAAGGCGCGGCGGGTGAATTCCCCGGGACCTGCGGCGACGGCTCCGTGCGCGATCGCGGACAGGCATACGGCCTCGGTGACGGCGGGGCCTCCGTGGCACGCGATCTCCGCGACGTCCTCGCCGGTGAAGGAGTGCGGTCCGCGGAAGACGGTGACGATGCCCTCGTCGCAGGGTTCGTCCCCGGCGTCGTAGATCGTGCCGAACACCGCGGTCCGCGGCGCGCCGTCTGCGAGCGGTCTGCCGTTTTTCGGGCGGAACATGCGTCCGGCGACGGTGACGGCTTCGGGTCCGGACAGGCGGATGACGGCGATCCCGCCCTTTCCGCGCGGCGTCGAGATCGCGGCGATGGTTTTGGAGAGGTCGTTCATGGAGAGGCTCCTTTTGCGCGGTGACCGCGCGATTTTTTGCGTGCGTCGATCGTGTTGTCGGCGCGTCGGCGCGTGCGAGTCATGTGAATCCGCACCATCCGTGCGGGGAATGAGGAAGGAAGCCCGCGAAGAACGGGCGGTGCCCGGTGACACATGGCGGGCTCACCGTTGGCAAGCCCGCGGAGAGCGGGTCGTTCATTTTGCTTGCGCACTAACGTTTGCGGGGATGTACTCGCTGAATCCATCGTTTTTTTGTCCTTCCGGACGGGACCCAAGAGGCTTCCGCGGCCAGCCTCTTGGGGATCACCGCCGCCCAAGGCCGTTCCCGCCTTGGGAATCCAC
>JAFPWV010000133.1 GCA_017412675.1 Clostridia bacterium
ACCTTTCGGCGTCGAAGTAGTTCTCGTCGATCGAGAGCCATTCGAGGGGATTCTCATCGCCGTGCACCTTGACAGGATGCCTCAGCCGGCCGGCATATACTTCGATTGCAAGGTCCTCGTAATGATAGACGAGATCCATGACGCGCGTGAGGGTGACGTCGTCCCGGGTGATCCCGCTCTCCTCGAGGAGTTCGCGGTAAGCCGCGTCGTCTTCACTTTCTCCTGCCTCGACATGCCCGCCGACCATGTTGTATTTCCCGCAGAACGGATCGCGCATCCGCCGGCACATCAGAAGATGCGTCCGCTCCGGATCGGCGATCATGATGACGTTATAGCGTTTCATGGGATCCCTCACTTCCTTTCGGGCAAGCTGCGTCGTCCTTCACAAGGCGGGCAGCGGTTTCAACGTGCTTCGTTGCCGGGAACATGTTCACGGGCGTGACGCGCGCGATTCGATAGCCGTTTTGCATCAGCTCCGCGAGGTCGCGGGCAAGCGTCTGCGGATTGCAGGAGACATAAATGACGTTCTGCGGCGCAAGGGCAAGCAGCTCCCGTCTCATGGAGGCTGACAGACCGGCGCGCGGCGGGTCGACCGTTACAAGATCCGGGGAGACGGGGAAGCGCTGCCGAAACGATGCCGCGTCTCCGCAGAAGAACCGGATATTCCCGATGCCGTTTCGTGCGGCATTTTTCTTTGCATCCTCGACGGCGTCCGGATTGATCTCGATCCCGTAGAACTTTGCCTTCGGGAATTCTTTCGCAAGCTCCAGCCCGATCACGCCGGAGCCGCAGTATAGATCGGCGGCGGTTTTGAAGTTCGCTTTCTCCGCTTCTTCGCGGACCAACGCAAGGAGCCGCTCGAATGCGGGTGTGTTGACCTGGCGGAAGGCCTCGGCAGAATATCGCATGTCGAGGCCTGCGATCCGATCGGTCAATTCTGTTGTTTCCCGGTGCTCCGGCGCGCTGACAAGCACATGGGTGATCTCTGAAAACTGCTTTTTCAGCGCGCAGCGTATCGTTTCCGAAGCGCGTTCGTTCCATTCGCGGCAGGAGAACACCACCGTTATCCCGTCGTCAGCGCTCCGGATGGACAGTGATTGTGGGGAAAGCGCGGAAACAAGATCCGGGTCGTCATGGAGGAACAGGACGATATCGGAGAATCCTTGCGGACAGAGCGCGCAGCCGTGAAAGGGAAGGACCGCATTGGATTCCGGACGGCAGTACCCAAAGCAATGCGCGTCGGGATCATAGTGAAGCGTCATCTTGTTGCGGTAGCCATAGCGCTGCGGGGCAAAGACCGTTTCTTCGACGGAAATCCCGCTGAGTCCGGCTCTGCGCAGCGCGGCTCGAACGGCGTTTGCCTTGATCCGATTTTCCTCTTCGTATTCCATCCACCCGAGCGCACACCCGCCGCACGCTTCTTCATCGGGACAGATCGAGGCGATTCGATACTCGGATCGGCGGATGAGTGACAAGCATTTGCCTACTGCATAGTTCTTTTTCCGTTCTGTGATCTCAAATTCCACCCGTTCGCCGGGAAGAACGCCCGGGACAAAAACGACCATCCCGTCAAGCCGCGTAATCCCGGCTCCGTTTTCGTTGATGTCGGTAAAATCTGCCGTATAACGTTCCATGCTGACGCTCCTGTACCTGCATTTTCCCTATTATACTCGATTATTCCCCCGCTGTCAATCATCGGCACGTTTTTCCCCGATCCGCATAGATTGATAGGGAAAGCCCATACAGGAAACAGGAGGTCCGATATGCCGGACTGCATCCTCACCATGAAAACAAGGACACAGGCGGAATCGGCTCGCCGGATCGCGGGAGAGATGCGCATACCGGCATCCGTCGTCTCCGTTGACCCGTCTATTACAAGATACGGCTGCGCATTCGGCCTGCGCTTTCCGTGTGCTGCATCGGACCGCCTGACGTCCGTGCTCCGCCGGAAGAACCTCTCTTTTGGCGAAGTGATCGGAGCAAACCGATGATCTATCTCGACAACGCCGCGACGACATGGCCGAAACCGCCTGCGGTGATCGAAGCGATCGATACGGCGATGCGCAATGCGGGAGGCAATCCCGGGCGAGGCTCCCACCCTCTGGCGGACGCTGCGGCGGAAATCGTTTATGCCTGCCGCGAGGCCGCCGGACGTTTCTTCGGTGCGGGTCCCGAGCGCGTGATTTTCACCTCCGGTGCGACGGCGTCGCTCAACATTGCCATCCGCGGACTGATCCCGGCGGGCGGCCATGTTCTTTATGACAATTTCTGCCACAACGCCGTGAGGAGACCGATCCTCGCCATGCAGCGGGAAGGACTCATCACCGCAGAACCGTTCGATGCCTCCGGGGAGGATCGCGCCGTCCTTCAATCCATAACGGCAAGGATCCGGCCTGACACCGCCGCTGTCGTCGCGACCCATGCGTCCAATATCTGCTCAAAAGTCCTGCCGATCCGAAAAATCGGTGCGCTGTGCCGCATGCATCGAATCCCCCTCATTGTCGACGCGGCGCAGAGCGCGGGAATACTCCCAATCGATCTGAAGAAAGACGGGATATCTGCGCTCGCCGTTCCGGGGCACAAAGGGCTTTACGGGCCGCAGGGAGTCGGTCTGCTCGTTCTCGGAGAAGGGATCGTTCCGCGTCCGCTGCTCTATGGCGGAGCGGGGATCCGATCGCTCGACGCGGAAATGCCCGACGAATTGCCGGA
>JAFPWV010000134.1 GCA_017412675.1 Clostridia bacterium
GATCTCGAGGCGGTGAAGGCGTCCCGCAAGTGGGTCAGCCCCAGCCACTTCGGCCAGCACGTGCTCGAGGTGTGCGCCATGGCGGACATCGTCTTCCTCGCGCTGAGCCTGACGCTCACGGCGCTGACGGCCGTCGGTTCGTTCCGGCTCGCGTCGTCCTATTATCCCGTGTTCCGCGTCGAGATCCCGGATCTCTGGGCGGCGGCCGGGCTGATCTCCTACGGGATCCTCGCGCTGCTGCCCGCCATCATCGAAGGAAAGGAGGCGATCCGATGGCGCTGGTATCTGTCGAAAATCTGAGCTTCACCTACGCAGGCGCGTCGTCCCCCGCCCTCCGGAACGTGTCCTTCACCGTCGAGGCCGGGTCCTTCACCGCGATCTGCGGTCCGACGGGATGCGGCAAATCGACGCTTCTGCGCCTTCTCAAAAAGGAGATCGCGCCGCTCGGCGAAAAAACCGGGCACATCGTCCTCTGCGGCGAGGAGCAGGAGGCGCTCGATCCGAAGCGCTCCGCCGCCGCCGTCGGGTTCGTCATGCAGAAGCCGGAGGAGCAGATCGTCACCGACAAGGTCTGGCACGAGCTGGCCTTCGGGCTCGAGAATCTCGGGATGCCGCAGCGTGAGATCGCGGCGCGGGTGGCGGAGACGGCGGCCTACTTCGGGATCGAGGACTGGTTCGAGCAGCCGACGACCGAGCTCTCCGGCGGGCAGAAGCAGCTTCTCAACCTCGCGGGCGTGATCGTCATGCAGCCGGAGCTGTTGATCCTCGACGAGCCGACGGCGCAGCTTGACCCGATCGCCGCCTCCGAATTCATCGCCGCGCTCAGACGGCTCAACCGCGAGCTCGGACTGACGGTTTTGATCGTCGAGCACCGCCTCGAGGAGATCGTCCCGGCGGCGGACAGGCTCTTCTTGATGGAGGACGGCCGGATCACGGACAGCGGGACCCCCGCCGAGGTGATCGGACGGATGGGGGAGACGCCCCTGTTCCGCGCGATGCCCGCCTCGGCGAGACTCTGGCAGAGCACCGGGAGCCGCGGCGTGTGCCCTCTCGACGTGCGCGCGGGCCGTCGCTATCTCGAACGGCATTTCACGAATCACATCCGCGCCCTGACGTTCCCGGAGACGGAGGAGGGGGAGGACGCGCCCGCGCTCGCGTTCTCGGACGTGTGGTTCCGCTATGACCGGAATGCGCCGGACGTGCTGCGCGGCCTGACCTTTGAGGTGAAAACCGGCGAGTGCTTTGCGATCCTCGGGGGCAACGGCTCCGGCAAGACGACCGCGCTCTCCGTCGCCGCCGGCATCCTCAAGCCCTACGCCGGACAGATCCGCGTCTTCGGGAAGAAGCTGAAGGACTGGCGCAACCAGAGCCTGTACCGGGAGTGCCTTGCGATGCTCCCGCAGGATGTGCAGACGGTGTTCCTCTGCAATACGGTGCGCGAAGAGCTCGCGGAAGCGGGGGCCGATCCCATGTCGCTGCCCTTCGACCTCACGCCGTTTTTGGACCGCCATCCCTACGACCTCTCGGGCGGGGAACAGCAGCTGGCCGCGCTCGGGAAGGTGCTCGCGTCGAAGCCCCGGCTCCTGCTCCTCGACGAGCCGACGAAGGGACTCGACGCCGGGATGAAGGAGCGGCTGCTCGATCTTCTCCGGAAGCTGCGCGCGGACGGCATGACGATCGTCACGGTGACGCACGACGTGGAATTCGCCGCCTCCTTCGCGGACCGGTGCGTGCTCTTCTTCCGGGGAGAAGCGGTCTCGTCGGGGACCCCGCGTGAGCTCTTCTCGAAGAACAGCTTCTACACGACGGCGGCCGCCCGGATGACGCGGGGCTTCTACGACAACACCGTCACGGTGGAGGACGCGGCGCGTCTCGCGCTCGAGAACGGAGGCGCCGACCGATGATCTTCATCCGCAATGAAGCGCTGAGACGGTTCCTGCGCGTCGCGATCCCGTATCTCGCGGTGCCGCTGTTGGTCGTGCTCGGCGCGGTGGTGTTCGACGAAAAGCGCCATCTCTTCGTCTCCTTCGGCGTCGCGGTGCTCGCGCTGCTCCTGTTTGCGGCGGGCTTCGACCGCAAGAAGATCGGCGCGCGGCGGATGGTGATCGTCGCCGTGATGACCGCGCTCTCGATCGTCGGGCGGCTGATCCCGGTCTTCAAGCCGATCGCGGCCCTGACGATCCTGACGGCCATTTATCTCGGGAGCGAATCCGGGTTCCTCGTCGGCGCGATGTCCGCGCTCGTGTCGAATTTCTACTTCGGGCAGGGACCGTGGACGCCGTTCCAGATGCTGGCGTGGGGGCTGATCGGCCTCATCGCGGGCTATCTCGCGGGGCCTCTCAAGAAGAGCCGGGCCCTTCTGATCCTCTACGGCCTCCTCTCCGGGATCTTCTTCTCGTTCGTCATGGATATCTGGACGGTACTCTGGTACAACGGCACGTTCTCGCCCGCGCTGTGGGTCTCCGCCGTCGCCGCAGCCGTCCCGCACACCGTCATGTACGCGGTCTCGAACATCCTCTTCCTCTGGTTCCTCGCCAAACCCATCGGGGAGAAGCTCGAGCGGGTGAGGGTGAAGTATGGAGTGTGAGAGGGAATTCAGAATTCAGAA
>JAFPWV010000135.1 GCA_017412675.1 Clostridia bacterium
ATCTGCCGGCCTTCTCCCGGTAGTCCGGATCCTCCGCCACGCGGTGGACGAGCAGCATGTAGTCGAAGTAGTTCGGGTCGGTCTCGCAGAAGAGCGTGCCGTCGAGGTCGAACACGGCGATCCGGTCCTTTTCGGGGATGAAGGTGGGCTCGCTCGGATCGGTCGCGGCGATCACATAGTCGACGAGGGCCTTCTTCGCCGCGGCGGTCTTCGTCCAGGAAGGCAGCGCGGTCCCGTGGGTGAAGTTCTCGAGGATGTGGGTCAGCTCGGAGCAGGTGAGGGTCTCCGAGGGGAGGAACAGACCGCCCTCTTCCCAGATCGGGATCGTCACGGACCAGCGGAATGCCGGAACGCTCCATGCGGGCAGGGAGTCCTTGTCCTCATAGGTGCTGAAGGTCGTGTCGTCGCACGGCGCGGTGTCGCAGCCCTTGTACGCCGCGTAGCGGTACAGCATGACGGCAAGCTCCGCGCGGGTGATCTCGCGGTCGCCGCGGAAATATCCGTCGCCGTCGCCGAAGAGGATGCCGTTCGTTTTGCCCCACGAGGCGGCGTCGGCATACCATTGGACGTCGGTGTCCGGGAAATCGTTCCGCTCGGTGATTTCCGGGCTGCCCTCGCGCTGATAGAGGGCGTCGATGACGATGGCGCGGCTGGCTGCGGCGTCCGGGTTGGGGACGATCGGGCCGACGGCTGCCGCCGGAAGGATCATGAGGACCGCGAGGATCGCGGCGGTGAACAGGATAACGGTGCGTTTCATGTGGAATCTCTCCTTTTGGATGTGGGAATGACAAACGGATCGCGGGGCTCTCACCCGTGCCGGGCCGATTTCAGGATCTCCTCCCAGACGGCATCGCTCTCGGCCCGCAGCGACTGCCTTAGGTAAACGTGCAGCCAGAGGATCCGGCGGCCGCGCTTGATCGAGCAGCATTCGGCGCACATCGGGATCCCCCCGGCCTCATAGGCATAGCGGAAGCAGAACGCGCGCTCCCCGGCGATCGTCCGCTCGGAAAAGCCTTCCCGGCGGTAGTCCGCTCCCCGCATGGCGCGTCCGATCCAAGCTTCCGTCCGGCGCGCGAAGTCCCGGCCGCTCAGCAGGATCGCCTCGAGCCGGTTCAGCGGTTTTTCGCCGCCGGTCACGAGGATGTGCCGCGCCGGATCGGACATCCCGGTCCATGCGCCTCCGACGGGGGTGTTCATGCCGCTCTTTTCCTCCTCCGTCAGCGCGTGAAAGCCGTCGGGTACGGGGAGGAAGAAATCGTCTGCGACGCGAAGCTCGGTCATGGCTGCTCCTCCGTGTTCTTATCGTTTCAGGTATTCGGACGAGACCGGGAAGGCGAAATAGGTGTCCGGGTAGGGCTCGTCGTCCAGCCGGAAGTGCCACCACTCGCATTCGTAGGGCTGAAACCCGTTGCGGACCATCACGCGCTGCAGAAGCATCCGGTTCTCGACCTGCTCGTCGGTGATGGCCTCGCCCCGGTAATCGGGATGGGAGATCTCGCTGAACAGATCGAACGGGCTGCCCATGTCGACCTCTTTGCCGGTCCGCATGTCGAACAGCGTCAGATCCAGCGCGCTGCCCCGGCTGTGGCTCGACCGGCTGGCGATATATCCCTCGGCGAAGAGCGCCTGCTTTTCGAGCGTGGGATAGAAATAGGGCTTCATGCGGATGTCCTGATCCTCGATGCCCCAGAGCACGAAGTGCTTCACGGCAGCGGCGGGCCGGTAAGCGTCGAAGATCTTCAGACGGTATCCCTGCACGAGAAGCTCACCGCTCGCCGCTTTCAAGGCGCGGGCCGCTTCGATGCTCAAGAGGGCGCAGGGCTCCTCGTAGCCGTCGATGCGGTCACCGATGAAATTGTATGTGGTATAGTACCGGATCTCCTGCACGATGGTCGGAACGAAGTCCGCGAGCAGGACGAATCCGGAGGGATCCATGGCCGGATTGATCATGTGTTTCGGTCCTCTCTGTGGCGGTTCTTGCGGATTCAGGCGTCCCAGTCGACGCGGAGGGAATCGACATGCCCGAGGAGCTCCGTCAGGCGGCCGATCCACAGCTCACGCGTATCGCGGTCCTCCTCGCTGTCGGGCACGGAGTTGCGGCAGCTCCAGTCGATGAGCGCGGAATAGGACACGCACCGGATCTTCTCCTCGGTTTCGCGGATCCGTCCGGCGTCGTCGGTGCCGAGATAGGCCCTGAGGCTCTTCGCCCAGAACGCCCGCGCGATGGCCGGGTCATAGCCCTGGAAACTGCGCACGACCTCCGGGTCACGCTCGGAAAAGCCGATGTAGGAATTGTACATCTGCGCGAGCTCGAAGATGGGATCGCCGACGGACAGGGTGTCCATGTCGATGAGCAGCACCTCGCCGCCCGAGAGCACGATGTTCTTCGTGTGGAAGTCGCCGTGGATCATGGTGTCCCGCTCGGGGATCTCTTCGGTCATCCTGAGGAGCTTCCCGTACAGCTCGTCCGGGAGGATGCCCTCGATGCGGCAGACGTGCCGAAGCCCGAATTCCCTGGCCGACGGCAGCTTTCCCGCGGGGACCCTGATCGCGTGGACCTTCTTGATGAGGCGGACCGTCTCGTCCACGCACCAGTCGAGGCGCTCCGGTTCTTCTGCGAGGATCTTCGCAAAGGAGCTGGCGTCGAGCAGCTCGAACATGGAGCCGTAGCTGTCCCCGACGCGGACCACGTCGTAGGAAATGGCCGTCGGGACGCCGAGGATCAGCGCGAGCCGCGCCACCTCCCGCTCGTGACGGATCGCCTCGAGGGTGTCCGCGTCCGCTTTTTTGTAGACCTTGACGACACTGTCCTGGCCGACCCGGTAGACGCGCCCCTTGTAGCCCTCTCCGACGACCTCGCAGCCCTCGATCGAGATGACGCGGTACGCCTTTTCGATCGTCATCATCTCCGTGAAGCCCGTCATCTCGAAGATCTCATAGACCTCGGAGCTGACCTGGACGATGCGCAGATCCGGGTGCGCCTTCTTCAGACGAAGGATCACGCGCAGCCCCGCGCTCGAGATGTAGGTGAGCTCCGACGCGTCGAGAACGACCGGCTCGTCCCCGCCCGCCTCGATTTCGCGGTTCAGGTCCTTTTCGATCTCCGGTGCGTTGACGGAATCGATCCGTCCTTTGAGTGCAATGGTCATGCTGCCTCCTCGCCCGCGCCCCGCCGGTCCGTGATGCCGGACATGGGGGAAACGGGCCGTATCAAGTCTTGCTGTTTCCCGGCCCCGCCGCCTGCCGGGCTGTTTTGGCGGATGCCCGATCCCGAAGGGCGGGGCGATTATTCGATCGTCAGGATGTCGCTGAAGCCCGTGACCTCGAAGATCTCCATGATGACTTCGCCGACGCCCGTGACCTTCATGGTCCCCTGACGGTTCATCTGCTTCTGTGCGGAGAGCAGGACGCGGAGTCCGGCGGAAGAGATGTATTCGAGACCGGAGAAATCGAAGGTCAGCGCCTCGACGCCGTCCAGCTCCTCGCCCAGCGCCGCTTCAAGTTCCGGCGCGGTGATCGTGTCGAGTCTTCCTTCCACCGCCAGCGTGAGGGCGGCGCCGTCTTTCTGCTTGTTGATTGTCATGTTCGTATTCTCCTTTCAGAATCTCAGAATCTCTTGGAAATGACCATTTCGACGTTCTGGCCGGCGATGCCGATCTTCACGTCGTCCGCGAGCCTGGCGACCACGGATTTTTCGAGCTCATCCCAGTCCTCCTTCGGCGCGCGGCCCGCTTCGACGGCGGCCTTGTACCGGTTCATCGACCAGAGCCCGGCGGATGCGGCAGACAGCGCTGCGAAATCGCCGCCGGAATAGGCGTAGTCCATGCCGGTGAAGAGGTCGTCCGGGACGAGTGCGTTGTCGGGCTCGAGGAAGCGTTCGAGCAGATCGCGCAGCTTCCCGGTCACGCCCTTCGCCGCGGAGTTCTTCCCGCTCGTGGCGGCGGAGAGCAGCTTTTTCCGCAGATCCGCGTTCATGGGGGTGATGACGGCAAGATGCAGATACGTCGTGCCGTCCGCGTCGTCGATCCAGAAATCCGCGTCGCGGTCCCCGGTCATGGCGCGCATCATGCCCGTCATCTCTTCCGTCAAAAGGCGCAGATGCAGCGCGCTCTTGCGGTCGAGCTCGCGGAAGCGTGCAACGGCCTCCGCCTGCGCAAGGGCTTCGTCGAACCCCTTGCCTTCGTTTGTCACGTGAATGACATCTGATTTCATAACAGTACCTCGTGTATATGGATGGAATTGCTTGATCGGATCATAAGGGGGCTATCTTTCAAACCGTGTGAGCACGGCGGCGACTTCCGCGCGGGAAGCCCTGTCCCCCGGACGGAGCAGACCGTCTCCGCCGCCGCCGAAGATCCCGGACGAAACGGCCCAGCGCATGGCGTCCGCCGCCCAGGGGGATACCCGGCCTCCGTCGCCGAAGCGGCTGAGCGGATCGGGTCCGGCATCGGCGGGCATGCCTGCATAGCGCCAGAGGATCAGGGCGAGCTGTTCCTGCGTCACGCCGTCGTCCGGCCCGAAGGTCACCGCGTCGTAGCCGCTGACGATCCCGGAGGAGGCAGCCCAGCGGACCGCGCCTGCGTACCATGCGTTCTCCGCGACGTCCGTGAAACCGGCGTCATAGCGCACGCGCGGTTCCCCGGCCATCCGCCAGAGCATCGTCACGAGCATGGCGCGGCTCGTCACCGCATTCGGCCGGAATGTCCCGTCCCCGAGGCCGTTCATGATGCCATCCTCCAGCGCGCGGTGGATGCCGTCGTGGTACCATGCCGCGGGATCGAGGTCGGTGAAGCGGCCGAGCGGACAGGAGGCGTCCCGCGGGCAGCCCGGATCCGGTTCGACCGGGCTATCCGGGGTCCAGCGGATCAATGCGGTGATCGGGGAGAAGCCCTCCGCGCTGCCGGTGAGGAGGAACGTGTAGGAGGCGGCGGTCTGCGGGGCCGGCAGGGGGATCTTCTCGAAGGTGAGGTATCCGCCGCCCGTCCGCTGGCCGATCCAGACGATCCCGCCGTCCGCGTCGACGAGGCGCAAAAGATACTCCGCTCCCTCCGCGGTGAAGGGGACCGTCACCCATGCCGCGCCGTCCTCAAACCGGATCGTCATGCCGGGGTGCTCGCCCGCCGTCTCATAGCCGGAGGCCGCCGCGGGAGCAGCGAGGAAGGCGCACAGAAGGAGGACGGCGAGGAGGATGAGTCCTTTGGTTTTCATCATTTTACAGGATAAATGCTTTGTTATCATCATTTCGACCCCCTCGACGGGCAGAGCGGGGTCCCGTCCCCGTCCGTGAGGAACTGGGTGTACGCCCTTCTGCCGTCCGGCGCGGAGACCTTCACTTCCCCGTACGCCGGGATCGTCAGGGTCTCGCTCTTCGTGCGGATGCACGCGCCTCGGCCGTCGTATTCGGCGAAGATGTACACGCACGCGAGCGTCTCGCCCGTTCGGTTGCGGACCGCCGTCGCCGCGCCCTCCCCTGCCGGGAGGAATTCACAGCGGGATCCGCGCACCTCAGCCGCACCTGCGATCCGCGTCACGGAGGCGGCGAGATCGAGGATGCCGTGGCCGTAGTATTCGTCATATCCCGCGCCGCCCGCGTCCTTCGCCGAAGCCGCGAGACATGCCCGGATCTCTGCGGGGGTGAGCGTTCCGTCTGCCGAGAGCAGGACCGCCGCCGCGCCGGAGACCTGCGGGACCGCGAACGAGCATCCGGTGGCAGGGGTATAGCCGCCCCGTGCGTCCGTCGTGCGGATGTCCACGCCCGGCGTCGTCAGAAAGACGCTCTCGTTGTGGTTGGAGCGCTCGTAGGAGATCCCGTCCTTCCCCACCGCGCCGACGCCGATGACCGTATCGTACGCCGCGGGATAGCTGAGCTTTTCCACCCCGCCGTTCCCGACGCCCGCCACCAGTACGACGCCGCGCTCTTCCGCGTAGGCCGCCGCTTCGGCGAGGGCGTGATAATCCGTCGAGATCCCGAGGCTGAGGTTCAGCACCCGGCACCCGTAGTCGTCGATGCCGCCGTAGATCGCCCGGCACAGCGCGCTGACCCGCACGGTCTGGGAGTCGGTGCATTTGAGCGGCACGATCTCCGCCATCGGCGCGATGCCGACGCAGCCGTGTTCCCCGGCTCCCGCGAGCAGTCCGGCGACCATCGTCCCGTGGCCGAGCGAATCGGAGGTGTCGTCCGGGTGCTTCGCGCCTTCGGTATAGTTGTGGCCCGCGCACAGCCGGCTCTCGAAATCGGGATGCGGGTTCACCCCCGAATCGAGCACGCCGACGCGGATCCCCTGACCGGCATAGCCGCGTGCGAAAGCGCCGTCCGCGCCGATCATCGGGAGGTTCCACTGATAGCTCTCGTAATAAGCCGCTTCACCGTCCATGAGGGAGAGCGCCCCGTCCTCCTCGTACCAGAGGAGCCGCCCGGACGCGAGCAGACGGTCCAGCTCATCGCCCGTCACCACGGAGAACGGTTCCTCCGCATCCGCGAGCCGCACGATGTAGTCCGCCGCCGGATCGATGTCCGTGTTCCCGTTCACACATCCCGCAAGGAACAGAAGCACCGGCAGAAGGGCCAGGATCCAGCGCCGCACTCACGCCACCCCCGTCTTCTTCGAGAAGGTGAGGATGTTCTTCCCGTCCCGGTATTCGTAGGCGATCTCGTCCATGAACTGCTTCGTGAGGAAGATGCCGAGGCCGCCGATCGGACGTTCCAGCGCGTCGGCGCTCCGGTCCGGGTCCTCCCTCGCCGTCGGATCGAAGGGGATCCCCCGGTCCTCGAAGGTCACGCACACACCGCCGTCCCGCGCATCGACCCGGATCACGGCGTCTCCGCCCTCCGGTCCGTACGCATAGCTTGCGATGTTGACGAAGATCTCCTCCACCGCCAGATCGATCTGCATGAGGGTCTTCATCGGACAGCCGAGCGCCTCGAGCTCCCCGTTGACGAAATCCGTCACCCGGTCCAGCGCGGCCGTTTCGGCTCTGACCGTGATCTCCTTCATGTGCTCCCCTCCTTTGTTCATGGATTCTCCATGCTTTTCCGTTCTGTTTGTCACGCCATCTTCGCCCGCAGCTCCCGGGCTTTTTCGAGCAGGCGCCCGAGGATCGCGTCGCGTTCGCCGTCCGGCGCGTCAAGGCTCTGGTGATGCGCTTCGAGGACGCAGTCCCCCGCGTACCCGCACGCCGTAAGCTCCCGCATCATCGCGTCCCAGTCGACGGTGCCGTCGCCGGGGATGAGGTGCTCGTCGCCCGTGCCGTGATTGTCCTGCAGATGCAGGGACAGCGGCGCCGTCTCGCATTCGCGGAGCACGGAGGGCCGATAGCCGAAGCAGTTGGCGTGTCCGGTATCGAAGCACCAGCCGAAGCAGGGGGAGTTCACCTCCCGCACGAGAGCGGCGATGATCCGTGGATCGCGCGACGCCCCCCAGAGCAGGTTCTCCGAGAGGATCACGACCTCCGCCTCCTCTGCCTGCCCGAGCCACGGCTTCACGGCCTCGGCGTTTTTGCGGATAAAGGTCTCCCCGTCCTCGATGACCGCGCCGTTCTCCCGCCACACGGGATGCAGGACCATGTATCCCGCGCCGAGCAGTCCCGCGGTCTCGATCGAGCGGCCGACGAGGGAGCTGGTTCCGGCCTCTCCCGGCGCATGGGAATGGGTATAGGGGACGCCGTTTCGCTCGGCTCTCTCCCTCAGGCCCGTCGCCCACGCGCGGTACCCCTCTCCGAGGAAGGGCGAACCCTCTCCGGTCCAATAATCGAGCGCCATGTCAAGGGCTTCAAAGCCGAGCCGGGCGAGCCGGTCCGCCGCGTCCTCCCCGGGATATCCCGGCTGGAACACGGCCGTCGTCGTCACGATGCGCCGCTGAAAATCAGTTCCCATCGTCAAACTCCTGGATCTTCTTCACGATCTTTTCGGTCAGGCGGGTGAACATCTTCGTCGCCTTCGCTTCTCCGGACGCAAGGCCTTCGTTCTTGATGATGCATTCGCGGTAGACGTCCATCACGTCGTGCAGACTGAACGCCTCGCACAGGTCGAAGGAGCGGTTCTTCATCATCATGCGCACCATGTCGGCCGAACGCTCGTCGCGCATCCCCTTGCCGATGACGGTGTTTTCGAGATAGACATCGAGGGTCTCGTCATACGTGTACGCGCCTTCGGCCTCGAGGAAGATGCCGATCTCATCGTAGTCCTGACGCCCGTCCCCGTTCGTGTCGCACACAATGGTCGGGAGGTACAAAGTCGTCGGGTTCTTCACGAAGTAGGAGGAGTCGGAGGACGCCTCGCTGTAGCGCGGGAAGCACACGACGCCGTAATCGTCCTCGACCTCGCGCAGCTGGCGGAAGTCCCCGAGCAGGCGGGAGTAGAAGAGCGAGCGGCCGTCGGAGAACGCGATGCGGCCCTTGTCGTAGTCGGAGAAGTCGGTCGCGGCGTTCTGCTTGCCGTAGATCGTGGAGATCGCCTCGGACACGCGCACGAAGCGGTCGTCCATCATGTGGAGCACGAAGCTCGATTCATTCCCGTCCCAGGTCACGAGATATTCGCCGGAGCGGTTGAGGAAGGGCTGGAACCAGTATTCGCGGCCCGTCAGACCGAGCACGTCGTCCTTGAGGGTGTATTTGCCGTCGCCGTTGACGTCGGTGAGGACGGTTTCGAGCATGGAGGCCATCTTGTCGATCGTCCACGCGTCCTCGAGCACGAGCTCCTGCGGGTCCTCGAGCTGATAATCGGTCAGCAGCTTGCCGTTGCAGAAGAGCACGGCGAGGGAGTCGTAGTGGTCGAAGCCGAAATCGACGAAGCCGAAGTACATCTTCCCGAGGATGCGGAGATAGTTCTGCGCGCCTTGATCCCAGTAGGGCTGGGTCATGTCGATCTTGTCGAGCATGTCGAACGGCGCGAGATACCCCTTCTGGAGGAGGGCGCCGCCCTGGCTCACGAGGTTGTAGGCGAAGTCGACGTCGCCGCTCCCGCTCTGGACGGACCGCTCAAGGGTCGACGTCCCGTCCGCGTAGATGACGGAGAACTTGCAGTCGAGGGCACTCTCCACCGCGCGGTTGCGGTTGTACATCGCGTCCTTCAGGTTGTCGCCGGTGATCTCGTCCCAGTCGAGGACGTTATAGAAGTTGGAGTCGAAGTTGTTGGTCGTGGCGATGATGTCCATGCCGCCGAGGTCGGGCTTTGCGACGGCGTCCCAATGCGCGGTGGGGGATTCGGGCTCCGCGTTTTCCTCGACGCCGGGGGTATCGGCCGTCTGGGTGTCCGCGGGCGTATTCGCCGGGGTGTTCTCCTTCGATTCTCCGCACGCCGCGAAGACCGGCAGGAAGAAGAGGAGGGCGAGGAGGAGGGACAGGGCTTTTTTCATGGCGGTTCTCCTTTTCACAGTAAATCAGCCGAAACGGACGGGTCCGCATCATTCAAAGAATTCCTTGATGATCTTTTCGTAGGTCTTGTTCTGGACCTTGAGGTTCTTCTGCAGGGTGGACATGTAGGTGCCGGGATCCTTGAAGAGGTCCTTGATCGTCCACGTCCAGCCGTTCCAGCCGCAGTAGAGATAGCCGAAGTCCATCACGCGGCTGTCGAGCACGATCTCCATCATCTCCGCGGATTCTTCGTCGCGCGCGACCTTGGTCTGGAGGGCGATGTCGACGTAGACCGGGTTGACGTAGTTCGCGGAATACGCGCTCATCGCTTCGATCATCGCGCCGGTCAGTTCGGGATCGCGGCACGTGATCGGGACGGAGATGCAGTTGCACCCGGCGTCGCAGAGGGTCGCGTAGCGTTCCTGCGCCGCGTCGAACTTCGGCATGGGAAGCACCCCGAAGGTGCCGTCGAAGTCGCGGGCAAAGACGTAGTAGTGTCCGAGCTGAGCGGGAGTGAAGACGGCAGTACGCTTCATGATCGCGTTGATCCCCCGCTCCCCGGTCGAGCTGCCCGTCTGATGGTTCAGATCGTAGAACTTCTGGCACACCGCCTGAGCGAATTCGGAGTTCAGAAGGTGATCGATGGTATAGTCCTCGTTGATCTTCAAGTAGTGCAGTCCCGCACCGTAGAGGAAGGCTGCTCCCATACACCCGCTGATGCCGGAGTCTCCCATCGTAAAGCCGTAACAGTCGTCCGCGCTCCGCTCGCCGTCGCCGTTGACGTCGATGTAAATGTCCTGCGTGATGGATTTGAGCTTGTCAATGGTCCATTCGCCTTCGCGCGCGAGGTCATAGAGCCCGTCGATCCCCAGATCGGTGGTGAGGTCCTTGTTGAAGCACATCGACCAGGTCTGTCCGACGTAGCTGAGGCACATGTCGCTCACGATCAGAAAGAGCTTGCCGTCGAGCGACGCGGATTCCATCACGTTCGCCGGATACCAGCGCATATTGAAGTCGAGGTACGGGATCTCGCTGAGGTTCATCGCATTGCCGCCCACGACGTCCGCGGAGGTCTGCGCGAGCTGGTTGACGACAAAGTCGTAGGTGCTGTCCCCGGCCTTCACCATGGATTTGACCGCGTTCGAGATGGTGGTGTAGTCGGCCATGAGCGGCTCGGCGACGGTCACGTTGAAGCGCTCCTCCATGACGAGCGTGCGCTGATAGATCGCGTCGCGCACCACGTCTCCCGAGAGCTCTTCGACGGTCATGTCGAGGTTGTTGTTCCCGGCGTCCCCGGTCCCCTGCCCGGCCATCGTGACGGTCGCGCCGTTAAAGTTCAGCTCCGGGACGCAGTCCTTCAAAACCGTCTCCTCCGGCTCCTCTTCGGCTGCGGTCTCCGCGGCGGGGGAGGGGGAGGCGTCGGCTGCGGCGGTGTTGTCGGGCGTATCGGTGTTTTCCTTCGATTCTCCGCATGCCGCGCAGACGGGCAGCAGCATCAGGAGCGCGAGGAGGAGGGACAGGGCTTTTTTCATGGCGTTCATATCCTTTCCGAGCCTGTTCACGCAGGCGTTTCCGGTCATTTCCCGGCCTTGGAACACAAATTTCTATCTTCATATTATACAGGATCCGAAATGAAATTGCTATAAAAATTCTGTAAAGAAAATGGTGACTTTCTGAACTGCCGCGCGGGTTATTCCCGGCATCCGGCGATTTTTCCCGTCATTGTTCACGAATATTCCGTTTTTCGGTCAGAATTTTCGCATGATTTCCCCCGCCGAAGTGCGTTATAATGGAGGAAATCAGAACGCAGAAAGGAGGGAGGCGCATGAACGCGGCGCAGCCTCCGGAGGACCGTCTTCCGCTGAGCCGGTACGGGTTCCCCTTTTACGCGTCCCGGATCCCCGACGGGGAAAACACCGTCCGCCCGCATTGGCATTACGAGATGGAGATCCTCTACGCGGAAGCGGAGGGGACCCTCACCGTCGACAGCCGGACGTACCCCCTCTGTCCGCCGGACCTCTTCTTCCTCAATCCCCGGCGCGTCCATCAGATCGAGCGGCAGTCCCCGGGTGACGTCGTCCGCCTGGTCTTCGATCTCTCGATCCTGCTCTCCCCGGGCGCGCACCCGAACGGCGTCAACCACCTGATCGACCGCCTCGTCAAGGGCTCGGTCGTCTTCCCGGAGCACCCGGACGGCGCGCTCGCAGAGAAGCTCCTCCCCCTCGTCCGGTCCCTCTCCTCCCATGCCGATCACGAGATCCGGCCGGGCGCGGAGAGCTGCGAGATCCTCTCCCTCCTCTTCTCCCTCCTCGCCGTGTGCATCCGCGCGGACGCGTTCCGTGAAGCGCCGGAGGAGACGCAGAAGGGCGTGCGCCTCGTGATGCAGATCATGGAGGCCGTCCGCGCCCGCTACGCCGAATCGATGAGCGTCGAAAAGCTGGCGGAGGAGGCGGGCATCTCCCCGGCGTATCTGCACCGTCTGTTCCGCAGCTATACCGGCATCACGCCGGCTGCGTACATCAAGACCGTGCGGCTCCGCGCATCGTGCCGCCTCCTCGAGGAGGGTCTGAGCGTTTCGCAGGTCGCGGCCGCCGTCGGGATCCCGGACACGAGCTATTTCATCAAGCTCTTCCGCGACGCGACGGGCATGACCCCGCACAAATGGATCCGGGAACGGCAGCGCGCGGAGTCTGCGCCGGAAAAAACCGCATCATCGGAAAACGGAGGAATCACCCCATGAAAAAACAGGCCATTCAGATCCTCGCGATCGTCTTCGGCGTGCTCGCGCTCGGCTACGGCGTCTACCTGACGTTCTTCGAGCGGGGCGGCTTCGTCAAGGCCTCCGCGGTCATCGAACAGATCGACGAGACCTTCGTCGGCGTCGACAGCGACGGGCAGGACGAATACAGCCACGACGTGTACATCCGCTTCACCACGGCGGACGGCGAAAAGATCCGCACGAAGTGCGACAGTTACAAGAGCGGCTACACGGTCGGAAAATGGATCCCGATCTGGTACAACCCGCAGAACCCGACCGAGGTCCACGGCGACAACCGCCTCCTCGGCGTGATCCTCATGCTCGTCGGACCCGTCCTCGCCGTCGGCACCGGCATCGCGATGGCGAAGGAGCGGCGCGGCAATCCGCAAGACGGAAACGCCTCCGCGTAAGCCGGAAAAACAGTCAAGGAGTCCTTCCATGAAAAAACTTCTGTCCTTTCTCCCCCTCTTCGTCCTCGTGGTCGCGCTGACGGCCGCTTCCGCCTCGGCGTTCACCTACGAGCACGACCCGCGCCTCAATCCCCGCGCAATGGCGGACATCGTCGCCGATCCCGCTGCCGTCTACGGCTTTTCCCCGAGCCCGGACGGGAGCCTCGCCTCCTACGCCGCGTTCGACTGGACCGACGCCGATCTCGTGAACGGTGAAAACGGACGTCTCGCCCGGATCGCGTACCACGAGAGCATCGGCGAGATGTACATCCTCCTCGACGATATGCGGGCCGACGGATGCTCCGCCGAACAGATCGCCCGCGCCGTCAGCACCAAGCGCAACGAGATCCGCCTCGCGGCCTACGACGGTGACCCCGAAGGTCTCGCCGCGGTGAAGGCGCGCAACCTCGAAAAGTACGGCCACGAGGAGGGTCCGCTCCCGGACGAGCTCTATGAGCAGTACGGCTCGTGGGAGACGGTGATCTGGAAATCGTTCAGCGCGAATCCCGGCATGGATGCCTGCCTCGGCCTGTACGACGACTACTACCCGCTCTATGTCGCCTCCGGCATGATCGACGAGGAGGACGAGGCCCCCGTCACCCGGGAATATGCCGCCGCCTGCCTCGCCGCGCTCGTTCCCCTCGGCACCCCGGAGGAATCCGACGCCCTCTCCCGCTTCTCCGACCGGGACGGGATCAGCGCGTGGGCCGTGCCCGCTCTCCGCGGCGCCGCTGCCTGCGGGATCCTGCGCGGGTATGAGGACGGCACGCTGCGGCCGGATCGCGCGGTGACCCTCGCCGAGGCGTCCGTGATGCTGGCGCGCCTCGTGAAAGCCACACCGGCGGAGACGGATCCTGCCGCGCCCGAAGGCGTTCCCGCGTGGGCAGCCGGGGAGATCGCGGCCCTCTCGGCACGGGGACTGCTTCCCGAAGCGCCGGCGGACGGCTATGGCTGGAACGCGCCCATGACGGTGACGGCGTTCAAAGCCTTCCTTCTCACCGCGGCGAAGGCGGCAGGCTGAATCTTTCCTTCATTACGAAAACGGGTTGTCGCAAATAGGGCAAAAGTTTTCGTCCACCTTTTTCAAAAGGTGGTAGGGTGTCGGGGCAACGCCCTGACCCGCACTCCGCAGAGTGCGGAAC
>JAFPWV010000136.1 GCA_017412675.1 Clostridia bacterium
GGTATTACGAATCCTACGCGTCCTACTACGGCACGGACTACGAGAATTTCCTCACGAACTACATGGCGAAGACGGACGACGAGATCTACGAGACCGCCGAGGCCTATGTGAAGGAAGACCTTGTGATGAATTCCCTCGTGAAGGAGCTCGGCGTCGCGCCGACGGAGGAGGAATACGCGGAGGGGATCACATTCTACGCGGAGTACAACGGCATGACGGAGGAGGAGATCCTCAATTACTACGGCGAGGACAAGCTCCGCACGTCCGTCCTCTGGCAGGCGCTGATGGAGAAGATCGCAGAAGACGCGAAGATCATTGAGGAATGAGGAATTCAGAATTCAGAATTCAGAATTAAGAATGAGGGATAAACCTCCGGTTTCCATAACAAAACGGTCGTGCGGCTGTACCAAACATACAGCTTCACGACCGTTATTGATTCAGAGTCCGCTTGATTGCTTCCTCAGTGATGCATTCTTCGTTGTTCGCTCAGAATCCTGTATTTAATTCTGAATTCTTAATTCTGAATTCTGAATTCTCTTCACGCCATCGCGAGCTCCTTTGCCGCTTCGTCGATGAGGACGTCGCGCTCGGAAAACGGGACCTTCGCGCCGCGCACGATCTGATAGTTCTCGTGGCCCTTGCCCGCGAAGAGGACGATGTCCCCTTTTTTCGCCGTGCGGACCGCGAACCGGACCGCCTCTTCCCGGTCGGGGATCGTGACATAGAGCTTCGAGCGGTCGAAGTATTGCAGCACGTCCTCGATGATGTCCTCGGGATCCTCGAAATCCGGGTTGTCCGACGTGATGACGGTGAAATCCGCGAGGGAGGACGCCGCCTCCGCCAGCTCGCGCCGACGATGATACGTCCGCCCGCCGATGCATCCGAAGACGCAGACGAGCCGCGCGGGATCGTACGCCCTCAGCTCCGTGAGAGCGCTTTGAAGGCTGACGCCGTTGTGCGCGTAGTCGATGATGAAGGTGATGCCGGGGATCGCTTCGACCATCTCCATCCGTCCCCGGACCGAGAGCTTGGCCGCCGCTTCCGCCGCCTGTTCGGGGGGGATCCCGAGGCAGTCCGCCGCCGCGATCGCCGCAAGCCCGTTGTACGCGCTGAACCGGCCCGGCTGCCGCAGACGGACATGGGTCCTCGTCCCTCGCGCCGCGCAGTCGAATTCCACCCCGAGGCAGGTCTCATCGCGGAACCGCCCGATCCCGGACGCCGTGTAATCCGCCGGAGCGTCGATGCCGTAGGTCACGGTCCGGTCCCGCACGCTCTCCGTCATATAGGGGGTGTAGGGGTCGTCCGCGTTTGCGATCACATGCTTCGCGCCGTAGTCCCGGAAGAGCTTCCGTTTGGCGTCGCGGTATTCCTCGAAGGTCGCGTGCTCCGTCGGGCTGACGTGGTCCTCCGTGAGGTTCGTGAAGATCACCGTATTGAAGGGGATGCCCTTCACGCGCGCGTGATCGAGGGCCTGCGAGGACACCTCCATCGCGACGTGGGTGAAGCCGCGGTCCCGCATCATTCTGAAAAACCGGTGCAGCTCGCGGCTCTCCGGCGTGGAGTTCACCGTCTCGAAGTGCTCCCCGCCGATGACGACGCCGTTGGTGCCGATATAGGCGCAGGGGACGCCGCACGCCGAGAGGATCCCGGAGAGATAGAGCGCCGTCGTGGTCTTGCCCTTCGTCCCGGTCACGCCGATGATCGTGAGCTCCTTCGCCGGATCGCCGTAGAACCGCGCGGACAGATCAGCGAGCGCTTCCCGCGCATCCGGCACGATCACCTGCACGGCGTCGGCGGGGAGGGGAAGGACGCGCTCCGCCACGAACGCCCTGCATCCGGCCTGGTATGCCGCCGGGGCAAAGTCATGGCCGTCCGCGCGCGCGCCGGGGAGGCAGAAGAAGAGGGTCCCTCCGTCCGCATGGCGGGAATCGTATTCGACCCTGCCGATCACCCGGCCCGCGGTCTCTCCGCGTCTCTCGCCGGGATACGAGGCTAAGAGGTCGTCAAGCAGGAGTTCCATCGTCCGCGCCTCCGTCATAGAATGGGGGGAATCCGGCGGTCTCGTGTCCCATCAGCCGGATCGCGCAGTCCGCGAGCACGGTGAGGGAGTCGACGATGCGGGGGTCATCCTGCATCTGCCTGCCGATCAGGGAGAGCTCCGTGCAGCCGAGGATCGCGCAGTCGCAGCCGGCGGAGAACATCGGGTCGACGACCTCGTAGAGCTCGGACGCCGGCGGGATGATCCCGCGCTTGACCTCGCCGTAGATGATCTCCATGAGCCGCTTCGTGCCCGCCTCGTCCGGAGCCGCGCAATCGAGCCCGAACGCCTCGAACTCCCGCTCGTAGGAGCCGGATGCGATCGTTCCGGCCGTCGCGAGGATCGCCGCCTTTCGGAAGCCGCGCTTTTTGATGTGCCGCACCGTCTCCGTGATGATCGACGGCATGGGCACGGACACGGACCGGCGGACCTCTTCGATGAAATAGTGCGCCGTGTTGCACGGGATGACGATGGCCGTCGCGCCGTAGTCCTCGAGGGAACGCGCGTCCGCGATCATCGCGGGCAGGGGGCTGTCATCGCTCTCGCCGAGGATGTACGCGGTGCGGTCCGGGGTGGTGGCCCGGGAGGAGAGGATGATGTCGATGTGGTCCTGATCCCGCGCGGCCTTCGTGTGCTCGGTGATCAGTTCATAGAAGTACGCGCTCGACGCGGGGCCGAGGCCGCCGATGATGCCGAGCAGTTTTCTTTTTTCCGTCATGTTCGTTGATTCAGTCCGGTTTCTTCGGATAATACACGGCGAATTTCTTCTTCTGCCGTCTGAGCTGTTCGAGGACGCAGATTGTCCGCATCGGGTTCCACGCCATGTCGGGGCGGTACCACACGGACGAGGACTCCCGCCCTTCCTTTGCGAGCGCCTTCGCGCGTTCCACGAGGGCCTTGTCCTCGGTGTAGCGGTACGCGGTGCTCTTCGGGATGTGGTGCCAGAAGACGGAGTTCTCCACGCGCACGCATTCGTCCCCCTCGGATTCGTAGACCTCGTTGGCGAGCTTGGCGAGGTTGAGCCCGGCGGCGGTCAGGTAGAAATTGCTCCGCCCCTGTCTCAGGTTCACTTCAAAGACGCGGTAGTCGTCCGCCGTCCCCTCGCGCAGCTTGATGTCGAAGTTCGAGAACCCGGTGTAGCCGATCGCCTCGAGCATGTCCCTGATCTTCTCCGCCACGGGCAGGGAGGAGACCGGCTCGGTCACGATCGCGGCGTGGTTGCCGAGCCCCTTCGGGGTGTGCTCCTCGAGCATCGTGTGGCCGAGGCACATCGCGCGGACCCGCCCGTGCTCGTCGGAGAAGCAGGTCAGGACGCGCATCTGCGAGTCGCCGCCCGCGATGAATTCCTGCAGGACCATCCGGTCGGGATAGCCCGCGTCATAGATCGTGTTGACGATCCCTTCGGCCTCTTCGGGGGTCTTTGCGACGTAGACCTTCTTCATCCCCTCGAATTCGTGCTTCCAGTAGTCCGCCGAGGAGGAGGGCTTGACGATGATCGGGTAGGCGAATCCGAGCTTTTCCGGGGCGTAGTCCGCGAGCGGGACCTTGCCGTCGAGGATGACCGTATCCGGGTGCGGGATGCCGAACTGGTCGCAGGTCTCGTAGAACTCCGCCTTCTTCGCGACGGAAGAGAGGAGGGATGCCGGCGGATAGGGGATGACGAAATCCGAGAGCTCCTCGCGATTGCGAATGATCATCGATACATAGTCGTCCGTGCAGCCGAAGAGGATCATGCGGTCCCCGAGATGCTGGTCGGCGAAGCGGTGGAGCTCGTCGAGCATGACGGCGTCGTTGTCCATGTGCGCGACGGTCTTGAATTCGATGATCTTCGAGTACTTCGTCGCGGAGACGGCATAGCGCCCGAACGCGTAGGATTTCACGCCGTAGGCCTCGTGGAAGGCGCGGGCGATGTTGTAGCAGTTGAGATCGGCGCCGATGATCACCGGCGTGATGGTTTTTTCCATGATGTGCTCCGTCCTTTATTCCATAAACTGTTTGTGCCAGGTGAGGAAGGTGTACGCCGTCCAGATCTTGCGCTGGTTGCGGACCGCGCCGGATTTGTGGTCGTCGAGGAGCTTCATGAGCGCGTTCGCGTCGAAGTATTCCGCGGCGGCGTCGGAGGTGAACGCCTCTTTCGCGTAGTTGTAATATTTATCCTCCATGAACCACTGCCGGATCGGGACCGGGAAGCCCTTCTTCGGACGGTGCGCCCATGCGTCGGGGAGGGTCTTGTTCGCGGCGGTGCGGAGGACGGCCTTGGTGTCGTGCCCGTCGATCTTGTAGGCGGACGGGAGCATCTGTGCCTCCGCCATGACCTCGCGGTCGAGGTAGGGCACGCGGAGCTCGAGGGAGTGCGCCATGCTCATCTTGTCGGCCTTGAGGAGGATGTCGCCCGGGAGCCAGAGGTTGAGGTCGAGATACTGCTTCTTCTCGAGCTCGGAGAGGCCCTTCGTTTTGGCGTAGATCGGCGCGGTGACGTCGTGGACCGACGGGCCTTTTTTGTATTTCTCGTTCAGGATCGAGACGGCCTCGTCCTCCGGGAAGACCAGGGCCTGCCCGATGAAGTAGTTCTCCGGGACGCCCGAGCCCTTGATGAGGAAGTCGTGGCCCTTGAAGTAGGGCAGATGGGACGAGAGGGAAGCGGCGCCGCGGCGGAGGAAGCCGGGGAGGTGCTTGTACCGGCGCATCATCGGGGTCTCGTCGTACCATTCGTAGCCCGCGTAGATCTCGTCCGCGCCCTCGCCGGAGAGCACGACCGTCACATGCTGACGCGCGAGCTGGGCGAGGAAGTAGAGCGGCACAGAGGAGGGGTTCGACTGCGGCTCGTCCATGTGGTACTGGATCGTCGGGAACGCGTCGAAGCATTCGTCCGCCGTGATGTGCTTGAGGTAGTTGTCCACGCCGAGGCGTTCGGAGAGCTCCTTCGCTTCGCTCGTCTCGTCGAATTTCTCGAAGTTGAAGCCGACGGAGAAGGTGTCGTTCGGCATGAGGACCGCCGTGATGTAGGAGGAGTCCACGCCGCCCGAGAGGAACGAGCCGACCTTCACGTCGCTGATGCGGTGCGCCGTCACGGATTCGTGGACCCGCGCGTCGATCTGCTCCGCCGCCTCCTCGTAGGAGAGGGAGGTCTTTTTCGTGAAGTCGATGTCCCAGAAGCGCCGCTTCGTCATCTTTCCGTCGCGGTAGGTGAAGGTGTGCGCCGGGGGCAGCTTGTACACGCCCTTGAAGAAGGTCTCCTCGAGGGAGGAATACTGGAAGGTGAGGTAGGGCCTCAGGGCGTTCTCGTTGACCTGGGGCACGAATTCGGGGTGCTCGAGGAAGGATTTGATCTCGGAGCCGAAGAGCATGTGGCCAGACGGCGTGAAGGTGTAGTAGAAGGGCTTGATGCCGAAGGGATCGCGCGCGCCGTAGAGCGAATGGGTCTTCGCGTCCCAGATCACGAAGGCGAACATGCCGCGCAGCTTTTCGGTGACGCCCTCGCCCCATTCCTCGTAGCCGTGGAGGATGGTCTCGGTGTCGCAGCGGGTCTTGAAGACATAGCCCTTTGCGATGAGCTCGTCGCGCAGATCCATGAAGTTGTAGATCTCGCCGTTGAAGACGATGGCGACCGTGCCGTCGTCGCTGTACATCGGCTGGGAACCGCCCGCGAGGTCGATGATCGAGAGGCGGCGGAACCCGAGCGCGATGGCGTCGCCGTCGTTCTCACCCGCGATAAAGTAGCCGTCGGAGTCGGGGCCGCGGTGGATGATGCGGTCCGCCATCTTGTGAAGGACGGCCTCCCGCTGATCGATGATTCCGGTGAATCCTGCAAAACCGCACATAAATTCTATGGTACCCTTTCGGAGATGAAAGTCAAAAATGCTCTATCCTATATTATAACACACGGCGGCGCGTAAATAAAGAGCGGAAAGAGAAAAATTTCGTCAAAAAGGGGGAAAATCCTCGGCGAATTCGGCATGCGCGGGGAGAAAACGGAAAAACCGCACGTCTTCCGCAGAAAACGCGCGGTTTCATCCGGATCACGCCCCCGTCCGATGCACATACATCCGCGACGGCTCCTCCTCCCCGTCGCTCGTGACCGGGCAGAGGTATTCCCAGCCGTACCGCTCGTAAAAGCCCGTATGGTCCGTCACGAGATAGAGCGTCCCGATCCCGCGCCGGGCCATCTCCTCCTCCGCAGCCCGGAGCAGCTCTCCGGCGATCCCGCGGCCCCGGTACGCCTCCTCGACAGTCACCGCGCAGACGTTCGGGGCGAGATCCCGCCGCGGGTGGAAGTCGTTCTCGATCACGCCGAGCCCGCCGACGATGCGGTCATCCCCGAGCGCGAGGAACCACGCGGGGACCGGGGCCTCTCCGGCGAGCGATTCTCCGATGCTCTCCCGGTAGGCCTCCTCGGGAACGCCCCATTTTTCGTGGAACCACCGCGCCGCCTCCTCCGCGAGCTCCGGCCGATCCGAAAGACAGACGATTTCGATTCCGTTCACAGCCCGAATGCCTCCTTGATCCGCCGCGCCGCTTCTTCTGCGGAGACGTGCTCGTTCTCGATCCGCAGGTAGTTCGGCCACGGGATCTCGCCGGGCCGGCTGACACAGCGGTATTTTTCGTCCGTGCGGAGCAGGAGCTCGTCGGAAAATGCGAGGTCGCGCTTCGACGGCTTTTCCGTGAGCCGGTTTTCGCTCCGGTTGCGCGCGAGCCGGACCGCCTGCGGCGCGATCAGCTCGACGTAGTAGAACGTCGTTCCGTACGGCGCGAAGATCTCCTTCACATGCTCGATGTACGCCCAGTCTTCGGGAGAGTCGAAGGAGAAGAGATAGGTGAAGATCAGGCCGTACCGATCCGATTTGGCGAATTCCGTGAAGATCGCCTCGCGGAACGCATTCACGGCGGTCCGGTTGTAGGTCCCGAACACCGCGATCACCGGCTCGATCGACATGTGGTTGTGAAAGAGCCGCAGATCGGTGATTTTGGCGAGCTCCTGTCCGACGGTCATCTTGCCGGCCGCCGCGTCGCCGAAGAGAAAGACCAGCTTCATCGTCCCGCCCCCCATTCGTCCCTGAGGATCGCGTATTCGAGGCCGTCCGCGTGCTCGTTCCCCTTGTGCCGCGCCTGACGGAAGAAGCCCTCGCGCCGCATCCCGAGTCGCTCCATCACATGCCACGACGGCGTGTTCCGGCTGTCGCACCGCGCGCGGATCCGCCACAGGCCAAGCTCGCAGAATCCGAAGCGCAGCAGGGCCTCCCCGGCCTCGGTCGCGTAACCCCGGCGGCGGAATTCGGGGCGCAGGATCCAGCCGACCTCCCCGAGCTCTCCCGCCGTGTATAGCCCGCATCCGCCGACGAGCGCCCCGTCCGATTTGCGGATGAGCACGAACTCGAAGTCATGCGGATCGCGCGACGCCCACGCCGTCTCCGACGCGCGCAGAAATCGCCGCGTGTCCTCCGGGGTGTTCGGCCCCCAGCCCATGTACCGCGTCGATTCGGGGTCGCTGCTGTAGAGGTGCACCGCCTCGAAGTCCGAGGTCCGCGCGGGCCGGAGGGTCAGCCGCTCCGTTTCGAGGACCGTTCCCGCGCCCGCCTCCAGCCTCTCCCATTCCTCTCGGAGCAGCGAGGTGCGGACGATGTCGTGCGGCGCCCCGTCCTTCCCGACGAAGGCCTGCCGCTCGATCCCCTCCTCCCGGAAGCCGCATTTCAGCGCGACGCCGCCCGAGGCCTCGTTCTCCGCGAGATACCGGATCATGAGCCGCCGCAGCCCGACCTCCCGGAACGCGAACCGGACGACGGCTTGTGCCGCCTCGCTCACGATCCCCCGATGCCAGAGCGGACGCGCGAGCGCATACCCGATCTCCGCCGATTCGTGCCGGTCGTTCGGCATCAGGGCGATGTTCCCGACGGAGGCCCCCTCGAACTCGATCGTCCAATGGTAGTACGCCGGGGATTCGTATTTCCCGATCCAGTCCGCGAGCAGCGCCGCCGTGTCCTCCGGGGAGGCGTGCGGTTCCCACGTCACATAGCGGGAGACCTCGGGATCGCGGCACCAGCGGTAGGTGTCGTCCGTGTCCTCGATCCGGTAGCGCCGCAGGATCAGCCGGGGCGTTTTCAAATCAACCGTTCCTCTGTGCGTCAGCATGATGTGCCTCCTTCTTCGTTCCGTATGCGAGAATGTGCTCCGCCCAGCCGAGATAGTCCGGGCGTTCGGCGAGGGCTTCGGCCAGCTCGAGCCAGCGCGCGGTCTCCTCCGGCGGCCCGGCCATGATCCGTCCCTCGGCGGGCGAGAGGATCCCCTCCTGCGCGAAGAGCCGGACGTCCTCGAGGTCGTAATCCGCGAGGAAGGGCAAAATCTCGGAGAGGTCCCAGAAGACCGCCCGCGTGAAGGCGTCGCCCGCCCAGGAACGGCCCTCTTTGATCGCGGCGCGGAGTGCGGTGTTCGCCGGATCGGGCTCGAGCGGCGTGCGGTCCGGGTTCTTCATGATGTCGATGAGGTCGGCGGTCGTCAGAATGAACGAGGCGAAGAAGCGCCCGCCGGGCTTCAGGAGGTTCAGAGCCGCCGTCATCGCCCGCTCCCGGTCCCGGGGATCCGTCAGGTGATAGAGCGGCCCCATGAGGAGCACCGCGTCAAAGGGACCGGTGACGAGGGATCCCGCGTCGAGGGCATTCCCGGCGACGGCCCGGATCGTCACGCCCGCCTCCGCCGCCATCTCCCGCGCCAGCCGGACGTTCTCCTCGGCGAGATCGAGCAGGGTGACGTCGTATCCCCGCCCGGCGAGGAAGATCGAATACCGCCCCGGTCCCCCGCCGATGTCGAGCACGCGCGCGCCCCGCGGGATCTTCTTTTCCAAAAGACGGGAGGTCAGCAAAAACTCCGGCCGCCCGTCGATGCGCTTCCATTCCGCCATGGCTGTTCGGTTGTAGAACGCCCGGACCTGTTCGGTGTCTTTCATGTTTCTTCCTCCTTTTCGAGAATATCGAGCGCGTGGAACGTCAGCCCGACGAGATCCTCCCGCTCGCAGACCGCCCGGTGATACGCGAGCCATGCGGCGAATTCCTCCTCGCTCATCGCGTCGACCGCCTCCCGGAAGTAGTTCGTGAACATGTCGGTCCCCACGAAGTGAAGCCGCCGGACGGGCAGATCCTCCGTCAGGGCGAAGATCGCCTCCCGCCGCCAGAGGACGAAGAGGTCCTCCGGATCGGAGAAGCATTGGAACGTCACCGGGTCGATCTTGCCCGCAGCGAGGCAGGGAAGAATGTTGTGCCCGAGAAAGCCGAAGCGCACGACCGTCCCCTCGTTCATGCAGTAGGAGACGAAAACGTGCCCGCCGGGCTTCGTGATCCGCACGGCTTCGGATAGTGCCCGCCGCTGCTCTTCCTTTGTGAAGAGATGGTACATCGGCCCAAGGAGGAGGGTCATGCCGAAGGTGCCGTCCTGGAAGCAGGAGAGGTCGGTCGCCGTGCCCTCGCGGATCGTGACGTCCTCGCCGGGCGCCGTCCTTTCCCGAAAGAGCGCGATGTTGCGCGGGATCAGTTCCACGGCGTCGACCCGGTGACCCTGACGGGCCAGCGCGTGGGAATACCGTCCGCTCCCCGCCCCGATCTCCGCGATCCGGTCCCCCGGCAGAAGATACCGGCCGATATAGTCGAGCGTGGTGATCCATTCGACGGAATTGTGCCGCGAATCAAAGCGCGCGTCCTCGTCGTGGCTCGTGTAGTAGGCGTTCAGCGCGTCAAAAGCGCGTCGTTCGGCTTCGTTCATCATAACCTCCAGATCAGAATTCACAATTCATTCTGAATTCTGAATTCTGAATTCTTCATTCTGAATTCTGAATTCCCCCTCGTTCCCCGGAAAAACAAACACGGCGTCCGGGGGGTTTGTGTCCGGGACGCCGCGATGTTCGGATGATGATACGGGGATCAGGATCCAGACAACGGCGGAAAAGTCCCGGACCATGCGGATACGGGATAAAAGTCGTGATTCATCATGAACGGCTTTGCGATGCGCTTCATGGCCGGAACTCCTTTCGCGGGATGTGAGATTTGTCTTAGTATAGCACAGGATCCGCAGCCTGTCAATCGGCTGTTTGAACTTTTTGTTACAAAATTTTTACGGAAAATCGATCGAATCTTGTGAAAAACCGTGGGTCAGCGAAGCGCGAGCGTCTTTTCGACCGTGACGTCGGCTGCGAGCCGGACCGTGCCGTTCGTGACCGTGAACGGAACGGGTCTGCCGTCCGCGAGGACTTCGGAGACCGGCAGATCGACGGCGATTTCCCGCACCGGGAGCGCGCCCCCGAGGATCTCGAGCGTCAGACCGTCCGCCGTGCGGTCCACCGTGCCCCACGCCGCGTCGAGCGAGAAGAGGTAGCGATAAGCAGTCGGATTTCCGACGGGGTGCCAGCCGATCCGCTTCTTCGTCATGTCGAAGGTGAAGCCGGAGAAGATCGGGAGAAGCGCGAAGGCCGCCATGCTCCGGGCGTAGTTCGAGCCGCATTCGATCTCGTTCCACGGGTTGCGCCGCTCACCGTCGTAGCGGTCCCGGATCGAGCGGACCACCGCAAGGCCTTCCCCGACCATGCCCTCGGCGATGAGGAGCCCCGCGAAGGCGTACTCGAACCCGTGCATCGTCTCCTGGCAGTAGGGGATCGGGATCGCGGGCTTCCGAACGCCGTCCGGGTACACGCAGATCACCGCGCCCCGGTCGTCGTTCACCGAATAGAGCCGGAACGGGTTGTACCGCTCGCGGGAGGAATCCGCGAAGTTGTTTTGGAACATCGAGATGAGGGCGGTTCTGCGCTGCGCGGGATCGAAGATGTCGCCGAGCCCGAGGATGTCGGCGTGCCACTGCGCGAGCAGCTGGTCGATCTCCGAGCCCTCGCCGATCTGGTACTTCACCTCGCCCGCCTCGTCGTTCCAGTAGCTCAGCGCGTCGCCGCAGACCTTGTATTTTTCGAGCTGCGCGCGGTCCTCGAGGTCGATCTTCTGGCAGTACCATTTGCCGTTGAAGAGGTTCTCGTCCGTCCACGCTTTTCCTTTGGCAAAGAGCGCTTCGTATTCCCGGGCGGCATCCTCCTCGCCCATCGCGCGGGCCATCTCCGCACCGCATTTCAGAGCGCAGAGGTAGAAGCCCTCGAGCCACGAGGACGGTCCGAAGAGCTCCATGTCGAGGGTGTGGTGCTGACGCCCTTCGAGCACGCCGTCCCGGTCGCGGTCCCAGCCGTCGAAGTTGTTCGGGTTCCACGCATATTCGAGGGAAGCCTTGATCCCTTCCCATTCGCCGCGGAGCCATGCGTCGGAGCCCGAGATCTTCCACTCGCGCCACGACTTGATGACGCCGCCCATCTGCCCGTCGACGCAGGCCCGCCAACTCCCCCGCGGTCTCCCGAGCGGCAGCTGCATCCGGAACTGCATCCGGCCGTCCTCGTCGCGGTTGTATTTGAAGTCGGTCTCGCGGATCGAGCGCTCGAGGGCGGGGAAGAGGAAGCAGAGCGCGTAGGCGTAGTTCCACACATGGGTGCAGGTCCCCTCGCAGGAGCCGGACGATTGGTTCAGCCCCTCCCAGCCGTAGAATTCCCCGTTCTCGAGGCGCAAAACCGTCGCCGTCTTGAGCACGGAGAGGGTCGATGAGATCGCCTCGGTCACCTCCGGGGGCAGGGTCGAGGAGAAGAGGGCGTCGCGGAACCGGACCGTCCCCGCCCAGAGGGCATCCCAGTTGGCGAGGGCGTAGGTCGCCGTGTCGCGCGAATCCTCGAAGATCGTGGCGTAGTAATTCTTCCACGTCACGTCCCGCCCGTCCGCGTCCTTCATCGGGTTCCAGTAGTTATAGTTGTTCGGCGTGTTCCAGGCGAGCACGAAGCGGAAGACGGCCTCCTCGCCCGCGCCGACGCGCTTCTTCGTCGAGACCGTCGCGTGATCGCCGTTCCCGGGCGTGTCGTAGCGGCGGTTCTTCAGATCCGGGTGTTCCGTGAAATTGCGCCAGAACGTCTCCACGGCGTCGGACCACCCGCCCCGGTACCAGTACTCCTGCACGGAGCCGGAGAGATCCGGGGTGGCGACGGTCAGATCGCGCCGCTCGGGGGAATCCGGCGGGGTGCTTTCGTCCTGCCCGAGGAAGATCCCCTCGATGCGGTAGCCGTCGAAGTAGCGGTTCACGCCGTTCGGGTTGGGGTTCTTCACGGAGAAGGCGGCGGAGAAGTCGACGGGATCCTTCGCCGTGTTTTTGATCCTGATCTCGAAGAACGCCGCCGGGATGCCGGAGTCGCGGTCGTTCAGCGGGATGAAGGGGTTGAACGCCGTGAGCGTGACCTCGGCGGGGAAGTGCTCGTCGGAGAAGTCGATCGCGGCGGTCGGGAAGGTCCCATGGAAGGTGTGATGACGGAAGTGCGGGAACCCCGCCATCGTCCCGCCGGGCATCCCGTGGCCGAAGTTGTTCCCGAGCTGGCCGCTGTAATGCTCGTCCATGTCCCCGTTCAGGACGCGCGCGTCGAGGAGGCGTCCCTCGGGCGTTTCGGCCTTCAGGGCGATGTGGGAATAGCCGTGGATCGAGCCCTTCGCCGGGCGGTTCCAGATCTCCCAGTCGAGGAGACGGCCGTTCCCGCCGAGACCGACGGAGCCGGTGCCGATCCCGCCGAGCGGAAAGGAGATCGCCCGGGTCTTTTTGCCTTCGTAAGTCGTGCGGATCATGGCAAAGTCCTGCCTTTCGTTGAGTTGTTAATTTGTCGATAACGGGATTGTTCCCCCTCATCCGCCCTCCGGGCACCTTCCCCACGGCGGGGGAAGGCTTATGAAGGGAGTGCGCCGCGTTTCTGAAACCGGCACCAATTCTCCACGGAAACCGTCTGCACTTTCGCATACGCTGTATGTTATGAGGCTTCCCCCTCCGTGTGGGTCGTTTCAACTTGTTGAAACCGGGTGCCCACAACGGGGCGGATGAGGGGGAGCAAACGGGCTGCCATCGCGTTCATCCGGAGATGGTTTCCTCCCTGATTATACCAGCTTTTCCCGTCCATTGCAACCCGGAGCGGGAAAAATCGAAAATTTCAAAAATATTTTCGTTTTGGATGTAACAAATCGCCCCCCGGATCGGTTATAACATAGAAAAGGGAAATCCATGCGAAAGGAGGCGGCCCCATGGGGAAGGAACGGGCGGCCGAGCGGGTCTGGCGGCAGGCGAAGGACGTCATGCTGCACGAAGCCCGGCGCATCCTCGGGAATACGGCCGACGCGGAGGACGCCGTGATGGACGCGATGGAACGGATCCTCAAAAACGAAGAAAAATTTTTGCCGCTCGGATGTAACGAAACGCGTGCGCTGGCGGTTATATATGTCAGAAACACCGCGATCGACCTCTACAACGCCAACGCGAAGCGCCCCCTGCCTCTGGAGGAGCTGCCCGAGGACCTCGAAGATCCCCGGACCCCCGAAGAGGAGATCGTCGACCGGGACGCGGCAGACCGGCTGCTCGCGCTCATCGAGGCGATGCCCCCGTCCTACCGGGACGCGCTGCTGCTGCGGGTGCACTACGGGATGACGAACGAGGAGATCGCGGCGGTTCTGGGCCTTGAAAACGGAACGGTGCGCACCAGACTGTCAAGGGCAAAGGAATGGCTGAAAAAGCACGAAAGGAGGAGCGGCCATGCATGATTTCGAGAAGGATCTGAAGCGGGCGGCGTCGGCTTACATCGAAAAGACTTACGCCCCCGAAGAGCGCGAAGACACATCGTCGCTCGAAGACCGGGTGGGGGAACTCCTCAGCCGGGAGGCGCCGGAGGGATCCGCGCGCGGAAGGGAGGTTTCCTTTATGAAAAAATCGAGAAAATGGACGGCGGTGATCGCGGCGGCGGCTCTCGTGGCCGTGCTCGGAGCGGCGGTCGCGGCGGGTCCGATCATCCGCAATCTCATCAACACGAGAACGGCGCAGCAGAGCGTCGTGCAGCTCGACGAAGTGCCCGAGGGCTGGATCGGCATCTATACCGCCGATGAGCTCGACGCGGTGCGGGACGACTGCGAGGCGAACTATATCCTGATGGCGGACATCAC
>JAFPWV010000137.1 GCA_017412675.1 Clostridia bacterium
CCTTCGCGTCGCCGTTGAAGCCGAAGTGGACGCCGGTATCCGGAATCGTAAAGTCTTCCAGATCGAATTCCGCCATCGCCGGGATCGCCATCAACACGATCAAAAGGACTGCAGAAAGAAGAATGAGTGCTTTTTTCATGTTGGAGTTCCTTTCTCTTGTGGTTTGTTCTGCCGGATACGGGAATGCCGGACCCGGCCGGTCTGATTGGGCCGTGTCGTTTCCGAACGCCGCCCGTCAAAAGTATTATACACGCTTCCTTTGGATTTTGCAAGAGGTTTCCCCGTTTTTCTCCCCGGCAAGCAGCGGCTCCGGCGACGATTTGTCTCTTTCAGAAACACAAAAACAGTCCCCCGTCAAAAAACGAGGGAACCGTTCCTGTTCGTTTCAGACAAGCAGCTCCTGTATCCGCCGGACGTCCACGTCGCGCAGCCCGGCATTCTCCTTCACGGCAAGCGCAGCCGCCGCGCCCGCAGCCGCTCCGATCCCCGCGCAGATCGGCATGACGCGGAAATTCGAGTGCGCGAGGTGTGTACCGGAGATGTTCCGCCCGGATAAGAGGAGCCCTTCGGTGTCCTTCGGGATCAAACAGCCGTAGGGGATCGTGTAGCCCGCGGGCTGTTTCCATTCGTGCTGAACGCCCGTCGGATCGAGGCCCGCGCCGGTCAGATTGTGGACGTCGAAATTGAAGTGCGCGCCTTGGACGACCCAGTCGTCGAACCGGCGAGCCCGGAGGATGTCCTCCTCCGTCAGCGTCCTCTCCCCGGCGAAATGGCGCGTCTCGCGGATGCCCATCATGGATCCTGCGCTGATGAGGTAACAGCGCTCGAATCCCGGGACGAATTCCCGCAGATACCGGACGATGGCGGGCATCTGGGAGCGGCAGACGAGCTCCGCCCGCGTGAGATCCTCCGCCTTCGTGCCGTCGATCTCGGTGCAGTTGGTCATGTTGCAGGTGACGATGCCGGGCAGGGTCGACCGGTAGACCAGCAGATGACCGGCCGGCGCGGGGATGTGCTCCTTCGCTAGGGCCTGAAGCTCGCCGCGCTCCGTCCAGTGCTTCGACTCGAACGATCCGAGCAGGACCGCGCGGTCAAGATCGACGCCCGCGACCTTGAACATCAAGGTGCACGGCTGCATCTTACCGTCCGATTCGCGGCCCCGGTAAAACGGAACTCCCGCGAACGCCGCGACATCTCCGTCCCCGGTCCCGTCCACCGTCACCTTCGCAAGGAAGACCCGTCTGCCGGATTTGCTTTCGGTGATGATGCCGGCGACCCGGTTCCCTTCCCTGACGACGCCGCAGACGAAGGTATAGAGCAGCACCTCGACGCCCGCGTCCCGGAGCATTTCGAGCCAGACGGCCTTGAGCGCTTCGGGGTCGATCCACGGGACGATCCGGTCGTGCCCTTCCCCTTCGCAGGCTCCGGCGCACCGACGCAGGATCTCCGTGTAGAGCGGCGAGGTGACCGTTCCGGTCCAATGGCTCATCAGCCCGGACGTGGACATGCCGCCGATCGCGTTGTTCTGCTCGATGAGGAGCACCTTCGCACCGAGACGTCCCGCCGTGATGGCCGCGGATGCCCCCGCAGGACCGGACCCGGCGACGACCACGTCGTATTCTCCCGCGACAGGCAGTTCCCTGCCCGGCTCATAGTAGGTTTTCATCGCGGCCTCCCGTATGAATCCGTTCTTCATGATAGACCTTGTCCTGCGCGATGAGGCGGCCCTCTCCGCCGACGCCCTCCACGATGTTCATGGCACAGTTCGGCGGCACGCGTCCGTGCCAAAAGTCGCCCCTCTCCCGTTCCTCGTAGAGGCAGTTGAGCATCGCGCGCATGGCAAAGCCGTGGGTCACCAGCAGGATCGTCTTCCCGTCGTCCCGGCGCAGAAGCTCCTTCAGAAGGGACTGCGTACGGGCGCATACCTCCCCGACCGTCTCCCCGTTCGGAAAGCCGCCGAGCAGGAAGGGATTCCCGAAAAACCGCTTCAGGTCCTCCTCGTCGATCTCGCGCTCGCCCGGACGGAATTTCTTCCGCTCCCAGTCGCCGAGACAGACCTCCTTGATGCGCTCGTCCACCGTGACGGTAACACCGGCGTTCCCGCTCTCGCGCAGGAGGATCTCCGCCGTTTCGCGCGCACGGTCGAGGGGGCTCGAAATGCATTCGTCGAACCGCACGCCCCGCAGCCCGCGTCCGGTCTGGATCGCCAACGCCCGTCCCTTTTCGTTGAGCGGATTGTTCGTCCAGCCCTGGAAATAGCCCTGTGTGTTGCCGTCGGTTTCGCCGTGACGGATGATGTAGATCAGCATACCCACTCCCGATCCGAAGAGATCAGCCCTGCATTTCGAGCACGGACTTCGTGAACCGGTCGAGCTGCTTGTTGATCACCTTCTGGATCTTCGCACAGAGGGACGCGACGGTGTCGGACTTCGGCAGGAAGATGTTTGCCGTGAACTGGTTCTTCGTATCGGACGACCAGATCCCCGTGCCGAGGTCATAGAAGGACGAATCGAACACGATCCCGAGCATCTCCGAGGAGTCCTCGTTCCGCGCGACCTTCGTCATCAGCACGAGATCGATGTACGCCGGGACGGATTCGCGCCAGGAATAGTAGGCGAACGCGTCGAGCAGGACGGCAGTCTTGTGCAGATCGTCGCCGGACAGCGTCTTCGGAAGCACGGACTGCGCGCCGCCCTCGACAAGCGAGTAGTACTGCGCCTGCGATTCCTCGAATTTCGGCGGGGGAACGATGCCGATGTTGAATTCGATGTCGCGCATCCGGGCCGCTTCGCCGACGTACGCCGCGATGAACAGCGCCCGTCCCTCATAGAAGATCGGGGATTCCGCGCCGCCGCCGATGTCGTTCGTGCCGCTCGTGTAAATGTCGTTGCCGACGTTGAGCTGCACGAGCTTGGAGATGACGTTCTGCGCATACTCGCTGCCCGGGATGGCAAACGCGAGCACGCCGTCCTCGCCGCGGTCGATGTACTTCACCCCTGCTCCCGCGAGCAGCGCGCTGTAATGCCGCGTCACGGAGGAGACGATGCCCCATTGGTCGTTGTTCTTGTCCATCGCGCCGTCGCCGTTGAGGTCGAGAACACCTGCGGCGCCGAGCTCATAGAGCCGGTCGACGGTCCAGGTCCCTTCGCGGACTTCGTTGTAAAGATCGGTCCCCGGCGCGACACTTTCGAGCATGTCGCTGTTGAAGACGTAGCAATGCCGCGTAGAATAGTTGTACAGACTGAACGCGCCGGACACCGCCGCCTGGATGCCGTAGAAATTGTACTGCTCCGTCGCCGCGCTGTCCCACCATGGCGTGGTCAGATCGAGATCGAGCTCACCCCATGGGAGGAGGACGCCCTGCGTGAGGATGCCCGAAATGCTGGCGTCGAACACCATGCAGGTGTCGCACACATGGTCGCCGGACTTGACCGCCGCGCTCATGTCACCGCCGCCTCTGTCCGTGGTCTCGCGCTCCTCGATGGAGCAGTTGTAGAGCTCCTCCACCTTCTGTTCGCGGGCGTAGAGCGCATCGTTGAGGATCTCGCCGTTCATCTCTGCGGCAAAGATCTGGGTGTTCGCCCAGTTGAACGCGGACGGCGTCATGTTCATGATCGTGAGTACCGCGCCTTTCATGTCCTCGACGGGCGGGGCGGGGATCTCCTCCTCGGTCTCCGGCGCCGTTTCGGGCTCGGGCACCGTACCGGCGTCAGCTGTTCCCTGCGGCGATACCCCGGCGTCGGGCGTTTCGGTGTTGCGCGCGGCGCAGGAGGCAAACGCTCCCGCGGCGAGCAGGACTGCAAGCATCAGGCAAAACCGTTTTTTCATGATCGTTCTCCTCTCCGTGATGAGCGATTCCGTTCAGGATCTTCCGACGGCAAACACCGCCTCGGCGCGACGGTTTTCCGAACGCACCAGGACCGGGGAGGCAAACGTCCCGGCCCGCAGCGCAATGCCGTATTCCGCGCCGTGGTAAGACAGCCGCAGTTCCTTTCCCCCGCAGGAGACGACCGCCGGCATGTGATCGTCCGTCTTGCCGAACCGGTAGGCAAGCGTGAAGTCGGCATCCGATTCCACCGCCAGACCGTCCTCGGAAAGCAGGACCGCAAAGCTCCCGTAATCCACATGCGCCGCGCCGTTCCCGAGATCGGTGAAGGTCATCTTCCTGGCGGGTACGGTCTTGCCGCCCCGGAGGATGCGGATCCCGGCGACCGTCCCACACCCGCTGTGACGGTTTCCGTCCGCGGCGGGGAGGGTCTCGTATGCCGCTTCATTGGATTCGCAGACGCGCTCCTCGAAGGGATCCGGAAAGCGCTCGTCGAAGACGTGCAGGTCCCGGATGCGGAAGTCTCCGTGATCGGCATACAGGTTCACGCGGTAGTGCTTCGTCGAATACCAGACGGAATTCTTTTCGGGATCGTCGAACGCGGTGTGCGCGGTGATCGCGGAAGCCGGAGTCGAGGCGTAGGTCTTCTTGAACCAGCGTCCCGTATCGCCGAGCCGTTCGACGGTGATCTTCCCCTCCGCCGCGAGTTCCTCAAACCGCGCGAACTGATATTCCAGCCCGTTCTTCATGCCCGGCCAGCCGAAACTGTTCTCCTGCCCTGCCTGCGCGTACCCGAAGGTGAGGCAGTCGCCGTTGAAGTTCTCCCTGAGGAACCAGTCGACCCACCGGGGAACGCCGCCGCCCCCGCCGTTGTACACCGGTTCGAGGGTGATGACGCCCTGTACCTTCTGCGCGCCGCTCTCCGCGCTCATGCCGAAATCGTACTGATAGACCGGGTCGGAGCCGAGCATCCGGAAGAGGGGCGCGGGGAGCTGTTCGGCCTCGGACTGTGCGGGGATGAAGACGTTCTCGCGGCTCGGGTAGTATGCCTGCCCGTAATAGCCGCCCCAGAGGGTATAGCCGTCCGTGCCGTACTGCTCCTTGCAGTTGCACATCGCGTCGATGCCGTAGGTGTCGGAGAGATACCTCGCGGTGTGCGAATCAAAGAACCACGAGCCGAAGACGCGGGGATAGCAGCCGAAGATTTCCCTGAACTTTTCGAACAGGACGTCGCAGAGCTTCTCGCGCTGGGGCTTCGTGTACCCGACGGAGAAACCGCAATGTGCGTGCCAGTCCCACGGGTAACGCCCGGTCCACGGGATCCCGGCGGCGCGGCATTGAGGCTCGACGATCTCGAACCACACGCCGATCTCGAATTCATCCGGATCGAGCGCCTTCAGCATCTCCGTGTAGACCGGGTCGATCAGGGCGTCGTACTGCAGCAGGAAGGTCCCCGGCAGACGGTGCCGCTTCATCAGGGCGATCTGTTCCCGGACGGGCTCGACGAGATCGACCGGCCCCCGCGGCTCGACGTCCCGTATGAAATTGACGATATTGACGATCTGACGTTTCGGCGCTGTGCTCATATGCGTGCCTCCGTGAAATCAGGATGAGCTTTTAAACCATTGTACACCAAGCGGAGGAGGTTGTCAAGAAGGAAAGCGCATCTCGGACAAGCATATATCTTTGATGAAAGCAACGACGATCGGTTCACGATGTGACTGTTTTTCATATACCACTCGGCATTGAGGGCAGTTCTCTGACTTTACAGAGAGAACCCTCCCTGCTGCTTGTACAACAGGGAGGGCTCTTTCATGAATGATGCTTTGTTGTTTTGCTTTCGCGGTTAACGCTCAGTTGATGTGAGAATCGGACCAGGAGTGTTCCAGTGCAGTCCAGTCGCGCTCAGGGAGTTTCGCGGTCCATTCTTCCACCGTCTTCGTGCCTTCCGTGACCCACTTGTAGTCGTGGGAGTTGGTCGCTTCCTGAACATCCGCGAAGTACCACGCACTGGTGTCCATGTTGTCCGGGAACACATTCATCATGTATCCGGGCAGGAGGTGATCCTTGTGCGGTGCGCGCTTCAGCGTACGGTTCACGATCGCGAAGGTCTCTGCACGGGTGATGTAGTTATCCGGCAGGAACGTTCCGTCGCCGTAACCGTTCACCAGGCCGAGGTCTTCCGCTGCCTTGATGAAGCTGCTGTACCATGCGTCGCTCGATACATCCGTGAAGCTGCTGACCTTGTCGCTCAGATCCGCGGTGCCGAAGAAGCTGCTCGCAATCTTCGTCAGTTCAGCACGGGTGATCGGGTTGTTCGGACGGAAGGTGCCGTCTGCATAACCGTTCAGGATACCCATGTTGCTCAGTGTCGAGATCGCGTTGTTGTACCATGCTTCCGGCATCACGTCGGTGTACGGGTTGGTCTGGCTCCAGTAACGGTCACGCGCTTCATCGGTCAGCAGGCGGAAGAAGATCGTCGCCACTTCAGCACGCGTGATGTTGCGGTTCGGACCTACCGTTCCGTCGGGATAACCGACGCTGTATGCGACGTGGTCGTCAATCAGATTGGTTATCGTGTTCGTGACAGTATAGATTCTGCCGCCGTTCGGATTGTTGCCGTCAATCTTCCATTTGATCGTCGTTACATATCCTTCGACGGGAAGTTCTTCGACAGAATAATCTTCGTAGAACCCATCATTTTCTCTATGCCACTCGCAGTGCCAATGATTCTCTTCGTTCAGCTGCTTCTTTGCAACCGGTTTGCCGTTCTTCAGAAGAACAACCGTAACGCTTGCGGGACGTGTCTCTGCAGCCACATCTCCGTCATTCTTCCAAACCTTATAGACATGGATGTTGACGTGAGAAGGAACATACGGAGGCAGTTCTTCTTCATTCTCACCGGTCTTGACTTCGACTTCATCTTCACCAGGATCTGTCGGTTTATCAGATTTGTTCTCGCCGTCAGCAGTCGCTACGTTCTTCACGCTGCCGGCTTCGACATCGTCCTTCGTAACGGTGTAAGTGGTGTTGAACGTCTTAGTATCGCCGGGTTCGAGTTTGTCGATTGTTTCGTCTAGGCCAGTCAGATCATCCTTTACCTTAACATTGGTGATCGGAAGGTTACCATCGTTTTTAACAGTAATCGTGTAGGTGACTTCCTCATCCAGCACATAGGCATCTCCATTGGCGGCTTTAGAGGTAACTCTCTTCACAACATCAAGGCTGGGATTCGGCTCTTCAATCGGAGGCGGATTGTCAGGATCCTCCTTATCACCGGTCTCTACCTCGTCCTCACCATGAGGCTTCGGAGAATCCGGATCTTCAGGATCCACAGGATCCGCATCTGCGGTCGCCTTGTTCTTCACGCTGCCAGCCAGAATA
>JAFPWV010000138.1 GCA_017412675.1 Clostridia bacterium
GCACGGGCGTCATGGATCCCGGCGTCCTTGCGACCGAATTCGCGTCCTACAAGCACCACATCAACGCCTACGGGATGCCGCTCGACAACCGCGAGACCTACACGAAGTCCGACTGGCTCGTCTGGACCGCGACCCTCGCCGGGAGACGGGACGATTTCGAGGAATACGTCGCGCCGCTCTGGAAGGCGTACAACTGTTCCCTCTCCCGCGTCCCGGCTACCGACTGGTATTTCACCGTGACGGCGCAGCAGAGAGGCTTCCAGCACCGCACCGTCGTCGGCGGCCACTTCATCAAGCTGCTCGAATACAGCGGCAAGATGAAGGGGTGGAAATAAGCGTCACTTCTGAAAAACGAAACAAGCCTCGGAGCGATTCGTCCGTTCCGGGGCTTTGTCCTGTTTCGGGTTTCTTATTTACTGTCTGCCGCCGTACATGTTCATCCAGTCGTCGACGGGGAGCATGCCGATCTGAAGAAAAACGACCTGTTGGATCCGAACCCCGAAGCGCTTTTCACACCCGCACGAGCCCGACGATTTTGCCGTTGTCCCGCCGCACCCGCACCGATGCGCCGCCGAGCCGCACCCACGCGAAGCCCGGTTCGGGAAATGTGACGCGCGCGTCAACTCCTCCGGCATCGGCGGACGGACAGGCTTCCCGGATATACGCCCGGGCGGCATCCGCGCAGGATCGGGCATCGAGGCGGTCCTCCCCCGGCGCGAGGGACAGGCTGAACTCGACGGGCTCCCCGGTCCGCGCGTCGACGAGCACATACGCGTTCGACGCCGTATAGAGGATCCGGTCCCCCGGGCGCACCGTCCCCCGCGAGAGCTTCGCGCACGCCCCGACGATCTTCTGCGCGCACGCCTCCGCTCTGCCGGCTGCCGGGAGCACCGATTCCGGGATCGGCTCGGATCGTCCGCCGTCCGATGCTGCCGGATCGGGAAGCGTCCCGCGGAAATACGCCTCGACCGTCTCCCGCACGGGCGCCCGCTCGACACCGCGCCGCCGGATGATCTCCGCGAGATCGGCGAACGCCTCCGCTGCCGCGACATCCCCCGCCCTCGCCGCGCATTCCGACGCCGCCATCGCCCCGTGATACGCGAGCATTCCGTCCCCGGCGTCTTCCGCGAGCCGGTAAACCGCCGCGTCCGTTTCGGCCGTCAGACCCGCCCGCTCCGCCGTCCTCATCGCCTGCGCGCGCTCCGCCCGGAAGGCAGCCGCCCCGCCGAGGACCGCCGCGAAGAGCACGGTCAAAACAGCCGCCGCGATCCGGCCGTGTCCGCGTTTTGTCATTCCTGTCATGTTCCGGTTTTTCTCCCCGTCCGCCGAAATTCTTGTCCATAGGATTTGACAAAGCGGTCCCGATTATGATATAATAGACTGAATCAGTTTTTAGCAAATCCGGAGGTCGACATGGGGGAGCGGATCGTTTTTCCATCGCTTTGCGGCAATGACCGTCTGCGCCGCCTGTTCGCGTCCGATGCAGAAGGCGGAAAAACGGCCCACGCCTACATCCTCGAAGGTCCGCCCGGCTCCGGAAGACATACGGCCGCCCGCCTCATCGCCGCCGCGACCCTCTGCGAGCACCGCGCGGATCCGGACCGGCCTCTGCCCTGCGGGACCTGTCTCTCCTGCCGCAAGATCCTCGGCGGCTCCTCCGTCGACGTGCTGACGGTATCCCGCGGCGACCGGGCGACCCTCGGCGTCGGCGAGATCCGGAGCGTCAAGGAAACGCTCTACGTCACCCCGAACGACGGCGAGCGGAAGTTTTACTTCATCGAGGACGCGCACCTCATGACGGTGCAGGCGCAGAACGCGCTTCTGCTGTCGCTCGAGGAGCCGCCGCCGTATGTGCTCTTCTTCCTCCTCTGCGAGGACGCCTCGCTCCTGCTCGAAACCATCCGGAGCCGCGCGCCCGTGCTGCGCATGGAGCGATTCCAGCCGGCGTTCATCGAGGAATGGCTCGAGAAGAAGATCCCCGGCGCGGACCGGGAACGCCTCGTGACGGCGGCGCATCTCGCAAACGGCGCGCTCGGCACGGCGGAAGCGCTTTACAGGGACGGCGGCGACGCGCTCGAGAACTACCGCATGGCGGCGGAGCTCGTGCGGCTGCTCTTCGCGGGCAGGCGGTCCGAGACGGCGGCGTATCTCCTCTCCCTCCCGCTCCAGCCGAAGGATCGGATGCGGCTGAGGCAGATCCTCACCCTCGCGCGGTTCGCGGTGCGGGACATTCTCGCCGAGAAGCGCGGCGGCACCCTCCTCTTTTTCAGCGAGCGGGACGGCATCCCCCCCTACGCGAAGCGGATCTCCCTCCGGCGCTGCGCCGACCTCATGGCGAAGCTGGCCCATGCCGAGGAGGACATCGCCGCGAACGTCACCCCGTCGCTCGTCATGACCGCGCTCGCCGCGAACGCGTGACGGCCGGACGGCGGAACAGAATGAATACAAGCGCATAAGCGCAGGAGATCAATATCATGGACAACGAAATCCTCGTCCCCGAAGAGCGGGACGCAGCCGCTGAATGTGTCGAGATCGTGGGCGTGCGGTTCCGCGACGGCGGCAAGGTTTACTATTTCGCGCCCGGACAGAACGCGGTGCAGGCGGGAGATCCCGTCATCGTCGAGACGGCGCGCGGCATCGAATACGGCTTCGCGGCGTCGGCGAACGAATTCGTCCCCGCGTCGAAGATCGTGCCCCCCCTCCGTCCCCTCCTCCGCGTCGCGACCGACAAGGACACCGACCGCTGGGAGGCCAACCGCGCGCTCGAGGACGAGGCCTTCGAGATCTGCCTGCAGAAGATCGAGGACCACCGCCTCCCGATGAAGCTCATCCGGGCGGAATACACCTTTGACAACTCGAAGCTCCTGTTCTATTTCTCCGCCGAGGTCCGCGTGGACTTCCGCGAGCTGGTGAAGGACCTCGCGTCCGTCTTCCACACGCGGATAGAGCTGAGGCAGATCGGCATCCGCGACGAGGCGAAGATGCTCGGCGGGCTCGGCGTCTGCGGGCGTCCGTTCTGCTGCTCGTGCTTCCTCTCCGACTTCGCGCAGGTCTCGATCAAGATGGCGAAGGAGCAGAATCTCTCGCTCAACTCCGCGAAGATCTCCGGGGCCTGCGGACGGCTGATGTGCTGCCTCCGCTTCGAGCACGAGACCTACGAGGCCGAGATCGCGCAGACGCCTCCCCTCGACGCCACGGTGCGCACCCCGGACGGCGTGGGGAACGTGACGGAGATCCACCCGCTCACCGGCTTCATCAAGGTCAAGATCGGCGACGACACCAAGACCTATCACCGCGACATCGTGACCGTCCTCTCCACCAAGGCTTCCCGGCGCGCGGAAAAGCAGGGATAAAGCCGGATCTGCGGAATAAGCAGAGGCTAACTATTTGTAAATTTTCTGATATTTCCCGCTCCCCACTTTACATTTCCGTGGTTTGTGTGATACAATGAATTATCCCAAAACACGGAGGTGTCATCATGGCTTACAAAATCAACGAAGACGAATGCATCGGCTGCGGTACCTGCGCTGGCGAATGTCCCGTGGAAGCGATTTCCGAGAAGGACGGCAAGTATGTGATCAACCCGGACGAATGCATCGAATGCGGCGCTTGCGCGGGCGTCTGCCCCGTCGAGGCACCGAAGCCGGACGAAGAATAATTCTGCGCGAGGCGCGAATGGGGGAGTGTGAGTTTTCTCACTCCTCCTTTTTCGTTCGCTCGCCCCATTCACTCCCATGAACGATGAACTCCGGCCCTCTCCCGAAGAGCGGCTCACCCCCATCAACGAGCGTCTGACGCTCCTCTCCCGCCGCCGTGGTCTGACCTTCGGGACGGACAGCTATCTGCTCGCGGCGTTTGTCCGGGCAGTTCCCTCCGGCACGGCGGTCGAGCTCGGGGGCGGCACCGGCGTCGTCTCCCTGCTCTGCCTCGCCCGCGAAAAGTTCAGGCGCATCCTCTCGGCGGAGATCCAGCCCGCGTACGCCTCCCTCATCCGGCGAAACGCCGCGCTCAACGGCTTCCCGGACCGGCTCGATGCCTGGGAGGGCGACGTGCGGGAGCTCGGTGTGCGCGAAACCGGCGGCGAGGTCCACGCGGTCTTCTCGAATCCCCCGTATCTGCGTGCGGGATCGGGCTTTGTGAGTGACGCCGACGAGATGAACGCGGCGCGGCGCGAGGAAAACGGCACGATCCGCGATTTTGCGCTCGCCGCCTCCCGGATCCTTCGGTGGGGCGGGTGCTTCACCGTCGTCTACCGCCCGGACCGGCTGACAGAGCTCCTCGTCTCCCTGCGAGAGGCGAATCTCGAGCCGAAGCGGATGGTTTTTGTGCATCCGACGCCCGCTTCCCCGCCCTCGCTCGTCCTCGTCGAGGCGAAAAAGGGCGCCGCGGAAGGACTGGTGACGGCCCGTCCGCTCGTGATCTCCCCGGATGATCCGGGCGGCGTCTACACCTCCGACATGCAGGCGATCTACGACGATTTCACCCTGTCCCATCTTTTCAACGACTGAACCACGAAAGGCCCGCCATGGAAGAACGACCCGAAAAAAACGCCGTCACGGGCGGCACGCTCTACCTCGTCGCAACCCCGATCGGAAACCTCGCCGACCTCTCGCCCCGCGCGCAGAAGGTCCTGTCCGAGGTGGATTTTGTCGCGGCGGAGGACACCCGGAATTCCGGGCAGCTCCTCGCGCGGTTCCGCATCTCGAAGCCGATGGTGAGCTATTATGAACACAACAAGCGGGAACGCGGCCCGGCCATCGTCGAACGGCTTGCGCGGGGAGAATCCTGCGCGCTCGTGACGGACGCCGGGATGCCCGCGATCAGCGACCCCGGCGAAGATCTCGTCCGGCTCTGTGCCGAGGCGGGGGTCCCCGTCACCGCGATCCCGGGCTCCTGCGCCGCCGTCACCGCGCTCGCGCTCTCCGGGCTGCCGACGGGGCGGTTCGTCTTCGAGGGCTTTCTCCCGACGGCGAAGAAGGACCGCGCGGCACGCCTCGAAGCGCTGAAAAACGAAGAGCGCACCGTCATCCTCTACGAAGCGCCGCACCGGCTCCGCCAGACGCTCGACGACCTCATGCCGGATTTCGCCGCCCGTCCGCTCGCCCTGTGCCGGGAGCTGACGAAGCTGAACGAGGAGATCCTCCGCACGACGGTGGAAGGCGCCAGAAAGCATTACGAGGAGCGCGAACCCCGCGGCGAATACGTCCTCATCCTCGGCGGGCGTCCGGAAGAAGAGACGCGCGGGGACTATCCCGAGGACGCCGCGGAGCACGTCGCGCTGCTCGAAGCATCCGGGCTGTCCCGCATGGACGCGATCAAGGCGGCGGCCAAGGCGCGGGGCGTCGGGAAGAACGAGATCTACAAGCTCGTCAATCAAAAGTGACTTTCCAATGAAAGAGTAAGAAGCAAGAAAGAAATCCGCGGGGCGGGTTTCAGGGAAAGGAGGGCCGCATGGCGAAATCGAAAAAGAAAACCGTAGTTTTGATCGTTTTGCTCCTCATCTTCCTTGTCCTCGCCGCCGGGATCGCGCTCTTGTCCGATCAGTTCCTCATCGCGCGGGTTCTGGAGGTCCGGGGGAATTCCCTTCTCGTCGAGGTCTCGAATTCCGGCGAATACCGCTGGCTCGACCGTCTGATATCGAACCGGAGCGAATACGAGTACATCCGGCTCTATGTCCGGGATCCGTCCGGGCTCGCGAAGGGACAGTTCTTCGCCGCCGTCACCCGGGGCGGTCAGGAGGACTCGGATCCGCCCGGCATCGGCGCCCGGTGGGTCTTCCGGTGATCCGTCAAATCTGAAAAATCAATCCAGAAAGGATTTTATGCCATGAAAATCGGTCTCACAAGCTACAGCATGAACAACTACATCTGCGGCGGGCTCATGTCCGTCTGCGAGGTCATGCGGTTCGCAAAGGAAAAGGGCGCGGAGCACATCGAGCTCGTTCCCTTCGGCTTCACCCTGCATGACGACCGGACCGGCGAATTCAACGAACCCCTCATCGCCGAGATCCGGAACGTCTCGAAGGAAATCGACCTCCCGCTCTCGAACTACGCGGTCCTCGGCGACCTGTTGAAGCAGGATCCCGACGCGAGACGGGCGGAAGTGGAGCGCCTGAAGCGGCACATCGACGTCGCGGCGAAGCTCGGTCTGAAGCAGATGCGGCATGACGTGTCCTCCTTCCGCCGCCCGCTCGAATCGAACACGCCCCTCGCGTTTGAGCGGGAATTCCCGATCGCCGTCGAGACCTGCCGGGAGCTTGCCGATTACGCAGCGCAGTACGGGATCACGACGCTCGTGGAGAACCACGGCTTCTTCATCAACGGCTCCGACCGCGTGATCCGCCTCATCGACGCCGTTGGCCGCGAGAACTTCGGCCTGCTGCTCGACACGGGCAACTTCACCTGCGTGGACGAGGACCCGACCGTCGCCGTGAAGAAGTGCGCGCCGATCGCAAAGATGGTGCATCTGAAGGACTTCTATATCCGCCGCGCGGACCGTCTGACGGGCAACGGCGGGCTGTTCCGCTGCGACTCCGGGTGCTGGTTCTCCTCCAACTCCGGCATCTCGATGCTCCGCGGTTCGATCCTCGCGCAGGGCGACCTCGATCTCTGGACGATCCTCACGACGATCCGGGACGCCGGGTACGACGGATATGTGTCCGTGGAGTTCGAGGGCATGGAGGACGGCAAGATCGGCTCCGAGACCGGCATGGACGCCGCGAGATATATTCTGGCTAACTCATAAAGTACCTGCGCGCAGAATTACGCGAACAAGCAACCTTTGTTCCCCCTCATCAGTCGCCTTCGGCGCCAGCTTCCCCGCCCGAGGGGGAAGCCTTGCGTTTGTGCAGCGATATCCATGAATCTCTGTACCAATACTCGTATGAAAATGCGCTTTCCTTTGTGCACGCCTGTACGTTGTGCCTTCCCCCTTGGGCGGGGAAGGTGCCCGATAGGGCGGATGAGGGGGAAGTTATGATCTATGAACCGTTGATTTATGAGTATACATCCCGGAAGTAAAAACACTCCCGTCTCCAAAACACTCCGGAAGAACATGACACCCGAAGAAAAACATTTGTGGTATGATTTTCTGAAACTACTTCCGATCACAGTCCGCCGACAGATGGTCATTGAGTGTTATATTGTAGATTTCTGTATTCCTTCACATAAAATCATCATTGAACTCGGCGGAAAACAGCATCAAACGCCCGAGGGTATCAACACAGATCAAGCCCGAGATGCGTTTTTCCGTGAAAACGGTTTTGTAGTTCTTCGATATCCGAATTCGTTGATTCATGATCGTTTCCATTTTGTTTGCAGCGACATCCAGCGTCATATTCATAGTGAGGTAATAGAATGAACGTACTCTTGCTCGTCGTCGATCAGCTGCGGTATGACTGCGTGGGCGCGGCGGGGATCCGGCCCGTGAAGACCCCCAACATCGACCGGCTCGCCTCCGAAGGCCTCTTCTTCGAGAATGCCTACACGCCCCTCCCCGTCTGCGCTCCCTCCCGTCAGGCGATGCTCACCGGGGTGCAGCCCGATTCCATCGGCGCGCTCTTCAATTACAATTTCATCAACACCCGCGGCGCGGATCCGGCGGTCCCCACCTGGGTCTCTGAGCTCCGGAACCGCGGTGTCCGCTGCGCCTTCGCCGGAAAATGGGACGCCTCTCCGAACGGCGATGAAGGTGCGTTCGGCTACGAGACGATCTTCGACAGCGCGGCGTGGTCGCGGGAGATCGGGGAGAAATACGGCCCGATCGACTACCCGAATTCGTGGTTCGGCTGCTCCAATCCGATCGCCGTCGAGGACACGAAGACCTGGCGGATCTGCAAGACGTCCGCGGACTTCATCCGGGAGAACGCTGGCAGGCCGTGGCATGTGTGGGTGGACATCACCGATCCGCATCTTCCCTGCCGTCCCTCCGCGCCCTACGACACGATGTACCGCCCCGAGGACATGGAACCGTGGCCTGGCTTCGGCGACACGCTCGAGGGCAAGCCGTACATCCAGAAGAAACAGATCGAAAACTGGCACCTCGAAGGGCGGACGTGGGAGGAATTCGCGCCGACCGCGGCATATTACTATGGGATGATCTCCCAGACGGACGCGGCGATCGGGCAGATCCTCGACGCGCTCGACGAGACCGGCCAGGCCGACGACACGCTCATCGTCTTCCTCTCGGATCACGGCGACACCTCCGGCGACCACGGCATGATGGACAAGCACTACATCCTCTACGACAGCGTCGTGCACGTCCCGTTCATCGTCAAGGGACCGGGGATCGAGCCGCAGCGCGTGACCCGCTTCGCGTCAAGCTCCCTCGATGTCGCGCCGACGGTGGAAGCGGCGGTCGGGATGGCGGCGGAAAGCACACGGCACGGCCACGCGGCAATGGATTACGTGAGCGGGAAGGAGACGCCGGACTATGCGGTCTTCACCTCGAACGGCCAGCAGTTCGGGCTCTTCACCCAGCGCGGCATCCGCACGGATCGATACAAGTATATCTGGAACGCGACGGACATCGACGAATTCTACGATCTCACGCTTGATCCGGGTGAGCTGGTAAACCGCGCGAAGGATCCCGCGTACCGGGAGATCATGGCCGAGCTCGGCGAAAAGCTCCTCGCGGAACTGCGCCGCCGCGGCGATCCGTTCGCCTCCGGGTGGATCGGCTGGCAATGCGGCCGGGGCGAATAACGGCATCACATGAAAAGGACTTCCTTCTCCGCAGATGGGATGGAAGTCCTTTCTTTCATGCACTCAGACGAGTTCCTTTGTCCGCCGTACCCAGTCGTCCCAGCGCGGATCGGCCGTCATCCCGCTCTTCACCCGGTCGTATTCCGGCACGCTCCACCACGGCCAGACGTCCGGAAGCTCCGGCGCGAAGGGGCTGCCCGATCCCGACGCCTGCACCTTCACATGGCAAAGGAGGGGCGCGGTGTAGGAGTACGTTCCTTCGGCCGGGAGACGGTCGGATGCCCGCGCAGCTTCCAGCGCCCGATCCAGCGCGAGGAAGGCGGCGTCACGCTCGTCCGCGAGCCACAGATAATAGGATCGGAGCATCTCGAGGCACGCGATGAAGCCGGACAGCCGTCCAAAGAAGCCGTCGGTGCAGACGAGGCCGAGCATTTGGACGGCGTTCTCGAGCAGCTCTGCCGCAGTCCGGAGCGGGAGGTTGCCATCCGTCAGGACGATGCACTCGATGAGCTCCGCACACGTCCGCACGGTTTCGAGAAGCGCCTCCCCGGTTGCCGCGACGGCTCCCTCTCCGTCGAACGCCTTGATGCGCAGAAAGGTCTTCGAGGCGAAGAAGTCAGGCGCGGATTCCGCCAGCTGCATGGCCCGGTCGTGTTCACCGAGGTTGACATAGAGCTGTGCCAGCTCCGTCATCGCCCGCTGCCGCATCCCGCCGTCGGTCAGGGTCGGGAGGAGCTTTTCGTAGAGCTTGACGGCCTCCCGCCACTCCGGGTAGGTCCTGTGCCGCTCGACGTCGTAGAGGCTGTACCCGTCCGCCCCGACGAGGTGATGCTCGCCGCGCCGCACATAGCCCGCGTTGTATAAGGCGGACGCCAGCGCGAGGGTGAGCTTTTCGCTGCCGGGGAACTCGATCAGGGACTCCCGGGCGAGCGCGATGCATTCGTCCGTCGAGACGTCCTCGCCGTTGTTCTGCCGGTTCATTTCGTCGATCTTCTCCGCGAGCGCGTCGACCTTTTTCGCGCGTTCGTTGTCGTAGCCGAAGAGCTCGTCGATGGTGACGCCGAAGATGTTTGCGAGCGGCGGGATGAGCTCCATGTCGGGGTAGCAGATCCCCTTTTCCCAGCGCGAGATGGCCTGCGCCGTCACGCCGAGCTCGTTCGCCAGCGATTCCTGCGTCCTGCCGTCCCGGAGCCGCAGTTCCTTGATCCTTTCTCCCAGTTTGATCATGTCGTTTTCCTCTTTCCTTTGAATTCACCGGTGTGCCTTCATGATACCGCGCCGGGCGGGAAAAGTCAATGATCCATTTGTTGTTTTGTTTTCAATCGGCTGTTGAGGACGCCGGGACATGCAAAAACCTCCAATTCCGGCCCGCAAACTTTGTGCTCTTTCCCGATTGACTTTGCGGGGCATATCCAGTATAATAACAAAAATATCCATCGGTTACGCGATGCTCTCCGTCCCATCATCTTTGATCGAAAATTTTGAAGAAAGGCATGGTATCCCAGATGTCGAACAACGTGATCGCAAACAAAATCGCTTACGAAGGCCTGACCTTTGACGACGTCCTCCTCATCCCCCAGAAGAGCGAGGTCCTCCCGAGCACCGTTTCCCTCAAAACACGCCTGACAAACAAAATCACGCTCAACATCCCGCTCATGAGCGCGGCGATGGATACCGTCACCGAAACCGAAATGGCGATCGCCATGGCACGCGAGGGCGGCATCGGCGTCATCCACAAGAACATGCCCATCGAAGCGCAGTGCGACCAGGTGGAGCGCGTGAAGAGAAGCGAAAACGGCGTCATCACGAATCCTTTCTTCCTCCATCCCGAGAATTACGTCTATGAAGCCGACGAGCTCATGGGCAAGTACAAGATCTCCGGCGTGCCGATCTGCGACCACGAGGGCCATCTTGTCGGCATCATCACCAACCGCGACCTGCGCTTCATGACCGACTTCAACGTGAAGATCGACGACGTCATGACGAAGGAAAACCTGATCACGGTCCCCGTCGGCACCACGCTCGAACAGGCCCGTGACATCCTCCGCCGCAACAAGGTCGAGAAGCTCCCGATCGTCGACGGCGACTTCAAGCTCCGCGGTCTCATCACCATCAAGGACATCGAAAAGGCCGATCAGTACCCGAACTCCGCGAAGGATTCCCAGGGCCGCCTCCTCTGCGCCGCCGCCATCGGCGTGACGAAGGACGTCGTGGAACGCGCGGGCGCGCTTCTCAAGGCGGGTGCGGACGCGCTCGTTCTCGACTCGGCGCACGGCCACTCCCAGAACATCCTCGACTGCATCGACCGGGTCAAATCCGCCTTCCCGGACGCCCAGCTCATCGGCGGCAACATCGCCACCGCGGAAGCCGCGCACGATTTGATCTCCGCCGGCGCGGACGCCATCAAGGTCGGTATCGGCCCCGGTTCCATCTGCACCACGCGCGTGGTCGCCGGCATCGGCGTTCCGCAGATCACCGCGGTCATGAACGCCTATTCCGAAGCGGCTGAGGCCGGGATCCCGGTCATCGCGGACGGCGGCATCAAGTACTCCGGCGACCTCCCGAAGGCCATCGCGGCGGGCGCGGACGTCATCATGGTCGGCTCCCTGCTCGCGGGCTGCGAAGAAGCGCCCGGCGAGAGCGAGATCTACCAGGGCAGAAAATTCAAGGTCTATCGCGGCATGGGCTCCCTCGCTGCCATGGAAAAGGGCTCGAAGGACCGCTACTTCCAGGAGAACGCGCGCAAGCTCGTTCCGGAAGGCGTCGAAGGCCGCGTTCCCTTCAAGGGAAGACTCGCCGACACCGTGTTCCAGCTGATGGGCGGTCTCCGCTCCGGCATGGGCTACTGCGGCGCGCCGACGATCGAGGACCTCAAGCTCACCGGACGCTTCGTGAAGATGTCCGGCAACGGTCTGAGAGAATCGCATCCGCACGACATCTCCATCACCAAGGAAGCGCCGAACTACTCCGTGCAGACGCAGTAAGACCGAACAAACATCCCGAAAAAGAGATCCGACCTCGAGGGGCCGGATCTTTTTGCTTCATGTCTGCGATTCCATATCGCGCAGGATGCGGCTGATCTCCTTCATGTCGCGGTACATGTCCTCCTTCTTCGACGCGTCGCGCAGAAGCGCCGAGGGGTGGTAGACCGCGGTGAGCAGGAACGCGCCCTTCTTCACGAACTGCCCGTGCTCCTTCGTGATGCGGTAGTCCGGATGGATCAGGCGCATGGCGGAGATGCGGCCGAGGCAGACGATGATCTTCGGGCGGATCAGCTTCACCTGCTCGCGGAGATGCCCGATGCAGGCGTCCTGTTCCTCCGGAAGAGGGTCGCGGTTGCGGGGCGGACGACACTTGAGGATGTTTGCGATGTAGACCTCCTCCCGCGCGATGCCGACGGCCTCGAGGTACTTGTCGAGCAGCTGACCCGCCGCGCCGACGAACGGGATCCCGGTTTTGTCCTCCTGCTCGCCGGGCGCTTCCCCGACGAACATCAGGGACGCCGTGCGGCTGCCGGTCCCGAACACGAGATTCGTCCGGGTCTGCCAGAGCGCGCAGCCGTGACACGCCGCGCATTTCGCTTCGAGTTCACTCCAATCCATCCTGCTCCTCCTTGTTCCCGTCGGCCAGCGTTCGGAGATACCGGTCCGCCTGCCGCCGCGAATGAAAAACGATTACCGTCACCCCGGGTGCGTCGTTCAGCGCGTCGCGGATGCGGGGGCGGATCTTACGGTTCATCGTCAGGGCGTACCGGAAGAAGGAGAGCCGTTCCCGATCCAGCGTCTCTCGGCAGTTCCCGCCCATATCGTCCCGCGCCCGCCCGCGATTCCGGATCACCCGTCCGACGACGCCCGTGAGGCAGGCGATGCCGGGGAGATCGAACCAGAAGACCGTGTCCGCGCGCCGGAGCCGTTCGGGGAGCGAGCGGGTGTAGTTGCCGTCGATGATCCAGCGCTCCTCCCGGAGAACAGCGGCGAGCGCCTCGTCGAATTCCTCATGCGGGACCTTTTCCCAGTCGCCCCGCCAGCCGAGCACATCGAGGTGGGTGAGCGGCAGGCCGGTGATGCTCGCCAGTTTTTTCGAGAACGTAGTCTTTCCCGCGCCGCATCCGCCGATCACAAGCACCCGATTCATCATTTCCCCCTTGCATTCCCGGTCCGAGAATGGTATAATAATGCAAACATGTATATTATAATGGATTTTTGGATCGGAGTCAACCATGAACCGCAAATTCCTCCGCAAAACCGCGCTTCTCCTCGCCGTCCTCCTGCTCTTCCCCGCCTGCTCGCCCCAGACCGTGCCGGAACCCATTCCGGATCCCGCCGAAACGGCTGCCGCAAAGCCGGAAACCGAAGCGATCAAGCCCGCCGTCGAGGAGCCCGCCCCCATCGAAGAACCGGAAGCAGAAGCGCCCGCTCCTGAAGCGGATCCCGAACCCGAACCCGAACCGGAGCCTGAACCCGAACCGGAATCCGAACCTGAACCGGAACCGGAGCCCGAACCCGAAGCGTCGCTCCCGGCCCGGATCACTTATACAAACGAGGAGTTTCACATGGAAAATCTCGACCGCGCGATCACTTATGCCAAGACGATCCACGACCTCTACTGGAACAGCGAAACCTGTCTCTCCAAGCTGACGCCGGGCGGCGGGACCCCCTATCTCTGGCCCTTCACCGAACAGGTGAGCATGGTGAACGGGATCCTCGAGGCCCTCGACGCGGATCATCCGGATCGCGCCTTCTTTCTCGAGTATCTCGAAGAGCTCATCACCGGGCTGCGCCACTACCGCGTGAAGAAGACGCGTCTCTCCGGCGCGCAGTATTGGAACAATCCGGATTACGTCATGGCGCCCTTCGGCGAATGCGACGGTAGCGTGAATTCCTACGCCTTCTATTCCGCGGGGCGGCGGGATGCGCGGATCGACACCAGCGTCGCCGACGCGGGCGGGATCTACTTCGATGACAACGTCTGGGTGGCGAAGGAATTCTACTATGCCTATGTGAACACCGGGAACGAGGCGTATCTCGCGGAAGCCGTGAACATCACGAACTGGATCCTCGGGGAAGGCTGGGAGACGAGGGGAGCCCTCTGCGGCATCTACTGGAACTGGGGTGCGAAATTCCAGTTCAGCGGGAACAGCCGCGCCTCCATCAACACCTGCTCCACGGCCTCCGCCGCCATGGTGTTCGCCAAGCTCGCCGAGGTCCTGCCCGGCACGCCGTATGAAGGGCTGCGGGAACGGTATCTCGACGCCGCGCTCCGCCTCTTCGACTTCTGCACGGAGGTCTTCGTGGACCGCGCGAACAAATGCCTGTACGACAACATCGTTTTGAAAAAGGGCTTTGAGAAGAAGACGGAGCTGAAGGATCAGATCGAAAAGACCGACACCGCCCAGTACGCCTACAACACGGGGACCTTTCTGACGACCGGGGCGGATCTGTATAAGCTCCTTCACGACACGGATCCGGACCGCGCGGACGCCATTCTCGCAACGGCGCTCGCCTCGGCGAAGGGCGCGGACAAGAAATTCGGCGACCGGACCGTGAAAAAGGGCGAGTATTCCTACCCGTCGCACAGCTGGTTCACGTCGTTCCTCGTCTCGGGCTTCTCCGATCTCGCGGCCTATGACGAGGGCTGCATCGAATACGTCGGGCACATGCGCTCCGCGCTGGACTACGCCTGGGCGAACAACCGCTCGGACGACGGGCTCGTCTGCCCCGCGTGGATCAAGGGCTGGTCGCGTTACAACGCTAAGGACACGAACGACATAAACAGCGAAAGCAACCCGCGGCAGATCCTGTATCAGTCCGCAAACGCGCATTGCTATGCGATGTTGGCGAAGATCTATGAATGAACCCGAATAAAAAAACAGATCCATGACAGCAAACGGTCGTGAAACGGTATCTCTCATGCCGCCGCACGACCGTTTATCCTTGGAAACCGAAGATTTCTGCCTCAGCTCTTCACACTTCTCTTTTCTCTCCCCGTTCTTCTCCTCCCCTCCCCCGCATATACTCTCCCAAAAGGAGGCGTGCCATGCAGAAAAACAGCTTCATCCGTCTGCTCGCGCAGTATTCGCTGATCGCCGTCATGCTGGCCGCGGGGTGCTTCTTTCTCGGACGCGCCGCGCTCGATCTGGTCCGGATGCCCGCCGTTCCCGCCTCGTCGGACGCCGATGTGCCGAACTCTCCGAAGCCGGTCCTCGTGATCGATCCGGGGCACGGGGGAGAGGACGGCGGGGCGTCGGCGGGGGACATCCTCGAAAAGGACCTCAACCTCGCCGTCAGCCTGAAAATCGCCGATCTCTGCTCCCTCTTCGGCGTTCCGGCCGCCCTGACCCGGACCGAGGACGTCCTGCTCTATGACTACTACCACGATCTTGACGACTACCGCGGAAAGCAGAAGACGTACGATCTGAGAAACCGGCTGCGCTTCGCCGAGGAATCGGGGGCGGCGGCGTTCGTCTCGGTCCACATCAACCAGTTCCCGCAGCCGTCCTGCCGGGGGATGCAGGTCTATTATTCGCCGAACACGGACGCCTCGGAAGAGCTCGCGGCCCGCATCCGCACCTCCGCCCGGCTCCGGCTCGATCCGGCCAACGGACGCGAGATCAAGCGGGCGACGGACGCGATCTATCTGCTCCACCGCATCCGGATCCCGGCGGTCCTCGTGGAATGCGGATTCCTCTCGAATCCCGAGGAGCGCGCGCTGCTCACGGATCCGGCATATCAGGAGCGGATCGCGGCGGCGGTCACCGTTCCGGCGATGGAATTCCTCGGGAGGAGGCCATGAAAAAACAGAGGCTCAACGTCCTCTGTTTTCTTTGTTATCTTCTGTTCGGGCAATTCAATGAAAGGCGCCGAGGATCGTCTCCTCGTACTTCACCCACATGTCGGGGCCGAGGTCGCAATGGTCGCGGTCCGGGACGGGGATGTAGTCAACGGGTGCGAACTTCTCAAGCTCGGCGACGAAGCGGTCGGAATGCATCGCCTTGTTGACTGCGCGGTCGGCGGTGCAATGGAAGATCGTGTAGGGGATCCGGGGCATCTCGCGGTTCATGGCGAGGTGGTAGGGCGAGGCCTTCTTCATCGCGTCGTCGAGCGTTTCGGCGTCCGCATCTCCGAACGCGCTGTACAGGGTGCGCGGCAGATCGGGGCGCTCGGTATAGTGATACGGCAGATCGCAGACCGGGCAGTTCGCGACGCAGGCGATCGGGGTTCGCGCGGCATAGCGGGTATAGACGAGGCAGGAGAGCCCGCCCATGCTCCCGCCGCTCGCGACGAGGGGGACTTCGCCGCCGATCCGCTCATAGACCGCGGCAAGGATCTCGTCGGTCTCGCGGACGGCGAAGGGATTCATCCACGCCCACGGATTGACGTAGGGGATGACGAAGACGATGCCCTTCTCGCCGTAGCGCCGGCCGCGTCCGTCCCCGGTGTCCTCCCCGACCATCGTCATGCCGCCGAGACCCATGAAATCGATGACGATGCCGCGGGCCGGACCGCTCAGGAGAGCGTCGCTGACGTAGGCGAACAAGCGGACATTGTCCTTCGTGATGACGGATCTCATGACTTTCCTCCGTTCTTCTTCATCTTTTCGATGAGCTGGCCGATGACGGATTCGACGTTGTTCTTGAAGGGGATCTCATGCCGCTGGGGCTTGACGATCTCCTTGTAGGTGATGTCCTGATAATACTCGTCCGTCTCCCTCGGCAGGGCGTTCGCTTCGAGCTTCCGCTCGGTCAGCTCCTTCACGATCGCGTAGATCACGGCGAAGGTCGGGACGCCGAAGAACATGCCCCAGACGCCGAAGATGCCGCCCATGATGGTGATGGCGACGATGATCCAGAGCGGCGAGAGTCCGACGAAATCGCCGAGGATCCGCGGGCCGATGACGTTGCCGTCAAGCTGCTGCAGGACGACGATCAAAAGGATGAACCAGAGGGTCATCTTCGGTTCGGCGACGAAAATGAAGAAGGCGGAGGGGATCGCGCCGATGAACGGGCCGAAGAACGGGATGACGTTGGTGATGCCGATGATCATCGCGATGAGGGACGCGTACGGCATGTGGAAGATCTTCATGAGGATGAAGCAGAGCAGGCCGACGATGATCGAGTCGATGAGCTTGCCGCTGATGAAGCCGCCGAAGGTGCGGTCCGTGAGCTTCGCGTAATGCGTGAAGCGCTCGTAGGCCCTGTCCTTCATGACGGACTTCGTCAGCTTCTTCAGCTGCGCGAAGAGACTTTCCTTATAGAGCAGGAAGTACACGGCGAAGACGATGCCGAGGACGACGTTTTTCATGCCGACCGCGACCGAGGAGACATTATTGAAGATCGTGCTGAAGTTATCGAAGATCGTGCTGATGTTGTCGATCAGCTTGTTGACGATGTTTGTCAGCCAATCGTTGAACTTCGTCTGGATGGACTCGAAGATCTCGGATTCAAAGATCCCGTCGAGGGAGGGATACTTCTCCACAAGGCTGTCGATCCAGGTGGAGCTGTTGTTGAAGTAGTCGCGGAGACGGTCCACCAGGCTGCGGAAGCTGTCCGACACCTGCGGGATGACCGTCGAGAAGAACAGCGTGAGGATGAGCAGGAAGATGATGTAGGTGCAGAGCAGCGAGAGGATGCGGACCAGACGGCGGCGCAGCTTTTTTTCGTTCAGCTTTGCGAAAACCTTGTTCTCGAAGAACCGCAGCATCGGCCAGAGGATGTAGGCGATGATGACGGCATAGATCAGCGGCTTCACGGCGTTCACGAAGGTTTTGACGACGCTGCCGATCGGCTCGCGCCAGATATAGAGAAGGACCCCGGCGATGAGCACGCCGACGAGCACGAGGATCTTTGACGGCAGAGTTTCCCGGTCATGACTTTTCCAGTCCAGCTTCAAGGAACGCACCTCCTTTCCGCCCGGTTGCGGCAAAATGCATACTTTGTTTTATTATACCGCTCCCACGCGGATTTTGCAAGAGAATCGGCCGATTTAATCGAAATTTAATGGGCGGCGGCGCGTGTTTTTTAATCTTTTGAAACATTTCGGGGGCAAACCTTGACAAGGGAGGACGGTGAGACTATAATGTTTTTGAAAAAACCTGCGGAAAAAGGAGTATGATACCATCATGGACGAAAACGAAAAGACCCCCGAGCGGGGAGGAATCTCGATCGAGCTCGAGCATATCTTCCCCATCATCAAAAAATGGCTGTATTCCGAGAAGGAAATCTTCCTGCGCGAGATCGTCTCCAACGCCTGCGACGCCATCACGAAGCTGCGCCGCCTCTCTTCCCTCGGGGAGGCCGACGTCGATCTCTCCGGTGAAAAGATCTGGGTGGAGCTTGACAAGGACGCCTCGACGATCACCGTCATCGACAACGGCATCGGCATGACGAAGGAGGAGGTCACCAAATACATCTGCCAGATCGCCCTCTCCGGCGCGCTGGACTTCATTCAGAAATACGAGGGCTCGGAGGCTGACGCCGCGCAGAACGGCATCATCGGCCACTTCGGCCTCGGCTTCTATTCCGCCTTCATGGTCTCCGATTCGGTCGACGTCATCACGCGCTCGTATCAGGGCGGCCCGGCGGTCAAGTGGTCCTGCGGCGACGACGGCAACTATGAGATCACCGACGGCTACGACGATCCCGACAACTACGTCCCGACCTTCGGCACTGCGGTCGTCATGCACATCAACGACGAAGGAAAAGAATTCCTCTCCGCGTGGAAGCTGCGCGAGATCCTCGACAAGTACTGCGCGTTCATGCCCGAGGAGATCTACTTCGACGACGGCGAGGAAAAGGAACCCAAGGAGGGCGAGGAGCCGAAGGAGGAGAAGCCCGTCAACGACACGCATCCTCTCTGGCAGAAGAATCCCTCCGACTGCACCGACGAGGAGTATAAGGAATTCTATCAGAAGGTTTTCCATGACTGGAAGGAACCGCTGTTCCACATTCATCTGAAGGCCGATTATCCCCTCAATTTCAAGGGGATCCTCTACTTCCCGCGCATCGCGAGCGAGTTCGACAGCCTCGAAGGCCAGGTCAAGCTGTACTACAACCAGGTCTTCGTCGCCGACAACATTAAGGAGGTCATTCCCGAATACCTTCTGATGCTCAAGGGCGTCCTCGACTGTCCGGAGCTCCCCCTGAACGTCTCCCGCAGCTATCTGCAGAATTCCGGCTATGTCGCAAAGATCAGCCAGCACATCACGAAGAAGGTCGCGGACAAGCTGAACAGCATGTTCACGAATGAGCGCGAGGCGTACGAGAAAATCTGGCGCGATCTCAAGACCTTCGTGGAATACGGTTCCCTGCGCGACCGCAAGTTCTTCGACCGCGTGAAGGACTCCGTCCTGCTCGAAACCACCGAGGGCACCTTCAAGACGATCGACGAGTACCTCGAGGGGGCGAAGGAAAAGCACGAGAACAAGATCTACTACGCCACCGACGTCACCGCGCAGTCCAAATATGTGAAGATGTTCCGGGACGAGGGCATCGAGGTCGTCGTGCTCGACCGCATCATCGACACCCAGTTCGTGAACGTGATCGAGGAGACCCGCGAGGGCGTGAAGTTCGCCCGCATCGACGCGGAGCTCGCCGATCTCTTCAAGGCGGACGGCGACAAGACCGAGCTCCCGGCTGTGGCGGACTGCTTCAAGAAGGTCGCCGGGGAGCATACGAAGGTCGAATTCGAGCGGCTCCGCGACGAAAAGACCCCCGCGATCCTCAACATCCCCGAAGAAAACCGCCGCATGAACGACATGATGAAGCTCTACCGCATGGGCGGCGATCTGCCCGTGGAAGAGACGCTTCTCGTCAACACCGCTTCCCCGCTGACCGCGAAGCTCGCCGCCCTCCTCGACGAAGGCAAGGAAGAGGACGCGGGAGCGCTCGCCAAACAGATCTACCTGCTCGCGTCGCTTGCGCAGCGCCAGCTCACGGCGGACGAGCTCGTCGATTTCCTCGCGGGGAGCTATGACCTCTTGAACCGCATTGACTGATGTACAGAGACAATCTGCGCTTTCTCACCGAGAAGGAAGCGGCGCTCCGGCAGCTCTCGGCGGCGCTCTCAGCCGACATTGCCGCACGGCACCGGGACGCGCTTTCCTCCCCACCCGCTCCCGAGGAGATCGCCCGGCTCTGGGAATCCCTCGGCGGGGACGCGGCCGGATTTCCGAGCTTCTGCCGGGCGTTTTCCGGGGCATACCGGGACCGCGCCGCCTCGGTCTTCTCCGATTCCGACGAGGAACAGGACGCCGCCGCGCGGATCGCCTATCTCCGGAGCTCCTACTCCGATCAGGCGTACCGCCGCTTCTCCGCCCTCTTCGGGCATGTGACGGCCTCCTACTTCCCGGGGTTCCGCGAGGTCGCCGAGGAAGTGTATGCCGGACGCGCCACGCATGCGATCCTGCCCGTGTGGAACTCGTCCGACGGCGCGCTCCTCACCTTCCGCCGCCTGCTCTCGCGGTACGATCTGAAGATCGCCGCGGCATCGGACATCTCCGCCGGGGATGAGAGCGTCGTGCGGTTCGCGCTGGTCCGCCGCGGTCTGCCGAAGCGGAAAACGCCGCCTGCCTATCTCGAGCTCTCGGTCGTGCCGGGGGACGGGATGACGCCGGGCGCGTTCCTCTCGGCCTGCGAATCTCTCGGCGCGGCAGCGGTCTCCGTCAGCGCGCATCCGACGGAATCCGGCGAAGGACGCGACGCGCTCGACATCCGGCTCGATCTGACCCGGGCCGACACCGCCGCGCTCTACCTCTACCTCGAAGGCTCCCACGCCCGCTACGAGACGATCGGGAGCTACGACATGATCTGATAAGATTCACCGCCTGCAATACAGAAAGGATGTTTTATGGAAGCATACAGACAGAGATATGAAGCATGGCTCGCATCCCCCGCCGTCGACGAGGCATCGAAAGCGGAGCTTCGCGCGATCCGGGACGACGAGGACGAACTCAAAATGCGGTTCGGCTCGACGATGGAATTCGGCACGGGCGGTCTCCGCGCAAAGATGAGCGCGGGCACCAACCGCATGAACCTCTTCACCGTCGCCCAGGCCACCGAAGGCGTCGCCCGCCTGATCGAATCCTTCGGCGAGGACGCCAAGGCCCGCGGCGTCATGCTCGGATGCGACAGCCGCAACAACTCCGCTGCGTTCGACCGCCGCTGCGCCGAGGTCCTCACCGCGCACGGCATCAAGTGCTATCTCTTTGACGAACTCCGCCCCACCCCGATGCTCTCCGCCGGCGTCCGCTATTTCGGATGCATCGCGGGCATCAACATCACGGCGTCCCACAACCCGTCGGCATACAACGGCTACAAGCTCTACTGGGAAGACGGCGCGCAGCCCACGGGCGACATCGCAACGAAGGTGGCGGATTTCATCGCCTCCTCGGACATTTTCGCGGACGTTCCCGCACCGGACAAGGTCAACGAGGACCTGATTGTCTCCGTCGGCGCGGAATTCGACGAGATCTTCATGAACCTCTGCATGGCAGAGCAGGTCTATCCCGACGCCGTCCGCCGCGACGCGGATGAACTGCGCGTGGTCTATACGCCTCTGTGCGGCGCGGGTTACCGGATCGTGCCGGAGGTGCTGCGCCGCATCGGCGTGAAGAACCTCTATACGGTCCCCTCCCAGATCGTCCCGAACGGCGACTTCCCGGGACTCGAAAAGCCGAATCCGGAATACCCGGCGGCGTTCCGGGAGGGCATCAAGATCGCCGAGGAGGTCGACTCCGATCTCATCATCGCAAACGACCCGGACTGCGACCGCGTCGGCGTCATGGCGCGTGATGCGAAGGGCGAATTCCGCTGCATCACCGGCAACCAGATGGGCTCCCTCCTGCTCGACTATATCTTCTCCGCGCTCGAAGAACAGAACAAGATGCCCGCCGATCCGTACGCCGTCAAGACCATCGTCACGAGCGAAATGGCGACCGCGATCTGCAAGGCGCACGGCGTGGAGCTTTACAACGTGCTCACCGGCTTCAAGTTCATCGCCGAGGTCATCGCAAAGCACGAGGCCGAAGGGCGCGGCACGTTCCTGCTCGGCTATGAAGAGAGCTACGGCTATATGAAGGGCCCGTATGCCCGCGACAAGGACGGCGTCGTCGCCTCGATGCTCATCACCGAGATGGCGGCATGGTACGAGCTCAAGGGCATGACCCTCATCGACGCGATCGAATCGCTGTACAAAAAATACGGCTTCTACACCGAGAACGCCGCGGAAATCTATATGGAGGGCCTCGACGGCAAGGAAAAGATCAGCGGCCTGATGGAAAAGCTCCGCGCAAACGAGCCGGAGACGATCGCGGGCTCCCGTGTCATCAACTTCCGCGATTACCTCGCCGAGACCTCGAAGAACACCCTGACGGGCGAGGTGAGCGGGACCGGCCTGCCGAAATCCAACGTGCTCTACTGGGCGACGGAGAACGGCAACGTCGTCGTGGCACGTCCGTCCGGCACCAAGCCGAAGATCAAGTTCTATATTCTCGCCAACGGCGCGGACGAGGAAGAGGCGGGCCGGAACGCGAAGGCCTGCACGCATTCCCTCGAGGACATGCTCGGGATGCCGCACGACAGCCTGAAGAAATGAGACCGATGACCCCATCTTCCGAAAGGAGCGCTCCATCATGCTCGAAACTCTTCTGAAAGAACGAAATCTCCCCGCGCTCATGACCATGAAGGACGGCACGCCCGTCACCGCGGAGAACTGGCAGGCGCGCCGCCGGGAACTGCTCGAAACGCTCGCCCGCGAGGAATACGGCGTCATGCCCGAACCATGCGGGGAGACGACCTATAAAGAGATCCGCCGGGACCGGATCGCGGCGGGCGTCGCCGTGGAACACCTCGTCGAGGTGACCTTCCCCACCCCGGACGGCGAATCCTTCACGTTTCCCGCGGCCATCCGCATCCCCGACATCGCGTCGGCGGAGAATCCCCTCCCGGCGTTCGTCTACATCTCCTTCGGATTCCCGAAATACGATCCGAACGAAGAGCTCGCGAACGAGGGCGTCATCATCGCGGAATTCGTCATGAACGCCGTGGCGCACGACGGGGAGGACCACTATTCCACCCTCCTTTCCCCGCACCTCTTCCGGGACGGCAAGCGGCCGCCGGACGGCACGGGCAAGATCGGCATGTGGGCCTTCGCCGCGTCCCGCCTCCTCGACGTGCTTCTCACGTTCGACTGCGTGGATCCGAAGCGCGTCGGCGTCGTGGGGCATTCCCGCCTCGGCAAGACCGCGCTCTGGGCTGGCGCGAACGACGAACGCTTCACGCACGTCTTCTCGAACGACTCCGGGTGCTCCGGCGCGGCGATCACGCGGAAAAAGATCGGCGAGACCTTCCCGCGGATCGCGAGCGTCTTCCCGTACTGGTTCTCGGAGAACATGCAGACGATCTCCGCGAGCATCGAGGCGTCCGAATCCACCGATTTCGACCAGCACTTCCTCCTCGCGGCCTGCGCGCCCCGCAAGGTCTACGTCGCGTCCGCCTCCGAGGACGATTGGGCCGACCCGACGTCCGAATACCTCTCCTGCTGCGCGGCATCCCCGGCGTGGGAGATCCAAGGGCTCAAGGGCTTCGCCGCCCCGGACCGGCTGCCGGAGCCGTGGGACACCTTCGCCGACGGGAACGTGGGATACCACCTCCGCCCCGGCACGCACTTCCTCTCCCGGCATGACTGGATCCGCTACATCCGGTACATCAAACAGTAATCCCCCTTTTTCGGGAGGCGTTCTCGTCGGGCGCCTCCTTTTTTCGTCGGGAAATCCTGCCGGGGGGCGTATCTTCCGCCAAAGTTCGGGGAATCCTGATACATCCAAAACAAAAGGCGGTGGAATGAATGAAATTCTGGCTCACATTCACGTCCTCCCTGCTCGCGGCGGCGGTGATCCTCTCCGTCGTCCCGGCACAGGGCGAGGCGGCGATCTATGACGACGTGCTCCGGCTCCGGGTGATTGCGGCATCCGATTCCGAAGCGGATCAGGCGATGAAGCTCCGGGTGCGCGACGCGGTCCTCGACGCGTCAGATGAGTTCTTCGGGGACTGCGGGAACGCGGAGGAGGCGGAGGCGTGTGCGATCGAGAACGCGGACACGCTCAGGCAGATCGCACAGACGGTCGTGCTGGAAAGCGGAGGGGACGCCCCGGTCCGGGTCAGCGTCGGAGAAGAGCGGTACCCGCGGCGGGACTACGGCGGCTGGACCCTCCCGGCGGGGACCTACCGTTCACTGCGGATCACGATCGGGGAAGGCGCGGGGCACAACTGGTGGTGTGTGCTCTATCCCGGTCTCTGCGTGCGGTACGCCGATGCCGGGGACAGCGTCATGGCGGGACTGACCCCCGAAGAATACCGCCTCGTGACCGGACAGAAAACGCGCCCGGGACGGATCCGGTTCCGTCTGCTCGAGCTTCTCGCGGAGCTGGCGGACGATTGGCGGCACACGCGGGAGGGTTGACATTTTTCTTTTTTTTGAAAAAAAGTGTTGACAAGGGGGGCCGCTTGTGCTATAATATCACCGTTGCGGGAGAGCCGGTCCATGGCTCGTTCGCATGATGGCGGAATAGCTCAGCTGGCTAGAGCAATCGGTTCATACCCGATAGGTCGTGGGTTCAAGTCCAACTTCCGCTACCA
>JAFPWV010000139.1 GCA_017412675.1 Clostridia bacterium
CCTTCGCGTCGCCGTTGAAGCCGAAGTGGACGCCGGTATCCGGAATCGTAAAGTCTTCCAGATCGAATTCCGCCATCGCCGGGATCGCCATCAACACGATCAAAAGGACTGCAGAAAGAAGAATGAGTGCTTTTTTCATGTGCCAAGGTCCTTTCTTCATAATAGATTTCCGCAGTCTTACGCTCAATGCGGCTGACGCGATGGGATATCCGACGACTCCGCTTTGGCCTTTGGCCTGGGTTTCTGACTGCAATCTTATTATACATCACTTCACCGCAATTTTCAACACTTTTTCGGAGGTATTTTTAAATTTTTTGTGGATAAGCGATAAACCGGAAATCACAAGGTCTTTCGCGCCCCGTCAGTCGAGGAAATAGACCTCCATGTCGCGGACGACGCCCTCGATGCTCATGAGCGGCGCGTTCGGATCGTCATCCATCATCCAGATATCCACCTGCCACGGATCGAGGTGCCCGGTATCCTCCGATACCCGGTAGCCGAAGTCGTAGCGGTCATTTTTGATGTACATGCGGGTCCCGATCGGGATGTAGTCGAGGTTCGTGGCGACGGTCCGTGTGCTCGTGTAGTTACCGGAATAGGTTGGCCCGACCAGGTTGTAGTAGGTCGCTTTGCAGATTTTCTTCCACGAATAGGAATAGGTCACACCGTCCCCGCCGACGAAGGTCCCGCCGACTCCGACCTCCGCGCGCGCGGGAACCATCGCGGTGAGCACCTCTTCCCAGTCCAGACGCCGGTCGTATTCCATCCCGTTTTTGTAGGTGACGGTGTAGTGCAGGATGCTCTCGCCGTCCGCACCTTCTTCGAGGATATTGACGTCCCCGCGCGGGATGGTGTCGATGCCGATCTCCTCCGTGGTGTGCGGCACGATCTGCCTCACGCTTTCGGTGGTGTAGAAGTATGTGTCGACGGTGACGGTCATGTCGGCCGCCAGCCAGTCGTTCCAGAGATCCACGGAGGGGACCTCGCCTTCCGCAAGCGTGATCCCGTTGTTATAAAGGATCATGCCGAGCGTCGTCGCTTCCGTATAGACCGTCAAATCGTCCCGGTCATAGAAATCCACGACGATCCAGTATTTCCGCGTCTCCGGCTCTGCAGGCGCAGCGGTGATCCCGGTATCGGCGGACATCGAAAAGCGCAGGCGTGCGGACGGGTTCATCATGCGGTTCAGGATCGCCGCGACCTCGCTGCGCCGGATGTACTGCTCGGGGCGGCAGGCGTGCGTATCGTCCCCCTGCACGATCCCGGCCTGGTAGAGCGAATAGATCGTCCACGCGTCCGGATACCAGGCGGGCACGTCCGGGATCGAATCCTCCGGAACGCTGTTGATCGCATCGAGCGCATCGCCGGGGAGCGCGTTCGCAAAGATCGCAAGGAATTTCCCCCGCGTCGCGTAGCCGTTCCAGTCGTAATTCTCGGAGAGGATGCCGGTCGTCCAGGCGTAATCGACGTAGGGCTGATACCACGGGATCCCGTTCGAGAGCGCGACGGATCCGGTCCACCAGACCTGATTCATGCACGCCGCCAGTTTGACGGCTTCCGCGTAGGTGAGATAATCGTCCGGGCAGAAGGTCGTCTTCGTCTTGCCGTTGATGAGGCCCGATTCCACCGCGGTCATCACGTCGGAATAATACCACGCGGACGGGGAGACGTCGGTGAACGGATTCTGTCCGTATGCGGCTGCCGGGACCGCCTGCGCGAACAGCAGAACGGCGAAGAGCGCCGGAAGCAGCAGTTTTTTCAAGATGTTTCTATTTTTCAAGGGAATCCTCCTGATTGGATCTTCGGTTCGGAGCCTGGGGCTTTATTATACCCTGAAATCCCCCGGGTTGTCAAGAGGCGGAGAGATCCTTTTCCCGAGTGCCCCCTCTCTCTGCGCGCTTTTCCCTTGACAGCTCCCGTCCGGAACGGTATAATAGATGGCAGAAACGGACACCCGCCGGGCTGCCGAGCTGACAGGCCGGGACACGGAAAGCCATCCGTTTCGAGAATCATCGCAGCGTCTGAAGGAGGTTTCGGACATGGACAGAAAAACACTCAAAACGATCCTCGCGATCGCCCTCGCAGTCCTCGTGCTGATCTGCGCCGCGGAATCGGTTTATAAAACCTGGGAAGCGGAGAAAAAACGGCGCGAAGCCGTTCGGAAACAAGAAGATACGCCTGTGTACGATTAAAGGAGGAAGAAGACGATGTATCGAAGGATCCTGCTGCTGTGCGACCTCGAAGGCGTGAACCTGGTCGTCGGCGAACCGTATCGGGGCCTCGGACGCGATTCGGAGCAATGGGAAATCGCCCGGCGTCAGGCCGCAAAGGAGCTCAACGCGGCAGCGGACGCGCTGTTAGAAGCCGGCGCGGAAACCGTCGGTCTCTGGGACAATCACGGAGGAGGCGGCAATATCGACGAGGCCGATCTCGATCCGCGGATCACCGTGATCCATCCGACGGGCCCCCGTCTCCGTTTCGCCGCCGGACAGTTCGACTGCGTGTGCTTCTTCGGGTATCACGCCATGGAGGGGACCCTCGGCGGTGTCCTGGCGCATACCATGAGCAGCGCCACCGTGCAGTTCTACAAGCTCAACGGCCGCTTCATCGGCGAGGTGGACATGGACGCCGCCATCGCCGCTTCCCACGGGATCCCGAGCTGCTTCTTCGCGGGCGGGGATCTTGCCTGCAGGCAGGCGGAACGTGCCGTCGAAGGGATCACGACGGTGGTGACGAAGACGGAGCTGTCCCGGAACCGGGCGGTTTTCCGCGACAACGACGCGCTCTTCGGCGAGATCCGCGAAAAGATCGTTCAGGCTGTCCAAACGGAACGCATCCCGCGGCAGCTCTCCTTCCCCTGCGTGATGGAAAAGTCCTTCAAGCGCGTGGAGGATGCGGCGGCCTATCTCGAACGCCTCCGTTCGCACGGGATCGAGGCGGAGCATCCGGCGGATGAGATCCTCGGCAGGGATGCGCACACGGTCCGGTCCGCCGTTTGCGATATGGACGCCTTCATCTTCTGCATCTGAAGCCCGTTCCTCCCCATCCGGCGCGTCCCTTCCCTCCTCAATCGTACAGCTTCCGGATCTCCGGCTGTGCCTCGGGATAGAGGTCGCCGTTGCAGAACGGTTCGAGCTCAAAGCTGCCGTCCGGGCGGAACGTATAGCGGGTATAGCCCTGGAGCAGATCGTCCGAGAGCTTCTTCGTGTAGAGGTTGTAGCTCGAATACCCGGAGGGGACGTTGTACGCGAGGGTCACGCCCCGGTACCGCAGCGCGAAGTCGTTGATGTGGTCATGGCCGCAGACGACAAGATCCGTCGAGCCCGCGCCGAGGATGGCGTCGAAGAGGCCGCTGTTGTGTCCGGAGCAGCAGATCCTCTCACGCCGCTGACCGAAGAGCATCACGCTGCCGGTTTCGTTTTCCGCGCCGTACGCCGGGATCTGCGTCGGGGAAACCGCGTCCTCGCCCGTCAGCTCCTCATAAGCCGTTTTGTATTCCGGAAGCGGGATGTGAACGAAAACCGCCGACGGGACCGGTTCCGCTTTCCCGGAAGCGCCCAGTGCTGCGATCGCGGCCACGTTTTCCCGGTACCAGCGGATCTGGCTCTCCTTCACATAGTCGTCGGTGTTCCCGTCCCCCGCCGCGATCTCGTCCGCATATTTCGTAAGATCCGCTTCGGTCATTTCGTCCCCGCCGTCGAAGAAAAACAGCGAACGCGTGACGGCGCCCGAGGAATCCGCGAGATTGATCACATGGTTCCCCGAGCCCCATACCGCAGCCCCGTCCCCGGTGTGCTTTTCACCCGCTTCGATCAGGCAGTGCGGATAGGAGGCAAAGAGCTTCACCATGTTCCGGCGTGAGATGCTCCACGGATTGTCGCCTTCGTGATTCCCGAGCACGCAGGTCCAATAGACCCCGAGATCTTCCATCACGCGGCAGAGCTGTTTCGCGCGGCGGCCATTGAAGCTCGAGGTGATGTTGTCCCCGACGAACACGACGAGGTCCGGCTTTTCGTTCACGATATTCCGGATCACATACGCGAGCGTGACGGCGCCCTTCTCCCGGTGATGGTCGAGGTGCGTGTCCGTGAAGCCGATCACCTTGAAGTCCTCATCCGTCACGTTCCCGGCCGCGTCCCGCTTCACGAGCGTCGTGTACCCGTCCCGCTGTTCCGCATAAACGCGGTAATCCGGGTTCTTCACGATCAGCGCACGGTCGACGGGATAGGTGACGGGCAGCACGGCTGCGGCGACCGCTCCTCCGACGATCAGGACGCCGGAGAATGCCGCCAGGATCCATTTCCATTTTGCTTTCATCGGGATCTCCTTTCCTGTGCACCGGGATCGCACACCGCTTTCCCGATGCTGATCCGCTGACCGGTTCACTCCGCCCTCACCGCTTCTTCCAGCGCGCGGACGGCAAGACCGAAATCGAACAGATTTTCAAACGGCTCGGCATCACTCCCGCAGACCCGAGCGTACGCCTCCCTGCATACATCGTATCCCTCTCCGCTCTCCGAAGGGAATCCTTCAAACATGGCAAGGAGGGTTTTTGCGTCCCTGACGGCAAACGCTTCGTCCCGGAGTTCCTCCTTGTTCGAGAGCGCGTAGACGGCGCAGTACTGCATCGTCTCGGGGTACTTCTCCCAGTCGATGTCCCGCACGCCCCGGACGGATTCGAGCGCGTCGGCGTAGCTCATGTTCCGGTGCGAGGCCCGGTAATCCGCGCTCATGGCGAGCCCGAGGATGAATTTGTAGGAATAGTGCGGCGCGTTCTCGAGCCAGGAATTCCGGGCGACCCACACGCCTTTCAGCGTTCCGTCTTCACCGAAGCAGTCCGGGAACACGACCGTCAGCCCGTCCCCCGCCTTGATCAGGCCGAGGTCCTCCGCCGGGAGATAGGTGATGTCGATCCCCTGCTTCTCCTGCCTCAGCTTGTCCAGGGACGCTGCGGACGATGGGGAGAAGAAAACGTAATTCGAGATCCTCTGGAACCCGTTCACCGTGTTGGTGAGATACAGGCTCATCCCCGCCGTCGACATCTCCACGCCGACGTTGACGTATTTGTTTTCCTTTGCGCAACCCGCGAAGCAGAGGAGGAGCGCCGCGGCGAGCAGCACAGTCAAAATGCGCCCCGCCCTCTTGACGTGTTGGTTTCTTTTTCTCATGATTCCGCGCCTCCCTCGGCCGGATGTTCGGCGTCCCAGGCCGCCTGCCGTTCCGCCCGCATCTCGTAGAGTTCCTCGAGGATCTTTTCCTTGCGTTTTCCCGTGTAATGATCGAACGACATGATGATGCCGGGGACGATGTTCCCGACGATGCCGGACACCGTGATGAGATAGAAGATGCCGTTCAGGGTCTCGGTGGACTGGACCACGCTGATCGTCGTCGAGCCGAAGGATTTCGCGCTCACATAGCCGATGAGGACGAGCCCCGCCGGGAAGAGGAGGCTCTTCCAGAAGCCGCTGATCCTCGCCGCGGTGGAGCGGAGCGCGAATACCATCGCCTCCGAACGGACCGGTTCCCCGTATTTCTTCCAGGTCATGTATTCCATGTAGTCCGTCGAATCCGCGAGCAGGATATTGCGCGACGAGCTCATCGCCCCGTTCGGCAGACCGGCGAAGCCGACGATCAGCGCCACCGCGATCAGGGATTTGTAGCCGACGAGCAAGAAGAGGTTGTACAGGATGCCGGTGTAAAAGTAGCCGTACATGATGATGTCGCGGGAGGACAGCTTCGCGCCGATGAAGGGCACCGCGGCGATGCC
>JAFPWV010000140.1 GCA_017412675.1 Clostridia bacterium
CTCTTTACATGAACACCCAATCATGGGGCTTCACCAGAGGCACACTATTGTTGGATATCTGCTCTGAAAGGCCATATGTCGCTTCGGTCCGCTTCGGCAGAAGCTCATCCGAAGGCAAACAATTCCCCGAAATGATAGTTCAGATATCCAGAACGCCCAGTATCACGATGCCGGCCACGACCACCGCGATGGCGGCATAGTGCTTCCAGGAGAGCTTCTCCTTGAGGAAGATCCTGCTCCAGAGCACGGACGCGACGCAGTACGAGCTGATGATCGGTGCGGAAAAAGCGACGTGCGCCGAATCGGCCAGCGCGTAGATGTAGAAGAACTGTCCGACCGTTTCGAAGACCGCGCCCGTGAATTTCGGGACTTCCATCTTCACCACGGCCTTCTGCTTCTTGATCCCGTAGGTATATGCCACAGCAAGGACACCCATGAACAGGAACGTCAGCTCATACGCGACGTTGGCGGAATCCTCCGCGAGCTTCTCGCCGTGCCAGAACAGCAGGCGGAACGTCGTTTCAGAAGGCACCGCCTCATCGAACAGAACAAGACTGTCCGCGAAGGTCCCGAGCGCGTCCAAAAGACAGTAGATGATCGGGATGAGGATAGCGACAAAGCTTTTTGCGTAATGATAATTGGACGCGTCCTGCCGGAGTCTTCTCAGTTCCTCGTCCTCCCGGAACTCCACGATGCCGAGACCGACCACGCCCGCACAGACGAGCGCCACCGCGACAAGCGCCAGAGGCGGCAGTTCATCGCTGATGCCGAACATCAGGAACGTGAGGACCGCGACGATCGCGCCGGAGCTGTTGCAGATCGGGGAGGAAACGGACAGCTCGATGTACCGTAACCCCAGATACCCGATCGCCATGGAAACGATGTACAGAAGCGATACGGGCAGATAGGTCAGGATGATCGAAAGATTGATCGCGACGCCGTTGAACAGGACCTCGTAGGCCGCGTGCAGACCCATGACGATTCCGACGGCCGCGACCATCTTGAGATGGCTGTATTTATCGGAAGCGTCACGGCATCCGATCTTGGAAAACAGATCGGAACCGCTCCAGCAGACGAGCGCGATGACAGAAAACCAGAACCACATGGGAAACATGACCTCCAGTCCCGCATTATACCAAACAAACGCGCCATATGCAAAAGATAATTCCCGGGCAGACGGAACCGGTGGAATCCAGCGCCTTTTTCTGATACCCTAATAATCAGATAAAGACGGACCGGGACACCCGGTCCCGGAAAGGAGACGCCCATGCTGTATCTGTTCCCCGTCCTCTGCGTCGTGTTCCTGCTTGTTTTCATGTATCTCGAGTATAAGAAGGATTACGTCCCCGCGGTCTGCCTGAAGGGGACCGCTTCCGTGTGCTTTGTGCTGTTCGGGATCCTCTGCAGCCGTTCCTGTCCGGACGCGGCCTTTTCCCGCCTGATCGTCACCGGCCTGATCCTCGGCATGACCGCGGACGTCCTTTTAAACCTGCGGTTCGTCTTTGCAAAGAAGGGCCAGCTCATCTTCCTCGTCGGGATCCTGGTCTTTCTCATCGGACACGTCCTCTATCTCGCCGCGCTCATTCCCAAATGCAAACCGCTTGCCGCGTGCCTGATCGCGGGCGCGGTCCTGACCGCCTTGGCGCTATATCTCATCTTTAAAAAGATCACCGCCAAGCCCGCGTTCAAGATCTTCGGCGTCTTCTACATCGGCGCAGTCATGCTCATGACCTGCGTCGCGGCGGGCCGCCTCTTCACGGCCCCGTCCGCGCACACTGCGGTCTTCTTTGTAGGCGCGCTGTCCTTCCTTGTAAGCGACATCGTACTGATCCTCAACACCTTCGGAAAGACCACGAAGCAGAGCCTGCGGGTCCTGAATCTTTCGCTCTACTATCTCGGCCAGCTTCTGATCGGGCTCAGCCTGATGCTGCCCGGCGTCTGACCCGCATAGTCCTTCCGCACCGTTTCTTCTGTCCGGACGGCAGCCGCCTGTCCGGGCATTTTTCTGTCCGTGCACTCCGTTTTCAAGGGGCACGGCGGGTGCAGGCAGGGGCAGTTTTTCAACAAAATTGTTTGAAACGTCCAAAAAAATGTAAACTTTGGTAAAAAATATTTACCATTTGCCTCTCATGCCGTAAAATAATGCAATAATGCGCGGAGGCATAACGCACATGAGTCTAGCATCGATCGTCAAGGACGCCTGCGAGCGTCTCAACGTCCCCGTGGCGGAACTTGCCCGGCGGACCGGCCAGTCCCCTCAGAACCTCGGAAAAAAACTGCGGAATGAGACCCTGAATTATGAAGAATTCACCGAAGCGATATCCTGCCTCGGCGTCCGGTACGAGTACCGCCTGATCTATCCCGGCGAAGTGCCCGGGGAGATGGCGTCCGACCGCGCGCGGGACATGACGGACGTGTTTTCCGGAAAGATCGCGGTCCAGCGGAAAACGATCGGGCTTCTCCATGATATCGGCCACGGCATCCGGAACGAGATCGGCATCATCGAAGGCGCGGCGGACGCGGCCATCAAACATAAGGAGGACAGGCAGTCCGTCCTGCGGAGCCTTTCCCAGATCAAAGCCGCAGCAGCGCGCATTCAGGTTCTTATGCAGGACGGGGAAGATCTGAAAATAGTGGATCCGGATGCGGACCAGAACGATCCCAGAAGCTGACTTTCTGCAATACGGCATCGGCATCACGCAGGGAAACGGGTTGATCCGTTTCCCTTTTGATTTCCCGGAGATCCGGGCGCTGTTGTGTTCCGTTGTGCGGTAAGATGCGAAGGTTTTTCGCGTTCCGCCTTGCGCGGACTGCATCGGAGAGAATAGAATGAATCCGTAATGCAAAGGTTTCGCGCCCACCCCGCATCCGGAGCGGCGCGCTACCGGAAAAGGAGCCTTCTTCCCTATGGAATCCAGTATCGGCAGCACCGGCATCGTGGTGATCGGCGCCACGTTCGTGGACATCAAAGGATACCCCTACGCGCAGTTCATCCAGGGCGGACGGAACGCTGGCAGCGTGATCGAGGTGCACGGCGGGGTCTCCCGCAACATCGCGGAGGACATCGCCAACGTGGAGCTGCGCCCGACCTTCATCAGCGTCGTGGACGGAAGCGGCCTCGGGACGGACGTCATCGAACACCTGAAACAGCACCGCTGCAACACGGACTATATCCGCCGGACGGAGAACGGTCTCGGCACCTGGCTCGCCATCTTCGACAACGGCGGGGACGTGTTCGCCTCGATCTCCAAGCGCCCGGACCTATCCGAGATCGAAAACATCCTGATCGAGGAGGGCGACAGCATCTTCTCCCGCGCCGACAGCATCGCCGTGGAGTTCGACATCGACGTGCCGATCCTGAAGCGGATCCTGACGCTCGCCGAACGGTACGGCAAAAAGGTCTACGCGCCCGTGTCCAACATGTCCATCGCGGTGGAGCGGCGGGACCTTTTAAAGCGTGTGAACTGCATCGTCTGCAACCTGGAGGAAGCGGGCATCCTGTTCTCCGAGGACTTCGGGGATCCCGACCCGGAGGAAATGAAGGAGCTTCTCCTGGAGCGTATCCAGCTCGCGCAGATCCCGGCCATGGTCGTCACGATGGGCGGAAGCGGCGCAGTCTACGCGACGCTTGACGGCGAATGCGGGTTCAGTCCCGCGCAGAAGGTAAACGTCAACGACACGACCGGCGCAGGGGACGCGTTCTTTGCCGGCATCACGATCGGCCTGACCTACGGCAAGACGATGGAGGAAGCCTGCCGGATCGGCACAAGGCTCGCCTCCTCCGTCATCGTGACCGACGAAAACGTGTGTCCGAGGTTCCTTCCCGCAGAGTTCGGGCTGAACGTCGAACGATAAAAGAAAAACCGCCGGTCACACTACCGGCGGAATCCGGAAAGCGGAACAGGGCACGCCCCCTCGTCTCCGCTTTTTTTCGTTTCATTCCCGTATCATTTGCCCTGAGCCGATTTCATGATCTCCTTGCCGGCGTTCCAGGCGCGTCCGACCTTTTCCGTTGCCACATAGTAGCCCGACTGGAACTGATCGAAGATCAGGGCGTTCAGCTTCACCGGATCGACCTTCCCGTTTTCCGAGAGGACACTTTCCTCCGCACTGACGCTGACGATCGCGCCGACGACCGCGTGCAGGTTCTCGGTCTCAACGATCTCCGCCAGCTCGCATTCCATCGCGACGGGGAATTCCGTGATGACGGGCGCATTCACATGCGCGCTCTTTTCCGCGTGATAGCCGGATCTTTCGAACTTGTCCGGCATCTTGTTGCCGGTGGCGATGCCGTAAAAGTCCGCCACGTCCATATGGTCCCTGTCCGCGATGCTGACCGTAAACGCCTTCGTCTGGCGGATCGCCTTGGTCGTCGCGTGATCCTCGTCGATGAAGAGCGCGATCTTGTCCATATCGCAGATCATGCCCCAGGCGGCGTTCATGACCTGGACCGTGCCGTTTGCGTCATAGGCGGCAACCATCAGCACCGGCATCGGGAAGACCGCCGGCACTTTCCCCAAATCTTTTCTCATTCTGACTGTTTCTCCTTTTTGTTTTTCAGCAGTTTTCCTATAGTATACCCCGCGGCGGCAAACAGTACCATGACCGCCAGGTAATCCGCGATAAAGAACAGGACCGGCTCGCCGAAATCAAAGAAGGCGAACCTGGTCTGAAGGAACATGTACCCGGGCAGGCCTCTTTTGATAAAAGCGTAAACGCCGTAAGCCGAGACAAGAAGCACAATGATCCTGACGGCCCATTGCTTTGCAGGTTTCCGTTCCCTTCCCCTTGCCATGCCGCGGATCATCGGCCCCGTCTGCAGTCCCAGATGAAGGCTCATCAGCACATAGCTCCAGCAGCCCAACGCAAGATGGATCTCCCTTGCTGCTGCCGCGATGCCGGTCAGCGGCAGGAAGGTATACAGCCGGTGCGACATCGCGATGCCGGACAGGGGCTGGGCGAACATCAGTACGAGCAGGATCCCGTTCAGGACCGTATCGAACGCTCTGTACGCGCCGTATCTGCCCTTCATCACGGCCTTCCACCATCTTTTGTGCAGGATCAGATGGAAAACGAACAGGACGAGCATGACCGTTCCGGTGACCTCGTGGAAGGTCTCACCGATCAGCGAATAGGCCATCAGAAGCGGCAGGAACAGGACCATCAGAAGATCGACGATCCTGTTCATGCTGCGCTTTGCGGTTTGATTTTTCCCCGGTAAAGTCATTATTATCCCCCGTTCCCGGACTTCGTTTTCCGGGCCGTCTTCTCTTCCGCCTCAGGACTCCGTCATCGAGCGGAAGGCATCCTGAAACGCCCGGTAGTTTTCCGATTCCTTCCCGACGTGGAACACGGCGTATTCGACCGTCTCAAAGCACTTCCGGTATTCCTCCGTGTATTTCCGGAAGATATCCGCCACCAGCGCGGGCGGGTTGAAGAACGCCCCGCAGCCGAACGCGCCGAGGATGAGAACCTCGTTTCCTTCCGAGGCGGCCAGCTGGAAGATCCGTCTGATCCTTACATCCAGAACGTCGCGAAGCACTTCCTCCGGAAGATCGGCCGCATACAGCCCGGTTTCCGGATCCAGCACCTTATCATATCTCCTCCTGAGATCCGGCGCGGCGCAGGTGATCACATTCACCGGGTACCAGTCCTTCTCCTCGAGCCGTTCCGGCTCGGACACATCCGTCTTGACGGCCAGAACGTCGGGCGAGTAGATCATGTCGCCGTTGTTCAGCGGATTGTAATCCAACCGGTGCGGGTCGTAGAAGTCCCGCCAGAGCTCATCCGTATCCAGGCAGTAATACAGCGTGCTGCACCGGCAGAGGCTCTCCTCCTGCGCGCCAGCTCCCCACAGGACGCCGCCTCCGGGTCTCGTCGAGGACGCAAAATTCAGCACGCAGGTCTTTTTTCCCCTGTACGCCTCGGCCGCCTCCAGGGTCCGCTTCCCGGACACGATTACCGCGCAGTCTTTGTCCCGCTCGGGATAGGGTCCTAAGACCGGTTCGCCGTCTTTGATCAGTTTCTGATTCCGCCTTGTCTCCTGAACGGAATTCAGCAGGGCTTCCGAATCAAGAATAAACGCCGTCGTGTCACGGAATACCCGTTTGTTCAGGTCCTTATAGTTGATGTGCTTTTCGGTCTCAATGTCGCAGAGGCTCTCGATCCATTCCCTTCTCTGGATCTTGTCGAGCCAGTCAGAGGGGATCGCGCCGTATCCGTAATAGAGTCCCGCGAGGCCGCCCGCGATCGCGCCGACCGTGTCGGTGTCGTCGCCCAGGTTGACCGCCTTCAGCTCGCACGCCTCGAAGCTGTCCGTCGTGATCAGCGACCATACCGCCGCCTCGATCGAGTCGACCACGTAGCCGGAACTTCTGATCGCCTCCGCCGGCACCTCCCGAAATACGGAAAGGTCCCGGAGCCTGTCGTAATACGCGAGGTCCTCCGCGTTGGATTCCATAATCCCGTAATAGCGGAATCCGTCGTCCAGTCCGCTCTGCAGCCGTTCGATGAGCGTCCCGCTTTCATTGATCAGCGCGCGGGTCATGAAAAAGTACAGCCCGCAGGCGATCTTGGCCCGGAGATGGTTGTGCGTCAGCCCCGATACACGGTGGATCAGCTTGACCGCGTCCACGTCCGTCAGGTCTTTCCCGTTCCGCACGGCACAGTACAGGCAGGCCGGCATGATCCGCATGAGCGAGCCGTTCCCGTTGTTACCGGGCGATCTTCCGCCGCAGGTGCGGACGTTTCCGTTCCACCGGTAGTTCGAGACGGCCTGCTTCGTGCCGTTCCCGATATCAAAGGAATATCCGAAAGGCGTATATTCGCCTTCGTACATCCACTTTACGAACCGGTCCATGATATCCTCGTACACAAATTTCCGGTTCTCGCGGATGCTGTCCAGAAGCGCCAGCGTCATACTGCTGTCGTCGGTCCAGGATCCCGCGGGCAGGTTGAACGTGCCGTGTCCGCGCATCCCGCGGACGGGATTCCTCGCGACGGTCTCCCGGTCCAGGAACTGGACCGGACACCCCAGCGCGTCTCCGACGACCACGCCCATGATTCCGTCAAGCCAGATGTTTTTCTTCATTCGCATTCCCCCTCCTTACTGTCCGTGTCTTTTTGAATAGTGCGCGCGGATGGGCGCCATCAGCTCATCCCGGTCGAACATCGCCTCGACCTCTTCCGCGGAACCCGCGCTCCTCGCCCAGGTGACCGCCCTCGACATCATCTCATAGTTCAGTCTGGTCCCCTCGCGGTCGTTCTCATACGTCACCGCGCGGTTGTGCCGGATGCCGAACCGGCCTGCGGTCCGCACCGCGTCCATGTTCGCGCCGAGGAACAGAAACTCCCAGTGATACTTTTCCTGTTCGTGCTCGACCATCTGGCGCACCTTCTCGTAGGTGTAAAGCCGGCTCGCGTTTTCCATCCCGTCCGTCGTGATGATGAACAGCGTCTTTTCCGGAACGTCCTCCTCCCTCGCGTAGCGGTGGACGTTGGCGATATGGTGGATCGCGCCGCCGAGCGCGTCCAGAAGCGCCGTGCAGCCCCGCACGTAGTACTGCTTGTCTGTCATCGGCTCGACCTTCCGGATATCGGTCCTGTCGTACAGCACTTCCGTCGTGTCGTCGAACAGGACGACGGAAACGTACGCTTCCCCTTCCTCGGCTTTCTGTTTTTCGATCATGGCGTTGAAGCCCCCGATCGTGTCGGCCTCCAGCCCGCACATGGATCCGCTTCTGTCCAGAATAAATACGATCTCTGTCAAACCCTTCTTCATAACTGTCCTTCCTTTCTGCCGCGTCGGCCGCGGCGCCGCATTGGTTTTTTTCTTGCAAGGACAGTATACCGACCCGGGGCAGAAAAACGGTCGCCCGTCAGGCGACCTTTGAAAAAATCAGAAAATAATGCACGGCTCCCCGTGTTCCTCGAGCTGGATATCCAGTTCGTAAATGTTATAGAACCCTCTTTCAATGAAGTAGGAGAAGATGATATCCGTCTTGTTGCAGGGGGACAGCGCGTACCCGGCCCTTGCCAGAAGGTCCTTCGCCTCGTCCAGGTTCAGTTTCGCACCGATGCACAGGCGGAGCGCCGTCTGTTTCTCCGGATGGTAGTCCGGGTTGTTCTTGATCTTGGAGAAGACCTTCTTGTCCACGATCGCGTCTTTATAGACCTTGGAGTTCTTCAGCCCCTTCTCGCGGATGAGATACATCAGATACTGAGAAAACGAGTCGGACATGTGCGACATCCGTTCCTTCAGCTTTCTCTCGATCTCCTCGATCATTTCCTCGGGAGAAAGATCCCCGGCCGGTGCAGCCGCCTGCGGCACGGGAGCCGTCTGATGCATGGGAGGCGTGACGAAGGAATATCCCGGCTCCGGCTCTTCGGCCATACAAGCCTTCTCTTCGGCATGCCACGAGCCGAACAGCGCGTCCGCGGCGTTTTTTTCCCGATCCCGCCGTCTCTCCCGTCCGGACTCCGCAAACCAGGCGTACTCCTCCCGGTTCTTCTCCTCCACGTAGTTTTCGTCGATATAGGCTTCGAGGTCGGGATAGAGGCTCTTTCCCATCGTGGTCGCCTTCCAGTCAAATACGACAAGGTACACCTGCATGTCCGACGTCAGAAGAAACGCGTGGATCTCGTCGACGGCGATCCGCATCCCTTCCTCCTTCGGGTATCCGAATCCCCCGGTCGAGATCAGCGGGAACGCGACGGAGCGGAATCCCTGCTTCTCGGCCAGCGCGAGGCTTTTCCGGTAGCAGGACCGGAGCAGCTTCTCCTCCCCGCTCTTTCCGTCCACGTAATGCGGGCTGACCGCGTGGATGATATGCTTTGCGGGAAGCCGGAATCCGGGAGTCAGGAACACGTCCCCCTCCGGCACGAACCCGATGTTTTTGACGCGGTAATCCAGAAGATCCGAAAAGCCTGCCGCCTCGTATACGGCATGGTCGCATCCGGTTCCGACGGTCGGATGGTCGTTTGCGGTATTCACGATGGCGTCGGTCTCCATCTTGGTGATGTCGTTTCGAACGATGCTGAACGGCATGGCGGCTTCTCCTTTGATAAAATCGCCCGGATCAGAGCAGTCCGGGTTCTACAGATACTATATCCGAAATCGGCGCGGAAATCAAACCGGCGCTTACCGGGGCGGTCCCATGTCAAGGTTGCCGGAAGCGGTGACGGATCTAACTGATTACGCAAGAATCCACCTTCC
>JAFPWV010000141.1 GCA_017412675.1 Clostridia bacterium
CTCCGCGTTCGACAAGGCGGTCGCGGAACACCTGATTCTCACGAACCCCGTTGCGGGGTGCAAACTTCCGAAGCGGGAGAAGCAGGAGATGAAGACGATGCCCGTCGAAGACCTCGGCAGGTTCTTCGCGGAGGCAAAGGCGAGCGGCAAGTTCGAGTTCTACTACGTGGAGTTTTCCACCGGACTCCGGCGCGGAGAATTACTCGGGCTCAAGTGGGAGGATGTGGACTACGCGAAGAAGACGCTGACGATCCGGCGTCAGGTAATCCGGGTGCAGGGACACATCGAGGAAGGCCCGCTCAAGACCAAGAACGCGTACCGTACGGTTGCCATCGGGGATGACGTCATCGCTATCCTGAAGGATCTGCAGGAACGGGAAGGGAAGCGGTCGCCATACCTCTTCCCCTCGCCGAACGGAGGTCCGCAGGATCCGGACAGCGTCCTGCCGATGTTCAAGCGCATCCTGAAGCGCGCGGGATTGCCGGAGATGCGCTTTCATGACTGTCGACATACGGTATCAGTTCTCGCATTGTCGAACGGCGTGGATTACAAAACGCTGTCGGCAATGTTAGGCCATTACAGTGTCGCGTTTACTCTGGACGTTTATGGCCATGTGACCGACGACATGAAGCGCGACGCGGCGGACAAGGTCAGTGGGGTGCTGAAGGGGGCGGTGTGAGTAAGGCTGAAAAAGAGGTCGAGCGGTGCTGAAATTGCACCGCTCAGGCAAAGAAAGGGGCGTTATCATTTGTGTTCCGCCATCCAGATAGACACGCGGGACTGGATCTTCGCGGCGCAGTCTTCCGCCGTACCGACGCCGGCGGCGAAGGCGGACAGTTCTTCTTCAATGATGGCGCTGATCATGGCCGGAACGCTTTCCTTCCGCGAATCCGTATCAATTTTCTACCCTTGAGACTTCTTCTCCAAATACCCATAGATAATAATCCTCCAGTGTCGGCGCGACGGCGCGGGCATTTTCCGCCGGCGCGGTATCGGACAACACCCGCAGCAGCACTTCTCCCGTCTGCTCGTCTCGCGAGATATTCGTCACGCGGAACACCTGCTGCAGCCGTCCGACGTCTTCCTCCCGGCACGGCAGGAGCCAGATCCTGCCCTCGATCTTCTTCATCAGCGCCGACGGCGGGGCGCTGTCCACGATCACGCCCTTTTTCAGCATGATGATGTCCCGGGCGATGAATTCGATGTCCGGCACGACGTGCGTCGCGATCAGGACGATCTTGTGCAGCGCGATGCGGGAGATGAAGTTCCGGATGGAAATGCGCTGCTTCGGGTCCAGCCCGGCGGTCGGTTCGTCGAGAATGAGGATTTCCGGATCGCCCAGCACCGCCTGCGCGAGGGCAAGCCGCTGCTTCATACCGCCGGACAGCGCGCCGATCTTGCGCCGCGGCACGTCGTCCAGTTCCACCGCCTTCAGGATTTCAGGGATCTGTTGGAGAGCGTCTTCCTTTGTCATTCCTTTGAGAGCCGCCATGTACCACATGAACTTCTCGACGGAGAAATTCGGGTACATGCCCGGATACTGCGGCATGAAGCCGAGTTTTTCCCGGAAGCGGACGCCCATTTTTCTCGCGTCCTCCGCCTCGCCCTTGTCGGAGACATAGGTGATTGAACCGGAATTCGGGTTCAGGTTGTCCGTGATGATGTTCATGAGCGTAGACTTGCCTGAGCCGTTCGGTCCGAGCAGGGCGTAGATGCCCGGTTCCAGTTCCGCAGTGAAGGCGTTCAGTGCGAGGTTCGAGCCGTATGACTTTGTCACTTTGTCGAGCAATAGCTTCATGTCATTCTCCTTAATCAAATGTGATGATTTCTTCCACTCTGGAGGTGAGATCAATGCACATCATTGGATTGTCGACCGATCCGTTGAGCCCTACAACCTCCCTCCCATTTCGCTGTTCCCGCAGGATTGAATACAAGCTAAAACAGAGCTTATCGCCGAAGATACAGTAACCGAAAGCTCCGGACATACAAATGACATATTGCCCTCCGGCGTCGTAGACAAGTGATGCGTCCAAATTCGGGTGAACCCGGTCTGTTTCATATACCTTGCCGCCGCAATAATCATATACTTCCATATTCGGAATCGGACCATCGCCCAGTTTAAGCGGGTCATAGGGAGAATAATAAACTCTTGTGTTTGTTAACTGGAAATAATAAATCTCATCAGCAGGTAAATCAATCTGACTGACTGTGTCATCTTTCCACATCCAGACGCTGCCGCTCATATGATCTGGATCGATTGCATTGAACCAGAAAGAACCGTCATGAGTGTCGTAATACCATGTACGTAAACCTCCCGGATATTCGCAGATTGAATTCAGTTCATCATGAGCAATATCCAATAAAGCGATGCTCTTTATCAAATCCATCCATACGATGCCATTCCGGATAAACAGAGGATTCATGCCTGCATCCATTGCTCTCTCATATACAGTATTTCCCGTCGCTGTATCCACTCCAAAGATGTAATCACGATACACAACACGTCCGTTTTGAAGGTCGGTCTTGCTGTCAGAGTAATACAGAACGCCATTCTCCGCCCCCACAAGCTGAGGTTCGGTTCTTGCTGTGGATATGATTTTCTTTGCGGAATCGTTAGCAAGATCATACTGCCAAATAGATGATTGTCCATTTATAAACCTAACCCAATATAGTGTGTGCGTGTTCTCAAATACGAAGCACGTTTTTGAATTCGTGCTGATATATTTACAGACAGCAGGATCATCATGCCTGCATAAAGGGTCGGGGCAGATCACACCGCTTTCCCTTGTGAGAAGGTCATAGTACATCAGCGTGCGTACGGTTTCTCCGTTTTTGACTGCGCCGCACTCGTAATAGTACTTATTTCCAACGAGTTGATATTCCGAGGACAAAATCCCGTCCCAGTCCGCGGCCGAACTTTGCTTTTCGGGATTAGCCGCACCTTGTCCGGCTCCTGAGTTTTCTTCGGTTTCCTCGCCGTCTGCCGGGTTTTCATTTCGCTCGGATAGTTCTTCGACAGCTTGGATTTTCTCCTCGTTCTCCGCCCGGGCGGATTCGAGCTCGTTTTCGATCTGTGCGCGGGCCTCGTTCCGGCAGGAAGCAAGGGGCAGGAGCAGAGTGAGAAAAAGCATCAGGGGAATGAAACGCTTCATGGCGCGCCTCCGTGTTTACTCAAACCGGATCAGTTCTTCTTCCCCGGTCGTCAGATCGACGCGGAGCTTCGGAACATCCCCGGTCAGGTCGAAGTAAATGTAGTCGGAAACCGTTCCGTCCTCCTCTTCGACGGTCGTATGCGTGATGTTGATCCGGTCGAAGAAGAGCTGATTCCCGAATACGGAATAATTGCTGACCCACGCGATGCAGAGGACGTATTTCCCCTCTGTGTCATAAAGCAGTTCCGGAGTCCCGGAAGGATGCTCCCGGTCCACCGCCCAGATCTTCCCTCCGCTGTAATCGTAGGTCGGCGGATGGTCCGGCGCCATGCTGACCCCGAGCCAGGCAGGTTCGTAGCTGGAAAAGAGGATTCTGTCCCGCGTGAGCTGAAAATAGTAGATGTTTTCGACGGGGAGCCCGACTTGCCTGCACGCGCCGCTTTTATATTCCCACACGCTTCCCGTACTGTTCTCCTGATTGATCGCGCTGAACCAGAAGGAGTCGTCCTGCGTGTCATAATACCACGCGCCGATGGTCCCGGGAATCGGACAGAGCTCCGTCTGTGTACCCGTCGTCAGATCGAGGACCGTGACCGTCCGCAGCATATCCAGCCACGCCTTCCCGCCGCGGATAAAGAGAACGTTCGCCATCTCGGGGAGCGGCACGCTGAAAACGACTTTTCCCGTCCGGACGTCAAGTCCCTTGAGGAAGGGCTGCATGACGGCCCTGCCGTTTCCGATCTGCTGCTCATAATCCTTGAACCAGACGGTGCCGTCGTCTGCTCCGAGCAGGATGGGCTCGCCGGAGGACGACGCGTATTCCCTGCGCGCCGTGTCGGAGGAGAGGTCGTACCGCCAGATCGCGGGCCCTCCGTCAACGTTCCTGACCCAGTAAAAGGTGCTGTCGTCCGCGAAGCAGAACCTGGTCGAGGAGTTCACGCTGATATATTTGCACACCGCCGGGTCTTCGTTCGCGCACAGGGGGTCGGGACAGAGCCCGTCGGACGAGAGGGTCTTGAGATCCGTATAAAAGGGCATGGACACTGTATTGCGGCCTTTTTTCATTTTGTTCTCGTAATAGAGCTTGCCGCCCTGTACGGTATATTCCGACGACAGGATCCCGTCCCAGCCCGCGGAGTTCTGCTTTTCGGGCTTTACCGCGTCCTGTCCGGCCTCCGCGATTTCTTCGGCTTCTGCGTGTTCTTCGTTTTCTTCGCTGCCTGCCGGAGCTTCGTCTGGTTCGGACAGCTCTTCGGCGGCTTGGATCTTCGCCTCGTTCTCCGCCCGGGCGGATTCGAGCTCGTTTTCGATCTCCGCGCGGGCGTCATTCCGGCAGGAGGCAAGGGACAGGAGCAGAGCAAAAACGAGTATGAGGGGAATAAGTCGTTTCATAGCCGCCTCCGTGTTTACTCAAACCGAAATTCTTCTTCTTCCCCGGTCGTGAGGTCGATGCGGTACATGGTAAGATCGTGCGCGATGCTCAGAACCTTATACGTTTTCTTTGTGATGAAATCATAATCATCAACGAGCTGAATGGGACGGAAGAAGAGCTGATCGTCGAAGACCGCATAGGTGTTCACGCCGGGCAAACAGAGAAACATCTCCCCGCGCGTATCGTAAACGAGGCGCGCTTCTCCCAGCGGATCCTCCCTTTCCGCCGCATAGATTTTACCGCCGCTCACATCGACCGTCCCGTTTGGATCAAAGGGATGCTCGCCGAGCTTGATCGGATCGTAGACGGAGTAGTAGATTTTCGAGTTCGTGAGCTGAAAATAGATGAGCTTCTTCGAGGATGGGATGACTTCTTCCACGGTCCCGTCCGAAAGGATGCGCATCACCTTCCCGCTCTGATACCCCTGTTTGATGACGAGAAACCAGAATTCGTCACGGTATTCGTCGTAATACCACGCGGAGATCCCGCCTGTGCCCTTGAATACGTACAGGGTTTCAGGGTTCCCGAAATCCGGGTCGCATCGGATCAGCTCACGCGTCGTACTGTACCAGATCTTTCCATTCCGGATAAGATGGATGCGGCAGTCCTCCGGCAGTTCCCGCTTGAACAGCATCTTGTCCGTATCCACGGAGAGCCCGATCATGTATTCGATCCTCTTTGTCGTCCTGCTCTCCTCATCCGTGTACTTCAAGCTGTCGTAAATGTAGAGGACGCCGTTGTCCGGTCCGTCCAAACCCGGCAGGTCATGATCCATCGGCGTATACACGGCTCGGACGGTATTGTTCGTGAGATCGGCCTTCCAGACTCTCCCGCCGTCGCCCCTGTAGTCCATACGCGACATATACACCGTCCGGTTGTCCGCGATCACGAAGGGCGAGGAGGAGCCCTTGTCGATGTAGAAGCAGACGTTCAGATCGTCGTGGGCGCACAGCGGATCGGGGCAGAGATAAGCGGACTCGAGCGTCGCAAGATCAGTATAGGCGTGCATGACGATCCCGCTGGTGTTGTTGCCGACGCCGCTCGGGGAGGGGATGGTCTTGTAGGCTTGCAGATTGTAGTAGAGCTTGTTGTCGTAGATATTGTATTCTGACGAGAGGATGTGATCCCAGTCGGTTTTCGGCGGGTCGAGATCGACTTTTTCCGGCGGGGTTGGTACGGCACCCTCCCATTCCTCCGTGTCGGATTCGACAAGGGCTCCCGGCTGCTCCGGCATCCCGGCTTCGGGCTTCGGTTCGTTTTCCGTCTTCGCTTCCGCTTTCGCCTCGTTCTCCGCCCGGGCGGATTCGAGCTCGTTTTCGATTTCCGCGCGGGCGTCTCCCCGGTACCCGCAGCCGCAGACGGGCAGTACGGCGAGGAGCGCGCAGAGGCACAGGCAAATCGTTCTCTTCATCATGTTTCTTTCCTCCCCATAAGGCATCGTTTATCGGAACCTTACCTTCGATTTTCCCCAGGTCCACGCCGATACGGCAACGAGCAGGATCGCCATGGCTCCCCACCCGAACAGCGCGCCGAGCGAACCGGACACGTTTTTCGGCGCGAGCAGCTCCGCGATGCTGACGGATTCAAACCGGTCCGCTCCGAGTGTCGAGAGCAGGGACGGGATGAAGATTACGGCGAACACCGCGGCAAACTGAGCGCTCAGCCGGTGCGTCAGCGCGGAAAGACCTGCGACCGCGGCGCACAGGGCAAGCGAACCGAACAGCCGGATGAGCTCAAAGCGGACGAGATACTGTCCGACGGTCATATCGAGGCCCGTTTCCCTCATGTCCGGAATGCTTAACAAGCCCGCTGAAAAGATCGTTGTGTCCGAGGTTTTCCAGACCTCGTAAAAATCCACTCCGGCAAAGAGGAACCAGATGATGACCGTACCGATAAACGCCGCTCCCCATTTGCTGCCCCACGTCTTCGAGGAGCCGTTCTTCGCGGTGTGAAGAATGGACTTGAAGCCCGTGCGGTACTCCCGGATGAACAAATCCGAGAGCAGGATCGTGAGCAGCACGAGGAAAATATAGTCGAGGGGCTGGCGGAAGAGCCGCATGACCGCCGTCTCGTCGAGAAATTCGAGGTTGTCATACTTTTCGGCAACGGCGGGATCGGTCAGGTAGTCGAGCCGTTCCCGGATCCGCTCGAGCGGCCGCTGTACAAGATCGGCATAATTCCGCCGCTCGCTGATCTCCCGGAACTCTTCGAGCTCCATGTCCCCGTCCCGGTAGGCAGCCTGCGCGAGATCGTAATCCGCGAAGCACTGCGAGACGTACCGTTCCTCGTCTTCGATAGTCCGGATCTTCTCCTCCGTGACCGGGCCGCGCAGTTCTGCCATGTAGCCCGTGTAGACTTCCCAGTACGAGCCCTCATATGGCTTGAAATACGCGTCGGACACAAAGAATTTCGCCCCGAGCGCGAAGAGCGTGAGACCGAGAAAGACCGGGAGGAACATGGATTTGCTCATCTCATATCCGAATACGGACAGGGAATGCGCGCGGAAGCGGATCTCTTTTTCCGCTCTCTTCGGGAACTTCATCCGCACGGGCAGCCGGAACGAGAAGATGCGGTAGGAATCCGCCCGCAGTCCGACGGCAAACGGCAGCCCGGCGAGCAGAGCAAAGGCGACAAATCCCAGCGCGATCAGGGCGGGGATCAGTCCGACGAGCCGACCGCCGAGGTTCAGAGCGCGGTACCGGCCGAAGAGGAAATCCCCCGCGGCAAGATCGATGAAATTGAACGAGCGCAAGCCGTAGAGGGGAGAATCCGTCTGCCTCCCGGAGAGCCAGTAGCCGGCGGTGAGCAGAACGAGCAGGATGCCGTAAACCGGAAGCTCGTGATCGAGGAGCTGTCCGAGAAAGACGACCAAGAGATCGAACAGCAGAAACAGCGCGACCTGCACGGAAACCGTCAGCGCGAGGAACTGCCCCACCGTCAGGGCGTAGGGACAGAACTCGAACGCGGAAAGCGCCTGGACCGGCATGGAAAGCGGGGAAAACCCGCGCGTCACCGCGATCACGGCAAGCGGGGAGAGTGTGAAAGCCAGCGTGAGGCAGACGGACACAAGCGCGGATGCGGAGAGCTTCGCGAGGATCAGCGGCGCAGAACCCCGCTTTGAGACGCGCAGGACATTCACGATCCGGCTCCGTTTTTCTCCGAGCCACACGCCCGAGAAGACCGCGAGGGAAGCAAGCGCGAGAAGGATCGCCGGCACGCGCAGCGAGAAATATTCGTTCCAGCCGAACTGTCCCTCGGCGGGGATTTCCGTATCCTGGAGCGGGCGGTAGTGCAGGATCAGCTGTGCCTGATACTCGTAAACGTACGAGCCCTTTTCGACGTCGGGATCGCTCGCCCTTCGGACGGCGGAATCGACGACCCGGCGGATGTCCCGCCCATAATTCCGGGAGCGCTCCGTAATGGGTTCGACGTCGCGGAACAGAGCGGAATCCCCGTATCCGGGCACGTCGATCAAGCGATTCTCGAATTCTCCGCGCCCGTAGAAAAGTGCCTGTCTGCGCTCCTCATAGTCTTCGGCCGAAGCGTCGTATGCTGCGCGGTCGTTGTTATACTCATAAAGCAGAGCGTTCACCGCGTTCCGCACCTCGCCGCTGTTCTGCCAGTACGAGCCGGTCTCGACTGCGGCGACAGCGAGATTCGCGAGAAAGAGCACGGCGAGCAGAACGAGGTTGAACCGCGTGCGGAATTTCGACAGCTCGCGGAAGAAGAGCGGCAGGGGACGGGCTTCCCGGGTTTCCCGGGCCGGAACCGTTTTTTTTGCCGGGACGACGGAAGGATCCGCGGTTTCGTATTCTTCGAGCTCCCGGTTCTTGATGTACGGCATTGCCGAAGCGATCAGCGCGTCCATCGCATCGGCCGCCTCCGTCTTTTTGAATTCAGCCATCGAATTTTCCCTCCTTCATCATCTTTTTTAAGGCGGCTTTCGCTCTTGCCAGCCTCGCGTTGACCGCGGTCTCGGAGATCTTCAGCCTTTCCGCGATGGTCCGGATGCTCATATTGTGGTAGTATTTCAAGAGGATCACATCGTGCTGTTCGTCGCTCAGCCGGTCGATGTAGGACGCGATCTGCCGGCTGCGTTCCTCGCTCAGCACGATGTTCTCGGGGATCGCGGAGTCGTCCGGGATCTCCCATGCGGGGCTGTCCCCGTCTTCGTCTCCGGCAGCGGCGAGAGCGTCCGCCGAAAAGGTTCGATTTCCCCTGTTCTTTCGGAGGCGGTCCTTCGCGTTGTTTTTCGTGTAGATCACAAGCAGGCGGATTCGATCGCTTTCCGCGAGGTCCCGGAAATCCCCGAAATGCCGGTACGCCTCCATGAAGGTATCGCTCACGGCCTCTTCCGCGTCCTCGCGGTTTCCGAGGAGGGAATACGCGATGGCCGTCAGGCGGTTCCCGTACCGGTCGATCAGTTCGGAGAGGAACTTTTCCCCGGCGGGATCGAGCGCGGTCAGGAAAGCAAGCAGCACGGCGTGTCACCTCCTCCGTCTGGATTCTTTATATATTGTAGCATGAGTTTCATCCTCTTTCAACCGCAAAATCTTCCCGGACCGCTTCACCTGCGGTACGCTGCGCGCTCCGGAAGAGGGTTTCACTTCCTATAACGAAGATTTCGGAAAAAACTCACGCAAAAAAGCAAAAAAGTCCAAAGATCGGCGAAAAGCACAAAAAAATGGCGTAAATCTATGCGAAACAACGAATCACAGCTTGGAATGATTCTTATTATCAATGGGTGAGTTCTGCTTTATATGGTAGAAGTATTACGTCGGTTGGAGAGGAGAGGATCGTTCAAAGATTTCACCGCATAAACAAAGAAAAGCCCCGCCCGGAGAGCTCAGGGAACCGCCTCCTGCCAGAGCAGGGGCCACCCCTACGTCGTAAACCGTCCAACCGCATGAGCCACACCGTTCCTCGCCATAACCTCCCGTCACACTCCCGCCCCGTCCTCCGTGAAATCGGCCGAAGTTCCAAACCGATTTCTCACCCGGAGGTTTCCGCCCACATCCGGCCCTTTCCGCACCTTTCCGCGTATGGGTCAGGGTATGGGTCAGTACGAAGCCCGGAGGTGACGCGCCGCCGCGGACAGCCCGTTTTTCGTTGATAACAAACAAAAATCAGCCCGATCTTGAACGATCAGAGCTGATTTTTTGTTGGTATTCACCAACTGCTCTTGCGGGGAAGGGATTTGAACCACATGACCTCCGGGTTATGAGATGCTAATAGAAAACCTATTCCTCTCAATATGGGAGTTTATGGCGGTATTCTCTCGGATTCCGGATGGTCTTTGACGGTAATAGGCCCGATTGTTCCAAGTGCTTTTTCCGCGTATGGGTCACGGTATGGGTCAAAACCGGAAAGTGGAGCAGGGAAGGGCGGAACTTTACACATTACGCCCGGTTTCGGCAGTCCGGCGTTTTGACGAAAGGACTCCGGTTATTTCCGGTTTCTGGCAAAACATTTACTTGGTTTTCTGCCGTGGCTCAGGTGAAAGCTGTGCAGAAATTGCACCGCTCAGGCAAAGAAAGGGTCTGCGCGGAGAGAGAAGCCGGGAGGTATGTCTGTAAAGTGACGAATTGTCTGAACTCCGGCGGGGCTATCGAAAAACGTCTCTGATTCCTTCTTGTCTTGGACTTGACTTGGAGAGAGCGGGATTGATGCAGAAATTGCACCGCATAGGCAAAGAAAGGGTTTGGCCAGAAGCCTCAAATCTTGATCTGTTTCCGCTTCGGCTTGAACGGTTTCTCTCTCGCATATGCTGCGGCATTTTCATTGAGCTCGTGGACGGTCTCATTTCCAAATGCTTCGATCCTCCACTGAGTGTAGTCAAAGCGTTTGCTGAGAATGGTGGAGATGAACTTTTCGGTTTCTATGGGGCCAAGATGATCAAACAAACAGCGCATGCCTCTTTCGATGATCTCTGCTCTGTCATTATCTGTCATTGACTTCACCACCGGCGATCATGCCTTGCCCTCGCTTCCAAACAAAACGCGGAGCGTGGACAGGTCCTCCTCCAGCTCATCCATCGTCTGATCGAGGTAGGGCAGGCCCATCGAGGCATACAAATCGATCAGGTCAAGTTTGCGGATACCGAGAATCTCCGCAGCCTTACCGTGTGAGATTTTCCTGTCCATGATAGAAAGATAAAGCCAGAGCGCGTTTCTGCGAAGGGAATCCGACGGCTGAATATAGTCTTTCATTCCGACAGGAATATCAATTGCAATTCTTTCTGTCATACGGCATATTCCTCCTGCGGCATAAGATCATCATATGAAGGGGACAATCCTCCACTCTGTTCCTATTGTACCACAAACCACGCCGGAATGCAAGAGGTGTTTCCGCTGACCCCGATTTTTCAGACCAGCCGTCCAGTTTACGACGTGGGGGCCGAACGAGTCGTTCGGAATCCTCATAGGATATGCCACCGAGAATAGTTTGGAGTCCC
>JAFPWV010000142.1 GCA_017412675.1 Clostridia bacterium
CATCGAACGCGGCTACATCCCCGTGGTCTCGACGCTCGGCTGCGACGGAGAGGGCAACACCTACAACATCAACGGCGACACGGCTGCCGCTGCCATCGCAGGCGCGCTCGGGGCGGAACGTCTCATCATGATGACGGACATCGCGGGGATCCTCTATGACCGGAACGATCCCGCGACCCTGATCCCCGAGATCACCGTCGCGGAGGCGGAAACGCTGCGGAAAGAGGGGATCGTCTCCGGCGGGATGATCCCGAAGGTCGAATGCTGCATCGACGCCATCCGCCGGGGCGTGAAAAAAGTCATCATCATGGACGGACGGGTGCCGCACTCCATTCTCATGGAGCTCCTCACCGACGAAGGCGCGGGCACGCTGGTCCGGGGAGGGGAAGAATGAGCATCCGGGAACTGGATCGGCAATACGTTGCGAATACCTACAAGCGCTTCCCCGTGGAGATCGTCTCCGGGAAGGGCTCCGTGGTCCGGGACACCGACGGACGGGAATACATCGACATGGGCTCCGGCATCGCCGTGACCTCCTTCGGCGTCGCGGATGAGATCTGGCAGAAGGCCGTCATCGAGCAGATCGGGAAGGTCCAGCACACCTCGAACCTCTACTACACCGAGCCCTGCGCGAAGCTCGCCGAGGCGCTCTGCACCCGCACGGGGATGAAGAAGGTCTTCTTCTCGAACTCCGGCGCCGAAGCCAACGAATGCATGATCAAAGCCGCGCGGAAATGGGCGGCGGAGAACAAAGGCGCGGATTGCTTCACGATCGCCACCCTGAAGAACAGCTTCCACGGCCGGACCATCACGACCCTCGCCGCCACCGGTCAGGCGCATTACCACGAGCTCTTTCAGCCCCTGACGCCCGGTTTCGTCTCCGTCGACGCCGGGAGCATCGCGCAGCTCGACGAAGCGAACGCCAAAACGCCTCTTGCCGCCGTGATGATCGAATGCATCCAGGGCGAGGGCGGCGTCGTCCCGCTCGATCCGGCTTACGCAAAAGCGCTCTCCGGCTGGACGAAGAAGAACGACGTCCTCCTTCTCATCGACGAGGTGCAGACGGGCAACGGCAGGACCGGCGCGCTCTATGCCTACATGAACTACGGCCTCCAGCCGGACGCGGTCTCGACGGCGAAGGGACTGGCGGGAGGCTTGCCCCTCGGCGCGACCCTGCTCGGCGAACGGCTCGAAGGGGTCCTCGGCTATGGGGATCACGGCTCGACGTTTGGCGGCAATCCTGTTTCATGCGCCGCCGCGCTGAGCGTTCTCAGCCGGATCGACGCCGATCTGCTCGCCGACGTGCGGCGCAAAAGCCGGATGGTCTTCGAGGCCCTCGACGGTGCGCCGGGGGTGGAGGCTGTCTCCGGCATAGGGCTGATGATCGGTGTCAAGTGTGTCAGGCCCGCGGCGGAGATCGTCACGAAGTGCATCGAGCGCGGCGTCCTCTTCCTCACTGCGAAGGACAAGGTCCGCCTCCTGCCCGCCCTGAACATCCCCGACGAGCTCCTCATGAAAGCCGTGAACATCCTCAAAGAGGCCGCGGCGGAATAACAACGGCAAAACAAGAACAGGACTGCACCGAAACGCAGCCCTGTTTTTTCGAGTCCGTGCAGCGGATTTTCGCGGCACTTTGTTTACGCGTCGCCCTTTTTCTTCGGATTCCCGATCGTGTATAAGAGCGGCACGATCATCCCGCCGACCGAGTTCCCGAGCACCACCATCAAGAGGAAGCAGAAGGAGGGCAGGGTGAACGATCCGGCGCAGAAGAAGTAGAACATGTCCGCGATGGAGTGCTCGAAGCCCGCCAGAATGAAGACCGGGACGCAGAAGAGGATGCCCCAGACGGTGTTCTTCTGCTTGTAGACCCAGACCGCCGTGTACATCAGGATGCCGCAGAGGATCCCCGCGAAGAGGACCCGCGGATGCCACGGCGCGGAGGCTGCGAGCTTCTTCTCGATGAGCGTCAGCGCGTTCTCTTTCAAGGACGGCACGCCCACCCATACGGCGAAGGCGCAGAGAAGGGTCCCCGTCAGGTTGCCGAGCAGACATCCGAGGAGCGAGATCCAGTCTCTTTTCGTATGACTGTAAACGATCATGCCGACCTTTCCGGTGTAGAGCTGCATCCCGGTCAGACAGATCGAGAGGAGTGCGACCGTAAAGAACACTGCGCCGAGATAGCGGTTGTCGCAGGCGAGAAACACCGCGCCGCCGATGCCGATGTAAATGCCCGCGGCGATCCCTTCAAAATAGCTTTTCCGCATACCGAAATCCCCCTGTATGTTATGTTTTTATCGTTTTTGTACCCGCATGGCCGCCCGGTCGAAGGAGGCGGGGACGAGCGAATCGTCGAAGTGTACGCCCGCGCCCTCTCGTTCGAGCTCGTTCTGCACCGCCCGGATCGCAACGTCGGAGACCGCGCATCCCTCGTCCATCGCGCGGCACGCGGTGACGGCGGCGGCCTGACCCGTGAGGATCGCCGGAGGGATCACCCGCACGACGTCCCAGGCATATCCGTCCGCCGAGGCGCACCGCCCGGAGACCGTGAGATTCGCAAAGCCGCGGCGCGTCAGACAGCGGAGCGGCACCTCGTAGACATAATCCGCGCGGTCGAAGTCGTTGATCGCGGCGACCGCGTCGTCAAAGTGGAGGTAGGCTTCGTCCTCGTGCAGCGTGTAGTTCCCGGCGATGCGGCGGATCGTGCGGAACTGCGGCATCATCGGCACCGAGACGAGCTCCCGGCTGCCTCTCGCGGGATCGTTCCGGCGTCTCTCCACGATCAGCCGCTGGTTATCGAGCAAATACCGGGAGGTGACCTCCGCGGACGCGCCGACATAGAAGGGCATCCCCTCCGGGTGACCGCCGCCGTAGAGGTTCGCGCCGCCCCCGGCAAAGGTCCGCACCGCCCGGTTGATCTTCCCGCTTTCAACGGCCGCCCGGCACGAATCGAGCGTGATCTCGCGCGGAAAATAGCTGAAATAGTTTTTGCCGTCGACCGTCGGGACACCCGCTTTTGCCGCGATCTCGGCGTCCCCGGTCGCGTCGATCACCTGCTTCGCCGCGTGATAAGCGAATCCCGACTTCGAGTCGGTCACGATACCCGCGATCCGGCTGTTTTCCGTGATCGGATGGGCGGCCGCGCAGTCGAAGAGGATCGTCACGCCCGCGTCGTCGAGGAGCTCGGCGAGCTGCATCGCAAAGAGCCACGGGTCGTATTCCGTCTGATACGCGGCTCCGGTCGGCGCGTCGGGTTCACCGTTCTTCCATGCGTCCGGAAGGGTCGAGTAACCGTATTGGATCGAGAGCCGGAGAAATTCCTCCGCCATGCCCCGGCACACCTGACGCCCGCGGTGATTGCACATCGGGACGAAATAGTTCACGAGCCCGATCGTCGCGAGTCCGCCGAGCAGCGTACTCTTTTCGAGGAGCAGAACCCGGCGCCCGAGCCTTGCCCCGCAGAGAGCCGCCGCGCATCCCGCGATCCCGCCGCCGCAGACGATGAGATCATAGCTTTCCCTTTCGGGAACGTTCATGTTCCATGAAACCGTCTTCATGCCGATTCTCCCGGTTCCTGAAGTTTTCAGTCCCATCATAGCACAACTTTATGACGTATTCGTGAACGCCCGGAGATTTCCGTCCAAATTCATAGGATTTTGTCCCGGGCGGGGAAAATGTTGGGCAGTTCCACCTTGAAAACCGAGCCGCAATGTGGTATAATATCATCAGCAAATTGTTGCCTTTTGCGGGATCTCCCGCCTATTTTACAGAAGCGAGCGAATTTTCATGACCGATGTGAAGCTGAGAGAAGCGTATCTCTCCGAGAAGAGAGCCTTGTTTGACCGGTATTACGGCCATTTGAACGATAAACAGCGGGAAGCCGTCTATCAGGTGAACGGCCCCCTCCTCATCCTGGCAGGCGCCGGAAGCGGCAAGACCACCGTCCTCGTCAACCGCCTCGCCCATATCATCCGCTACGGCGACGCCGTGCTCTCGGAGCTCGTCCCGACGGATCTCACCGAGGATGCGGTCGCGGAGATGAAGAAAGCGGAAAAGCTCTCCCATGAGGAGCTCGGGGAATACCTCGTCCGCTTCGCCGTGAATCCGCCGGCTCCCTGGCAGGTCATGGCGATCACCTTCACGAACAAGGCCGCCCGCGAGATCAAGAGCCGCATCGGCGCGATCTTCGGCGAGGACTCCCCCGAGGTCTCCGAGATCACGACGGGAACCTTCCATTCCGTCTGCGTCCGGATCCTGCGCCGCTTCTGCGACCAGATCGGCTACGACCGCAGCTTCACGATCTGCGACACGGACGACTCGAAAAAGCAGCTGCTGCTCTGCATGAAGCAGCTCGGCATCGACGACAAGATGCTCCCCGTCAAGACCGTCCAGAACGCGATCTCCCGCGCGAAGGACAAGCTCGTCGGCCCCGAGGAGTACATGGCGAAGGCGGGCGTTGACGTGAAGTACCGCCAGATCGCGCAGATCTACGCCCTCTATGCCGAGAAGCTCAAGGCGCAGAACCTGCTCGACTTTGACGACATCATCATGCAGACCGTCCGGCTCCTCACCGAGTGCGAGGACGTGCGGACCCTGCTGCAGAACCGCTACCGCTACGTCTCGGTGGACGAATACCAGGACACGAACTTCGCCCAGCTCGAGCTCACGCTGCTGCTCAGCGCAAAGTACAAGAACATCATGGTGGTCGGCGACGACGATCAGTCCATCTACAAGTTCCGCGGCGCGGTCATCGAGAACATCCTCAACTTCGACAAGAATTACGAAAACACCGCCGTCGTGCGCCTCGAGGAGAACTACCGCTCCACCAAGACGATCCTCGCGGCCGCCAACGGCGTGATCTCCCACAACGAAGGCCGTCTCGGCAAGACGCTCTGGACCAGCGGCGAGGAGGGCGACCCCGTCGTCGTCAAGCAGCTCGTCAACCAGAACGACGAGGCGCGCTTCATCGCGGACGTCGTACAGCGCGGCGTCGAAGCGGGCAGCCATTACAAGGATTACGCCGTCCTCTACCGCATGAATTCCCAGTCCCGCTCAATCGAGCAGGCGTTCGCCAAATCCGCCATCCCCTACCGCATCCTCGGCGGAATGCACTTCTTCGACCGCATGGAGGTCAAGGACCTCGTCGCATACCTCGCACTCATCAACAATCCAAACGACGATCTGCGCCTGCGCCGGATCATCAACACCCCGCGCCGCGGCATCGGAGACAAATCCGTGCAGATCGCGGAAGCCCTCGCGTATGAAGAAGGCTGTCCGCTCCTCGAATTCCTCCGCCGCGCGAAACGGTACAACGCGATCTCCTCGGCGACAGCCAACCAGATGGTGAACTTCGTCTACCTGATCGATCGCTTCCGGGAAGCCGCGGAGAGCATGACGCCGTCCGCCCTGATCGAATACGTCGCGGAGGAGAGCGGCTACAACAAGATGCTCTCCGAGATGACCGATCTCACGGAGCGCGACGAGCGGATGAGCAACATCGGCGAGCTCGTCTCGGCAGCCCGCGCGTATGAGGAGACGACGGAGGAGCCCACCCTCGTCGGATTCCTCGAGGACGTTGCCCTCGTCTCGGATGTCGACAAATACGACGAGACCGCGGACGCCGTCGTGCTGATGACGATCCATTCGGCGAAGGGCCTCGAATTCCCGGTGGTCTTTCTGCCCGGCATGGAGGAGAACATCTTCCCGAGCTTCCAGACCCTCCTCGTCCCGGAGGAGCTCGAAGAGGAGCGCCGCCTCGCCTATGTCGCCATCACCCGCGCGAAACGCCGCGTCTACATCACGCACGTCCATGACCGGATGCTGGCCGGCCGCACGAGCGCGAATCCCGTCTCCCGCTTCGTCTCGGAGATCCCCGAAGACCTCTGCCGGAAGGAAGAGGAGCTCCCTGAGGAGGCCGAGCTCCGTCAGCTGAGACAGCGGCCCGCGAAGCAGAAGCCCGTGAATCACTTCGTCAACGAGACCTCGAAGCCGTCTCCCGCGCTGACCAAAGTCAAGGCGGCGAAGACCCCGGAGCTTCAGGCGGGCGACACCGTGCGCCATGTGACCTTCGGGATCGGGCGCGTGCTCACCGTCCGTCCCATGGGCGGGGATACCCTTTACGAAATCGCTTTCGAGTCCGTCGGGACCAAGAAGCTCATGGCGACCTACGCGCGCCTGACCAAACTTTCATAAACTCATAAATCCAAAATACAAGGAAAACCAACATGAAAAACGACAAGAAACTCGTCTCGGAAATCACGTCGATGGACGTCGATTTCGCCAAGTGGTACACGGATATCTGCAAGAAGGCCGACCTCATCGACTATTCGAGCGTCAAGGGCTGCATGATCATCCGCCCCTACGGCTATGCCATCTGGGAAAACATCCAGAAGATCCTCGACACCCGCTTCAAGGAGCTCGGCCACGAAAACGTCTATATGCCGATGTTCATCCCGGAATCCCTCCTGCAGAAGGAAAAGGATCATGTGGAAGGCTTCGCGCCCGAGGTGGCGTGGGTCACGCACGGCGGCAACGAGGAGCTCCCCGAGCGTCTCTGCGTCCGTCCGACGTCCGAGACCCTCTTCTGCGAGCACTACGCCAACATCATCCGCTCCTGGCGCGACCTGCCGAAGCTCTATAACCAGTGGTGCTCCGTCGTCCGCTGGGAAAAGACCACCCGTCCGTTCCTGCGCAGCCGCGAATTCCTCTGGCAGGAAGGCCACACGATGCACGCGACCGCGGATGAAGCACGCGCGGAGACCATCCAGATGCTGAACGTCTACGCCGATTTCCATGAAAAGGACCTCGCCATCCCGGTGATCAAGGGCGCGAAGACCCCGTCCGACAAGTTCGCCGGCGCGGAGGATACCTACTGCATCGAGGCGATGATGCACGACGGCAAGGCGCTGCAGGCCGGCACCTCCCACTTCTTCGGGGACGGCTTCGCCCGCGCGTTCGATATCCAGTTTACCGATCAGAACAACCAGCTCCAGTATCCGCAGCAGACCTCGTGGGGCGTCTCGACCCGCATGATGGGCGGCATCATCATGACCCACGGCGACGACAACGGCCTCGTTCTGCCGCCCGCCATCGCGCCGATCCAGGTCGTGATCGTTCCCGCCGCGATGCACAAGGAAGGCGTTCTCGAAGCCAACCGCGCGCTTTATGACCGCGTCAAGGCCGCCGGATACCGCGTCAAGCTCGACGACAGCGAGAACAGCCCCGGCTGGAAGTTCGCGGAATACGAGATGAAGGGCGTCCCGGTGCGCATCGAGCTCGGCCCGCGCGATATCGAAGCCGGCCAGTGCGTCCTCGTCACCCGCTACAACATGGAAAAGACCGTCGTGAAGCTCGACGAGCTCGAAGACGCCCTCGCCGGAAAGATGACTGAGATCCGCGACGGCATGTATCAGAAGGCACTCGAGAACCGCGAACGCCGGACGTACGACTGCACGACCCTCGACGAGATCAAGGAAGTGCTCGCGGAGCGCGGCGACGGATTCGTGCGCGCGATGTGGTGCGGCGACGAAGCCTGCGAGGACCGCGTCAAGGAAGTCACGGGCGTCGGCTCCCGCTGCGTCCCGTTCGAGCAGAAGCACATCGCGGACACCTGCGTCTGCTGCGGCAAGCCCGCAAAGGCGATGGTGTATTGGGGCATTGCCTATTAAACGAACAGAGGATCATGAACAACGAACCGGTGAGGAGGGTTTCCGTCGCGGCGAAAGCGAAAAACTGGGCGCCGCGCTGACGGATCTCTTCCTCACGGATCCGCGTTTCTCCGTTCGTTGTTCCTGATGAAAGGTGGTTTTCCGTTGAAGGAGTTTTCCATTCCGCTGAAGGAGAAGATCCGGCGGATCGACCCGATCGTGCTGCTCTGCGTGATCGGGATGAACATCATGAGCATCGTGACGCTCCTCTCGGAAGTCGACGCATTCGCGGAGGGCGTCGGCATGTGGTATGTCCGGATGCAGACCATCGTCTCCGTCGCGGGCCTTCTCATCGTGCTCGTCTTCGCGTTCATCGATTATGACGCGCTCTTTCAGAAAATCAAATACCTGCTGATCCCGATGGCGATCATTTTGATCCTCGTGGTCAAGAAATTCGGAAGCGGGCGATACGGCAACGACAACTGGATCACCATCCCCGGCACCACGATCTCCGTTCAGCCGACGGAATTCGTGAAGCTGCTTCTGATCGTCTCCTTTGCGATGCACCTCGACCGCGTGAAGGAAAAGCTGAACGCGCCGCTCTCCATTCTCACGCTTGCGCTCCATGCCGGCCTCTACGTCGGGATGATCGTGTGGCAGGGGGACACCGGCATGGCGCTCGTGTACATCGGCATCCTGGTCATCATGCTGTTCGGCGCGGGCATCTCCTACTGGTACATCGCGGGAGCGGGCGCGGCGACGGTCCTTGGATTCCCGATCCTCTGGAACGGTTACCTGAGCGACACCCAGCGAAAGCGCATCCTCTACGGCTTCAGCCCGGACCTCGACCCGACCGACAAGGGCTGGCAAGCGATCGCGAGCCGGTCGAGCATCATCGCGGGCGGCTTCCGGGGCGCGGGCTTCAACGGCGGCACGAAATACTACACACTGAAATTCGCCGCACAGTCCGACTTCATCTTCGCGGTCCTTGCGGAGAAGTTCGGCTTCCTCGGCACCTTCCTCTACCTCTCTTTGGTCGTCCTGCTGATCCTCCGCATCTTCTGGATCGCGCGCGGCACGCGGAAAAACTATGCCTCGTATATCTGCATCGGCGTCGCGGGGATGATCCTCGTGCAGGCGGCGGAGAACATCGGCATGTGCCTCGCCATCCTCCCGGTCGTCGGGATCACCTGTCCGTTCCTCTCCTACGGCCCGTCGTCGCTCCTCTCGATGTACCTCGCCATCGCGATGGTCGAGAGCATCTGCACGCATCAGCAGAAGTACTACTTCGAGCGCGAACCGGAATAAACGCAAAGCGGGTTGTCGCAAATAGGGCAAAAGTTTTCGTCCACCTTTTTCAAAAGGTGGTAGGGTGTCGGGGCAACGCCCTGACCCGCACTCCGCAGAGTGCGGAACACCCAAAACTTCCAGAGAGTTCCTCTTTTTGGTTCTTTTTC
>JAFPWV010000143.1 GCA_017412675.1 Clostridia bacterium
CCCGTCTTTCCCGCTGCGGGAAATTCCTTTCCAATCCGTTTCATATCTTTCTTTGTATTCAACCCTTGAATTATAGCATATTTTCGCCGCAAAAAAAAGAAGAACGGCCGAAAAAATCAAATTTCAGCGATTTGCGAAAAAACGCGCGCCGCCGCGATTCAATTTTTGTCAGCCGTTTCTTCCGCACTCCAGAATTCGGCGAGGATATGGGAGAGGGATATGAGGTCGCCCGTGTATTTCATGTGCCGCCAATGCTTCGGGAAGAGGGATTTCATACGCGGATCGCCGAGCCGGTCATCGCAGAGCACGATCACGCCGCGGTCCGTCTCCGAGCGGATGACGCGCCCTGCCGCCTGCTGGACCTTGTTCATCCCGGGGCAGAGGTAGGCGAACTCGAAGCCGCGCTCCGTCTTGTCGTCGTAGTAGGCGGACATGAGGTTGCGCTCCGGAGAGAGCTGGGGCATTCCCGTGCCGAAGACGATCACGCCGATCAGGCTTTCACCGGCGAGATCGATGCCTTCGGAAAACATCCCGCCGAGGACGCAGAATCCGACGACGGACCCGTGACCGTCCTCCCGGAAGACCTTGATGAACCGCTCGCGTTCCCGGAAGCTCATGCCGGGCTTCTGCATCACGATCGCGCAGTCCGGGCTGAGATTGGCAAACGCGCGGCATACACGCTTCATATACTCGTAGGAGGGGAAGTAGATGATGTAATTGCCGGCGCGCGCCGAAATGGTTTCATAGATGACTTCAGCGCAGTCCATCGCGGTGCTTTTGCGGTCGGTGAAGCGCGTGCTGATCGAATCGTAGGAGACAAGGCAGAGATTGTCCTGTTCATACGGCGAATCGAGCTCGAGCAGTTCGGCCGCGTCCATGCCGCAGAGCTCGCGGAAATACGACATCGGGGAGAGCGTCGCCGAAAAGAGGATCGACGACTTCGCCGCGCGGAGCATCGCCTCGCAGATCCCCGAAGGATCGAGGCAGAGGATCTCGCATTCGACCCGATCGTTCTCCCGGTGCGCGAAGAAGCGGAATTTCTCGTCGAAAAACGAGGATGCAAAGAGGATCGCGGACAGCGTGTCGGCGAAGGGATGAAGCAGATCCCCGGCCTCGTCGTCGTCCCGTCCGATCTGACGGATCGCGCGGAGCAGATTTCCCGCCGTCCGCACCAGACCGTCCGGAACACGGGATGCCTGGCAGTACGCGCCGGAGACATCGCCGTCGGGGGTGACGTGGACGTATTCGCTCTCGTCGCACATGGCCCGGATCTCCCCGAGCGCCTGACGGAAGTCTTCCATGAGCGCGCCGAGTTCGGGATACTCCGAGAGGGAATTCTCGTACGTCTCGGTCAGCTTCCAGAACCAGTCCATCGGCAGAGCGGCGGAATACGTGGTGCGTGCGCGGTCCGGGATGTTGTGCGCTTCGTCGAAGAGGAAGGCATACCGTTCGGCGTTTCCGGGATTTCGGAAATACCGTCTGAAACGGACGTTGTCGTCGAGCGCGTAGTTATAATCGCAGACGACGATCATGCAGAGTTCCGAAAGGTCGAGAGAGAGCTCATGCGGGCACACCCTGTATTTTTCCGCCGTCGCGATCAGACGCGGGAGGGTATAGACCGTGTCCTCTTCGGAGAGCAGTTCGCTGAGGGCTGCCAGTTCCCGTTCGCGGTACGGCCGGTAGGTGAGCCCGAAATCCTCAGTGATCGAATCCATCCGTTCACACACGCGGCAGTTCATGCGGAAGGGAAGCTCCTTCCTCTCTTTTTTGAGCGGACAGACGGCTTCCTTTGCCGAAATATTCACAACTCTGAGATGCGGCGCAAAGGAGGCGATCCGGCGTGCGGCGTCGAGGGCAGCCTGTCCCGTGACATTCTTCGCCGTGAAATAGAAGACCTTGTCGAGCGTGCCCTCTCCGAGCACCTTGACGGCGGGGAACAGCGCGGAGATCGTCTTCCCGATGCCCGTCGGCGCGGAAACCATGAGATCGCGTCCCGTCTTCATCGCGCGGTAAGCAGCCTGAATGAACGTGCGCTGCCCGTCGCGGATCGAGGGGTAAGGGAAGGGCAGCTCCCGTGCTTCGTCGGCAAAGACGGTGAACCGTTCCGCAAAGACCCTGAGAAACGGCGCCGCGCGATCGAGAAGGGTATGAAAGAGCTTTTCGAGGACCGGACGGGTGAACACTGCGGCAAAGGAGACGGTCTCTCCGTTTGAGCGCTTGCGGGTCGTGAGCTTGAGCTTCACAGCTTCGGCACCGCGGTCCGCGGCAAAGAGGAATGCATAGACGGCGCATTGCGCGAAGTGCGCGGGATCCACAAAGGGATTCGGCGTCCGGGGCATCGAGGCGACCGTCTTGATCTCTTCCACGGTATGAAGGGCGCCGTCGAAGGATATAATATCAGCGTATCCGCCGACGAGGACCGGGATCTCATCGACATGAACTTCTCGGGAAAGCGGGACTTCGGTCTGCGTCCCTTCGAGTAGCGAGGCATCCGTTTCCGCGGTATGATGCAATTCCGTCCCGCGCGCGGCAGGATCGTGGCGTTGTTCCTCGGGATCGTCCGGAAGATCGCGCACGTCGGCAATGCGGGTGAAGCCGAAGCGCTCCATCAGCGCGCGCGCGTTTTCCCGCTGATAGGCATATCGCGCAAGCTCCGTGACGTCGATATGGATCCGTCCGGATTCCTTTTCGTACCGCATGTTCTCCCTCCTTTCCCGTTTAATTCCGAAAACTCAGTCTTTCGGTTTTTCCTCTCTTTCGAGGATCATCCGGTGAACGGTCCGCGGCTCACCGAGCTTGATGCTCATTTCCGCGCCGTCGAACCGGAAGCCGTACCGCTCATAGAACCGGATCGCGCGCTCGTTTCCGTCGAGGACCCACAGGGCGATCCGCGGTTGATCCGCGACTGCTTCTGCGGCGGCATTCATCAGGGCATAACCGACGCCGCGTCCCCAGTATTCCGGCAGGACATAGAGCGCGTCGAGCTCGGCCGTGTCGGTCAGATCGTCCCCGCGGTACGCACCGAATGCCGCAAAACCGATCACTTGCTCCCCCGCCTTCGCGACCAGCGTCCCGTCCCGCACGGCCATCGCGAGCTTCTCGCACCGTTCGGGAAACGCCGGATGATGGAGGTAGGAGTCCGGGATCAGCCCGGCATAAGCGGCCTGCCAGGTCTTCCAATGGACGATCGCTTTTCCGCGGGCGTCTTCATCGGTCACAACGGGTGAAATGGTGATCTCCATGAATGCGTGCCTCCTGTTCGCTGGTGTCTGGCCCATTATATCACATCCGGCATGAAAAATCAACTGCCGCAAAACAGGGCATCAAGCGCAGAAATTACTTGCATTTTGTCGCCAAGCGTGCTATAATGTCATCGATGAAGTTTTCCGAGGTGTCAATATGGTTCTCAATCAGAAAGAAACGACCGTCGCCTATCGCTGTCCGGAATGCGGCGCAACCGTGATGAGCCTTGTGGGCATCTTTACGCTCACGGCGGACATGATCCGGCTCAAATGCCCCTGCGGACAGAGCGAGCTCGAAATCGTCTACACGAAGGACAAGAAAGTGCGGCTGAATGTGCCGTGCTTCCTGTGCCCGACGCCCCACAGCTATCTCATCTCCTCGGGAATGTTTTTTGAAAAGGAGCTCTTTGCGCTCCCGTGCAGCTATTCCGGCGTCGACGTGTGCTTCATCGGGAAAAAAGACCGCGTGCAGAAGGCGCTCAAGCAATCCGAAGAAGAGCTCATGGAACTGCTCGGCGAGACTTCTTTCGAGGAGCTCGCGGAGCACCGCGGGGAGAACGGCGAGCTGACCGATCCGCAGGTGCTCGACATCATCCTCTACGTCGTGCGCGATCTGGCAGACGAAGGGAAGATCCTGTGCAGCTGTCCGGACGGCGGGGATTATACCGTCGACATCGGGGACGAAGAGGTCTCGGTCCGGTGCAGGCAGTGCGGCGACCATCTCGAACTCCCGATCGCCAGCCTCACCGCCGCAACGGATTTTCTCGGGGCAGAATCGCTCGACCTTCGCCCGAAGGACTGAGCCTCACCAATCCTCGCGGGGAAGCATATCATGATACAGGACGGCGGGGAGAAGGCCATAACCGATCCCTCCCGTTCCGAACATCGCCGGAAGGCACGGAGGTTTATCATGAGCTGCTTCTGCAACCTGTTCGACAACGATACCATTATCTGGATCATCGTCATCATTCTCCTGCTCGTCCTCCTCGGGAACTGAGCGGGAAAAGCAATCAGGCGGGCCTTTCAAAGGGTCCGCCCGTTTTTTGTTGCATGATGATCCCCGATCCCGCCCTCGCGATGAACGTCAGTGTCCGGTCGTGACAATAACAGTGAGATGTGCGCATGTAAGAATGCTGAGCATAAACGTGCATACGGGATTCGAACCCGAGCGGCTCCGCGCTCTGACCACCTTAAGGTGACTCCGGAGAGTCTGTGCGTCTCATTCTCAAACGCTGAGGCGACACTCGCCCGCCCACGCTACACACGGAAAAATCAGAGGAGATCGGCCGACCAGTTTGCCGCCTGGATCGCGGTGTCCGTTTCGCGCAGCGCCTTTGCAAGATCGTCGACGGTCTTCTGCATTTCCCGCACGGGAACGGTGCTCTTCACGATGATCTCCGTACCCCGGCTCCGCATCGCCGTCGAGCTGGCGGCGGAGAGGAAGTGGCGGAGAACGCGGAGGCGCTTCGTGAGGCAGTCCCGCTTCGCGATCAGCGCGGTGAGGGATTTGCCGTCGACCGTTGTCTGCGCGTTCGTGAGGTTGATGCGCGTGATGAGGTCTTC
>JAFPWV010000144.1 GCA_017412675.1 Clostridia bacterium
AGGTCGGCGCGATCGGCATCCCCGGCTACGGCTGGGAGGCGAAGATCGTCCGCCCGGACGGCACCCCGGTCGAGGGCGAAGAGGTCGGCGAGCTGATCGTCAAGGGTCCCGGCGTCATGACCTGCTACTACAAGAACGAAGAGGCGACCCGCGAGACGCTCCGCGACGGCTGGCTCTACACCGGCGACATGGCGAAATACGACGCGGACGGCTTCATCTACCTCGTCGACCGCAAGAAGGACGTCATCATCACCGGCGGCGAGAACCTCTATCCCGTGCAGATCGAGGACTTCCTCCGCAAGCACGACAAGATCAAGGACGTCGCGGTCATCGGTCTGCCCGATCCGCGGCTCGGCGAAATCGCGGCGGCGATCATCGAGATCAAGGAGGGCATGGAGGCGACCGAGGACGAGATCAACGCCTTCTGCACCGAGCTCCCGCGCTACAAGCGGCCGCGCAAGATCATCTTCGCCCATGTCCCGCGCAATCCCACCGGCAAGATCGAGAAGCCGAAGCTGCGCGAGATCTACTGCGGCGGGCGGCTCGTGGAAGAGCAGACGACGCGGTAAGGCGGCATGACGACGATCCGGTACCGGGACTTCTCGGACCTCGCGCCCCTGACGGCCCTCTCTGCATCGGCGACGGCGGAGAAGCCCCTCGTGATCGCGCTCGACGGCTTCTCGGCGTCCGGCAAATCGACGCTCGCCGAAAAACTGCATGACCGTTATGGCGCGCGTGTGATCCACACGGACGACTTCTACCTCCCGGCAGCGATGCGCTCCGACGAACGGTATGCCGAGCCCGGCGGCACGATCCACTACGAACGCCTCCGCGCCGAGGTCATTGAGCACCTCCGCGACCCGGCGCTGACCTATGGGATCTTCTCCCACGCCGTGATGGACGCCGCGGAGCGGGTGACGCTTCCCTTCTCCCCCGTCACGGTGATCGAGGGGGCGTACGCGTCGCATCCCGCGCTCGGGGACTACATGGACGTGCGCTGCTTCATGGAGACCTCTCCGGACGAACAGCGGCGGCGCATCCTCGCGCGCAACGGTCCCGAGCGTCTCCGGATGTTCGAGGCGCGGTGGATCCCGTACGAGCTGCGCTACGAAGCGGCGTTCGGCATCCGGGCGAAGGCGGACTTCCTGATCCTCACATAAACAAAGGCACGGCGATTCTCCCCGCCGTGTTTTTTGCGCGCTCCGGTCTCCGTTTCGTGGAATCGGTTTCCGACGCCTCTATTGCATCCACCCATCGGTTGTGATACAATCAGGACAACGGGAGGAAATCCCGCGATCGTGCCGCCGGCGCGCAGCGGTGTGACGAGTGCTCAACCAACAGGAGGATTTTTGAAATGACACCTTTATCCGATACCATCGCCTCCCTCCGCCGGGAGAAGAACGAGACGCAGGCCGCCCTCGCCGACTTCCTCGGCGTCTCGAACCGCACCGTCTCGAAATGGGAGAACGGCGACAGCGAACCCGAGGCACAGTACCTCGTCGCGCTGGCCGGTCACTTCGGCACCTCGGTCGACGCCCTGCTCGGTTACGCGCCGAAGGACCCCGATCCCTACGGAAACGCCAAAACCTACACCGACGCCGCGCTGATCTACCACCGCGAGAACAAAAAGACTCTCGACCGTCTCGAGGAAGCGTACAACCGCATTTTTCACGAGCACTTCGGGAACGATGAAATCAGCCACGAATCCCTCTCCGTGCCCGCCGCGCCCGCCTTTCCGTGGTCCGAGGACGGGAAGCCGTGGGAGGACAACGCCTATTCGCACGTCGTGAGCTCCTGTCTCTTCGCGCAGCTCTGCGGCGGACGGGAGGTCAACATGAGCGTCGCGCTCTTCCCGAACGAATCCAACTACGCATGGCTCGATGAGCACGCCGAAAAGATCGCCGAAGCCCTTCGCCTCTTTGGTGACCCGCGAGTGCTCCGGCTGCTCGTCAAGATGCACACACCGGACTTCCCGGAGAAATTCACCCTCGAATATGCCGCCGAAGCTGCCGGGATGCCCGCCGAAGAGCTGGAGCCCGCGCTCGACCTGCTCTTCCCCGACGGCGGGACCGAGATCGAGCTCGAGGAGGGAGAAGCGAAGCTCTACCAGTGGTGGAACGGGGAACCCCGCCTCCTCGCCGCGCTCTCGCTCTTCTATCTGAACTTCACCGCGCGGGAGACCGGGACGAACCTTCACAACAGCCCCTTCCGCCCGATGATCCGCCCGACGGCCCGAAAGGAGGAAAAACAATGACCTTCGCTGAAAACATCCGAAAATTCCGCACGGAACGCGGCCTGACCCAGGAAGCGCTCGGGGAACGGGTCGGGCTCTCCGGGCAGGCGGTCTCGAAATGGGAGACCAGCGACGCCTACCCCGATCCGACGCTTCTGCCCGCGCTCGCCGACGCCCTCGGGGTGACGATCGACGCGCTCTTCGGGCATGAGACCCACAGCCTCGAGCGGCTCACGGAAGAATTCTCCGCCATGCTGCGCGAAGCCCCGCTGAAGGAACGCCGCTCGCTCCTCTTCAAAGCCCTCGCCGCGCTCTTCCGCACGAAAGTCGGAAACGGGGCCGTCAGTATCGACAAGGTGAGCAAGGAGAGCGATTATCGGATCGATACGAGCGATGCCGCCGGGTTTCTCTCAGAAAATGAGAATTTCCCGTTCCTCACCTTTGGGCTCCGACCGCCGGAGGGGTGGGAACCGGTCTGCTGCGACGAGCGCCTCCCCGGATTTCTCGCGGCGATCGGGGATCCCGACGTGCTGAAATGCGTCCTCTGGATCTTCGGGCATGAGACGAAGCCCATCGAGGCCTCGCTGCTCGTGAAGAAAGCGGGCGCGGACCCGTCAAGAACCGACGAGATCCTCGAAAAGCTCGTAAAGATCGGGGCGATCGGTCTCGAGACCTACGTCATCAACGGCCGGGAGCGCGTCATCGCGGATACGAACCATGCCTGCGGAATCTATTTCAAAGGCCCGATGCGTTCCTTCCTCAGCGCCGCCCGTGTCCTCACATCCTGCAAAGCCGGCACGCATTATCACGAGAACAACTCCGACCCGCCGTTTTTACGCTTCTGACCCTTCGACCGGCGTATTTTTCCGAAAATACGCCGGTTTTCTCTGTACAAACCGGGAAAAGTGTGCTATAATCAGAACAGGATTATTTCACCCGAACGTGCAATATGAAAAAATATACCAGACCTCTCCGTGTGATCCTCTGGATCCTCGTCCTCGCGTGGATGGCGCTGATCTTCCGCTTCTCGATGGAGAACGCCGACGAATCCTCGTCCACGTCGGGCGCGGTGATCCGCTGGCTCCTCGAACGCCTCGACAAAGGCTTCCCCGCCCTCTCCCCCGCCGAACAGTTCGACCGGATCGAAGCGTGGTCCTTCGTCGTGCGCAAGCTCGCGCATTTTCTGATCTTCACCGTCCTCGGGCTCCTCGCGGCGGCCGCGTTCTCCGTCGATCTCGGCCCGCAGGAGGCGTTTTTCGCCGCTCTCGCCCTCGGCATCGTCTACGCCGCGGCGGATGAGATCCATCAGGCGTTCGTCCCCGGCCGCGCGTGCCAGCTCCGCGACGTGCTGATCGACGCCTCCGGCGTGCTCCTCGGAGCGGGATGCCTCGCGCTGATCCGGCACCTCCGCGCAAAAACGCGTCATTGAGATTCGCGCGGCGGGTTTTCGCACTCCCTCTAATTTCTGACCGAATACTTCTCAAAAAGGAGGATTTCCCATGGCATTTTTGGAAGTCAACTTCTTCTCCGACACCCTCGGCATGGCGATGTCGATGAACGTGGTGCTCCCCCAGCGCACCCGCGGCAACATCGGCGTCACACCGGGCGAGACAGGTGAGGCCTTCCCCACCCTCTGGCTGCTCCACGGCATGAGCGACGACCACACGATCTGGATGCGCCGCACGTCGATCGAGCGGTACGCGGAGGAACACGGCCTCGCCGTCGTCATGCCCACCACCTACCTCGGCTGGTACACCGACATGAAGTACGGTTACCGCTACCGGACCTTCATCGGCGAAGAACTGCCGAAGATCTGCCGCTCCTTCTTCCCCGGCATGAGCGCGAAGCGGGAGGACAACTACATCTCCGGCAACTCGATGGGCGGCTACGGCTCCCTCGCCCTCGCGCTGACGTATCCGGAGAACTACGGGGTCTGCGCACCCCTCTCCGCCGCCTTCGACCCGACGCATCTCTATAGTCCCGAGCATCCGGAAAACACCTTCTTCACGGATATCTACGGCCCGATCGACGAATTCGCGGGCTCCCCGAACGATCTCTTCCACATGGCCGAGGTGCGCGCGTCCGACGGCTCGCCCCTCCCGAAGCTCTTCGTCGACTGCGGACAGAGCGATTTCCTGCTCGAAGACAACCACCGGATGCGCGACCATCTCACCGCGCTCGGCTAAATCTCACCTACCGGGAACCGGACGGCGCGCACACCTGGGGCTTCTGGGACCGCGAGATCCAGAACGTGCTGAACTTCATCGACGCATATAGAAAGGAGATCTGACATGGCGCTGGTACATACGCATTTCTTCTCGAACGTCCTCGGACGGGGCGTCGGCTGCGAGGTCATCCTGCCCCAGAAATCCACCCGGCTCATCGGCATGGAAACCACGGAGCGGGAGCGCATTCCGGTCCTGTGGCTCCTCCACGGCGCGTCGGACGACGAAACGATCTGGCAGCGGCGCACGTCGATCGAGCGGTATGTCGCGCCCCTCGGGATGGCGGTCGTCATGCCCGGCGTCGAGGTCTCCGGCTACGCGGATCTCGCCCACGGCGGCAAGTTCTACAGCTATGTCGCCAAGGAGCTGCCCGCTGTGATGGAGGGCTTCTTCGGCTTCTCCCGCGCGCGGGAGGACAACTTCGTCTGCGGCCTCTCGATGGGCGGTGCGGGGGCGCTCAAGATCGGCCTCGCCAACCCGGCGCAGTATGCCGCGATCGGCTGCCTCTCCGCCGGCATCTTCAACCGCCGTCTTCCCGCGGATACCATGCACATCGACCCCGAAAAGGACCGCGGCATGTTCGTCCGCTATGACGGGCGGAACCTCGAGGGCTCCGAGGAGGATCTCATCGGCAACGCGAAGCGGATCATCGCGGAAGGGCTCCCGGTCCCGCGCATCTACCACTCCACGGGCTCCGAGGACTTCCTGCTCGATTCCGCGCACTTCACCCGCGATTTCTTCGGCAGCTTCGAAGGCAATCCCTTCGATTACGTCTACGAAGAGGATCCCGGCGCGCACACCTGGGAATACTGGGACGACCACATCCAGCGCTTCCTCGCGTATATTTCCCGCTGAACGCGGTTTGTGACCGGACGATAAAATCGTTATGACGGATCTGTTCCCGAAATGTGAAGAATATTTGGAAAAAAAGCGTCCGTACCCTTGATTTTTCCCGTCCCCCATGTTATAATGTTATGAACAGTATTTGCATACTGCATCATCATCAAAAGGAGTTTGACCATGAAGAAACTTCTCACATTGGTCCTTGCCGCCTTCATCGTGGCCGCGCTGGCGATCAGCGTATCCGCGAATGCCGGCACGGGCTACACCATCACGGCTGCCCGCGGTACGCCGACGGTCGACGGTGTCAAGGACGACATCTGGGATACCGCCGAAGCGCAGACGCAGGACCGTATCCGTAACGGTGAAGACACCGGCACGCACGTCACCATCCGTTTCCTGTATGATGACGAAAACCTCTATTACCTCGGCGAGGTTCCGGACTCCTCTCTCTGGACGAAAGACCTCTCTCCCGCGTCCATGACCTATCAGATGGACGGCTCGGAGATCTGCCTCTCCCTCAAGAACAGCTCCGCAGGCTCCATCGACACCGCGACGGACGCATGGGTGGGCGTGACTCCCTATGCTGACTTCTATTCTTCCCAAGCCAACTGGCTCGTGGGCTCTGGCTCCGGCGTCAGTTCCGACAACGAAGAATTCGATGCGGAATTCATGGAAGTCCACACCTCCCTCGAAAACGATCCCGAAAACGAGACCGCTTCCGTTTACTACGTGGAAGCCGTCTGGCACATCAAGGCCTACAACGAAGAGTATGCGCCGAAGGACGGCGTGAAGTACGGCTTCGAGGTCTCCTACAACGACAACGCGGAATACAACAACAGAACGATGTGCATCGGCTGGTCCGACGTCTCCGACTCCGCCTCCACCAACCCGTCCGTCTGGGGCGAAATCGTCCTCGGCGGCGAAGGCGCTGGTGAAGCTGCTCCCGAACCTGCCAACTACGCGAAGGGCGCGTCTGTGGAAGTCACTTCCGTCGAACCTGACACCACCTTCACCGGCGACCTTGCCGTCGACGGCGACATGAGCACGAGATGGGCTTCCGGCTACACCGATGACGAGCAGATCACCATCGACCTCGGCACGATCCGCCCGATCGGCTACATCGAGCTCTTCTGGGAAGCCGCTTACGCGACTGACTTCGAGATCTACACCGGTTCCTCCGCAGACAACCTCCAGGAACACACCATCACGACCGTGACCGACAACGGCGATCAGCACAACATCTTCGAGTTCGATCCCGTGACCGCCCGTTACGTCACCATCCATTGCTCCAAGAGAGCGACCCAGTGGGGCAACTCCCTCTTTGAAGTGATCGTCCGCAAGACCGCCGACGAGGTCGTTTCCTTCGTCGGTCCGGAAGGCTATCCGTCCTCCGGCTGCGAAGTTCCGGACGGCTCCGTCATCATCAACGGCGAACGCATCGGTCTGGAAGAAGGCTGGGGCGGAAACGCTGCTGCTGGCCGTGACGCTGCGTTCGACGGCGACATCAACACCTTCTTCGATCCGCTCGGGACCGGCGACGGCTGGGCAGGCATCGACGCGGGCGAGGAATACACCCTCACCAAGATCATGATCCACCCGAGAGACGCCCAGCTGGGCCGTTTCATGGGCGCTGAGATCGACGGCTCCAACGATCCCGACTTCGTGGACTACACGCCCATCTGGATCTCCGTGGAAGCTGCCGACGAATTCAAGTGGTACGAAATCAACGCGGAAGACTTCGACGACATCGGCTCCTTCCGTTACTACCGTTACTTCAACACCTCCAACCACGGCGACGTCGGCGATGTTGAGCTTTACGGTTATCCGACCGCCGGCGGCCCTGGCTCCGCTGCTGTGGCTGAACCCGCCGATCCGAACGCTCCCGCGATCCTCTGGGACTTCAACGCGGACGGCGCGATGGATGCGAACATGGGCGCGAACGGCTCCAACACCGTGAGCTGGACCGCTGACAAGGACGACGCGGGCAACGAGTACTACACGTTCACCACGTCCGGCGCAGACCCGTACGTCTCCGTCGACCTCTCTGCCGACGACGTCTCCCAGGTCGTCTGGGCGAAGGCCAGAGTGAAGAACTCCGGTCCGGCGACTGCGATCGAGCTCTTCGGTCACACCGACGGCCGCGGCCTCACCGGCTCCGAGTGTACGCACATCAATGTCGGCACCGACGGCGAATGGCACACCTACATCATCTACATCCCCGATGAAAACGTGACCACGGTCAACGCTTACAAGGATCCTCAGTACGCGATCACCGAGCCCTACTGGGCAGGCACGGTCGACTGGATCCGCCTCGACCCGATGTGGCAGGAAGGCGATGATGGCAACGACGCGGGCGGCTCCATGAACGACGGCGACCAGATCATGATCGACTACGTCGCGTTCTTCTCCAGCGAAGAAGCGGCCAAGGCGTTCCGTTCCGAGCTCGACAGCGAATATGTTCCCTCGAAGGGCTTTGCCTCCGCAGAGGAAGCCGCTGCCGGCAAGAACGTCATCACCGGCTACGAATTCGTCTCCGGCACGAACGGCTTCGGCGGTGAAGGCCCGGAGAACCTCTGGGACGGCGAGACCTCCACGAAGTTCTGCACGAACGAATTCCCGGTCGAATCCATTGCGAAGCTCGACGGCGTCTATGACATCACCGGCTTCACCATGGCGACGGCAAACGACAACAAGGATTACAACGGCAGATCCCCGAGCGACTGGACGATCTCCGTCTCCGCGGACGGCGAGAACTGGACCGAGCTCGCGAAGGGTGACGACAGCTTCTTCGAGGAGACCAACTTCACCTACTATGCAGGCGAAGGCACAGCCTCCGGCGTCACCTACGTGAAGTTCAACGCGACGACCACCCCGGCCAACCTCTTCCAGGTTTCCGAAGTGACCCTGTTCGGCGATAAGACCGCAGACGTCACCGAAGAGCTGACCACCAAGGAAGAAGCTCCGAACACGTTCGACTTCGGCGTCGTTGCTGCGATCGCGGCCGTGATCTCCCTCGGCGGCTTCGCTGTGGCGAAGAAGAAGCACTAAACGAACATCCGCTGCATCATCCATACAGCAGACGCGAAAAGGCTGTCCTTCGGGACAGTCTTTTCATGTTGGGAAGCGAACGGACGAACCACGTCCCGCCTGTGAACAAAATGTAAATTCCGCAGCGCGCCACTTGACTTTTTCTCCCGGATTGCATACAATTTTCCGACAAGCATCATCGTTTCAATGGGAGGAAGAACATGGACAGAAGCGGAAAAATCGTCCGCGTCAGCATCATCGGCATCGCAGCCAACATCGTCCTCGCGGCCTTCAAGGCGGCGGTCGGGCTGATCTCCGGCTCCATCGCCATCGTGCTCGACGCCGTCAACAATCTCAGCGACGCGTTCTCCTCCGTCGTCACCATCGTCGGGACGAAGCTGGCGACCAAACCGGCGGATCGCAAGCATCCCTACGGCCACGGGCGCGTGGAATACATCACGTCGGTCATCATCGCGGTGATCGTTCTGCTCGCGGGCGTGACGGCATTCCGCGAGGCGATCGACGCCATCCTGCACCCGGAAGCCGCGTCCTATTCGATCCCGATGCTCCTCATCGTCGCCGCAGCCGTCGCGGTCAAATTCCTGCTCGGGCGGTATGTGAAGGCGAAGGGCGCCGAGCTCCATTCCGAATCCCTCGTCGCCTCCGGCACGGACGCCTTCTTCGACGCCGCCGTCTCCTCCACGACACTCGCGGGCGCGCTTGTCAGCCTCCTCTTCCATTGGAACATCGAAGGCTGGCTCGGCGTCCTGATCTCCGTCTTCATCGTGAAGGCGGGCGTGGAGATCCTCATGGACGCCCTCTCGAGCATCATCGGGACGCGCGCGGAGGAGGATCTGTCGTCCGCGATCCGGGCAAAAATCAACGCGACCGAGGGCGTGCTCGGCACCTACGATCTGATCTTGCACCACTACGGACCGGAGAAGATCATCGGCTCCGCGCACATCGAGGTCCCCGACGAGCTGCGGGCCCGCGAGATCCATATCCTGACCCGCCGCATCACCGAGGAGATCTACCGGGAATTCGGCATCCTCCTCACGGTCGGCATCTACGCGGCCAACAACGACGATCCCGCGATCTCCGCGATCCGGAAGGATGTGGAATCGGCCGCGCTGAAGCACCCGGAGATCCTCGGGACGCACGGGTTCTACGTCGACGAGGAGGCCAGGCGCGTGAGCGTCGATCTATTGATGGACTTCGGCGCGGACACGAAGGAGATCTACCGAACCTTCTGCGAGGAGCTCTCCGCCATGCACCCGGACTACCGCTTCGACGTCATCCTCGACAGCGATTTCAGCGACTGAGGGTGGACTGGGGGCAAAAGAAGGTGCTGTCGCATTCATCCCGGAAATGGAGATATGCGACAGGCATTTTCGTTTTATGCGAAAAGGCAAACCGCTTTTGAAACCGGGTTCTGGATACGGAAACGTTATCGCTGCACATTGTCATTCCGAGGAAGGCGTCGGGGACGCCTGACGTGGGAATCTCTCCAAACCGGAAGACGGAGGCAGAAAATTGGTGACAATGTCATTGACAGAGTGTCCGTTATTGTCCCCGGTTTCCATCGTGCTCCCCAATTTTGGAGAGATTGCCACGTCGCGATTCTTGGGAATCGCTCCTCGCAATGACAAGCGTAAGTTTGGTAGCAAAGACAACCGGCACCAAGTTTGCTGTTGCGGCAGCTTCTTTTTCTCTCCCTCCGCGCGGTTTTTCCGTGAAATTCATAAATTCCCCCTTGTTTGCGGTCCCATTGTATTGTATAATACCCGTAAACGGCGATCGACAGGAGTATTGATAAATATGGCCGAACACGAAGTTCTCGACACCTCCGACATCAGTCTGCTCTACCCCGACGCGGACAGCCTCCGGCGTCACATGCTCGGGGAGGAGTCCGGGCGGCTCTCCTCCATCACGGCGGAACAGCTCGAGCTCTACTTCCTCATGGATCTGAAGAGCTGCGATTTCGGATCGTTTTATACCTGTGACCCCGAGGTGATCCTCTACCGGCAGGACACCTTCGAGGACCTGACCAACCACCCGGAGCTGGCGCGGATCCTGCTCAAGATGATCCCCCTGCTCAACGACATCACGGAACTCAGACGCATGGGCTCCGATTCCGCGCAGTCCACCGAGGCGTATCTTTACAGCATCACCGAGGTCGAGCTCTACACCACCCTGCTTGATCTGCTGCGCGACGAGCTCCTTCCCCTCGCCCCGGAGCTGAAGAGCACGGCCTTCCGGCGGTTCGCGGAGCGCGTCAACACCCTGACGGGCAGCGACTATTACCGGAACCTCAACGAAGAGCTGCGCGAGCTGACCTCCCGCGTGCGCGAGATCAAGTCCGTCACGATCGGCGTCAACTTCGACTCCCAGCTCCGCGCGGACCGTGCCGGGGTGCTCTCCGTCAACAACGAATACTTCAAATCCGGCGAGCTGCTCGACAAGATGCTCCGCCTCGATTTCAAGAACGACGACAAGACCTGCATCGCGCCCCTCGTGCCCTTCCGCAAGGGACAGTCGGACAACCAGCAGATGGCCCTGCAGAACGCGTTCAACGGCGCGATCGGGGACGTCTTCCGCTCCTCCATCAAGTCGTGGAAGCGGGTCATCCAGCACTATGTGCTCGAAAACACGGACTTCCTCATCCGCATGATGCCGGAGATCGAGTTCGTCACGAAGGCGACCGAGCTCCTCGTCAAGCTGAAGTCCAAGAGCTGCCCGCTCTGTCACCCCGAGATCCGCCCGATGTCCGAGAAGGCGTTCGACGCGAAGGGGCTGTGCAACCCGATCGTCGCGGTCAAACTCGACTCCCCGGTCGTGCCGAACGATTTCGTCTTCGACGACGAGGGCATGATTTTCGTGCTCACGGGTCCGAACCGCGGCGGCAAATCGGTCATCACCTGCGCCGTCGGCATCGCGTTCGTCATGGCCCAGCTCGGGCTTCCGGTCTGCGCGGACTCCTGCGTCATCAGCCCGTGCGACGAGATCTTCACCCACTTCCCCACCGGCAGCGAGGACACCATCGACAAGGGACGCCTCGGCGAAGAGTGCGCGCGGCTCGCGACGATCTTTGAAGCGGTCACCGAGGACAGCCTCGTCCTCCTCGACGAATCCCTCTCCTCGACGGGCTCCTTCGAGGGCGCGTACATCGCCGCGGAGGTGCTCCAGGGCTTCTCGATGGTGAAGTGCCGCGGGATCTTCTCCACCCACCTGCACGATCTGGCGGCGTCGGTGGATTCCATCAACGAAACCTGTCTCCCGAAGGGCGGCGTGCGGATCGACAACCTCGTGGCGGCCATCGAAAAGGGCTCCCGCAGCTTCAAGATCCTGCGCGAACGTCCCGACGGCAAGTCCTACGCCCGCGACATCGCGGAAAAATACGGTCTGTCGATCGACAAGATCATGGAAAAAGTGAGGAAGAATCAATGAACGAACTTTTGAAACTGCTCGAAAACGACGCCCGGCTCTCCCCGGAAGCGCTCGCCCTCATGCTCGACAAGGAAACCGGCGACATCAAGAAGATGATCGAAGACTACGAGCGCGAAGGCGTCATCGTCGGCTATCACACCATGATCGACTGGGACAAGACCGACCGCGAATACGTCACCGCGATGATCGAGCTCAAAACCAGCCCCCAGCGCGACCACGGCTACGACGCCATCGCGCAGAAAATCTACAACTATCCCGAAGTGGAGACGCTCTACCTCATGTCCGGCGGCTTCGATCTCGCGGTCTTCATCAAGGGCCGCACCATGCGCGAGGTGGCCTTCTTCGTGGCGGAGAAGCTCGCGACCCTCGAGGACGTGGTTTCCACCGCGACGCACTTTGTCCTCCGCAAATACAAGGACAACAACGTCGTCTACGGCGCGGCTCCGGTTGACGAGAGGGGCAACGAATTCTGATGGATTACGAGAGAATTCTGTCCCGCACGGCACAGGAAATCAAGCCGTCCGGCATCCGGAAGTTCTTCGATCTTCTCGGCGACATGAAGGACGTCATCGCCCTGACGGTGGGGCAGCCGGATTTCGTCACGCCGTGGCACATCCGCGTCTCCGCCATCGAATCGCTCGAACGTGGCAGGACGTATTACACCTCGAACAGCGGCACGCTCGAGCTGCGCCGGGAGATCGCGGCCTACACCGAACGGCGCTTCGGGATGACGTACGATCCGGCGGACGAGATCATCGTCACGGTCGGCGGGAGCGAGGCCATCGACATTGCGATGCGCGCGATCGTCAATCCGGGCGACGAGGTGATCGTTCCCCAGCCCTCGTTCGTCTGCTACGGCCCCATCGCAAGCCTCGCAGGCGGAACGCCCGTCTTCCTCGAAACGAAGGAGGCGGACCGCTTCAAGCTCACCCCCGAGGCGCTCAGGGCCGCGATCACGCCGAAGACCAAGCTGCTCGTGCTCCCCTTCCCGAACAACCCGACCGGCGCGATCATGACGTGGGAGGATCTCGAGGGGATCGCGGACGTGCTGCGCGGCACGGACATCATGGTCCTCTCCGACGAGATCTACTGCGAGCTCACCTATGGGCGGGATCACGTCTCCATCGCTTCCCTCGACGGGATGCGGGAGCGCACGGTCGTCGTCGACGGCTTCTCGAAGACCTACGCGATGACCGGATGGCGCATGGGCTATACGCTCGCGCCGCGGGAGATCACGAAGCACATGCTGAAGATCCACCAGTATGCGATCATGTGCGCGCCGACGGCCTCCCAGTTCGCGGCGCTCGAAGCGCTCCGCAACGGGGACGAGGACGTCGCGATGATGCGCGCGGAATACAACCGGCGGCGTCGTTACCTCGTCGGCGGGCTGCGCGGCATGGGGATCGACTGCTTCCAGCCGGAAGGCGCGTTCTACGTCTATCCGAACATCTCCCGCTTCGGGCTGTCCTCCGAGGAATTCTGCCAGAAGCTCCTCTACGAAGGCGGCGTCGCGATCGTTCCCGGCACGGCGTTCGGCGACTGCGGCGAAGGCTTCGCGCGGATCTCCTACGCCTACTCGGTGGAGCACATCGCGAAGGCGCTCGACCGGATCGAGAAATTCATCAACACGCTCTGAGGAGCTGCCGGGCCGGTGATTTCGCCGGGAAACGAGGCAAAAATTCCCGTTTTTTGTACGGAAAAATGCGTTTCTCCTATTGCAATCCGGAAAAGAATGTGATATAATACTGCTGTTGACTTGGTAATACCCATGGATGGAGGTGTATCGAACATGGCAAAGTGCAGCATCTGCGGCAAGGGCGTGACCTTCGGTCACAACGACTCCCATTCCCACCGCAAAACCAACAGATCCTGGAAGCCGAACATCAGAAAGGTCAAGGCTGTCGTTGACGGCAAGCACACGACTGTCGCCGTCTGCTCCCGCTGCCTGCGTTCCGGCAAGGTCGAGCGTGCGTAATTCCATTTGCGCCTGACAAAAACTCTCCCTGACTGCTCACGGAGAGTTTTATCATTTTCATTTCGTTTTGCAAGGGAGGCAAGGATGTCCCAGAGAAACCGTCTGCTCGCCGTGATCTCCCGGGAGGCGACGGCCGGGGAACGCGCGCGGCTCGAACGCGAATATGAGACCGTCTCCCTGCCGCCCGATCCCGCCCTTCCCCCGTCTGCGGCGCACCGTCCGGACATGCTGTTCGCTGCGCTCGGGGACGCATTGATCTTCCCCCGCACGTACCGGGATCGGTTCCCGGATCCGGTCGAATCCCTCGCCGAACGCACGGGGATGCGCCTGATCCTCTCGGACGCGCCGCGCGATGGACGTCTGGGGGATGCCGTGTTCTGGCGGGGCCGCCTCGTCGAATCCCGTGCGCCGCTCCTCTTCCCCGAGCTGGCGGATGCGGCGCGTGAGGCGGGGATCGGATCCGTCCGCGTGCGGGCCAGGCATGTCTCCCGGTCGTGCCTCGTCTGCGGGGACGCGCTCCTCACGTCGGGGTACGGGATCTGCGCCGCCCTCTCGCCGCTTGCGAAAGACGTCTGGTTCTGCCCGGACACCGGGATCCGCGGCGGCATCGGAGGCGCATCGGGCACGGCGGACGGCGTCGTCTTCTTCTTCGGCGACCCGTCGTCCATGGAATACGCCGAAACCCTCTCGCGCTTCCTCGATCACGCAGGACTCGACTGTGTCCTCCTCGACGAAAGCCATCCATTGACCGACCGGGGCGGCATCCGGTTTCTGAATCTGAAAACATGAGGTCCGATATGTACGAATTCATTCCCGCCGTCATGCGCGAGGCCGCGAAGCTGATGCTCTCCGCCCACGACATCGAAGGGGCCGTGACCGTCAAGCCCGGCGACGCCAATTTCGTGACGGCATACGACATGGCGGTGGAGGACTACCTCTTCCGTGAACTGGGAGAGCGTCTCCCGGAAGCCGTCATCATCGGCGAGGAGGCGGAGGAGAACCACACCGAGCTGCTCCGCACGCGCCTCGCCCTCCTGATCGATCCCATCGACGGGACGACCAATTTCATTCACAACTACCGGTACAGCTCGATCTCCGTCGGCGTCTGCGACCGCGGAACGATGGTCTGGGGCGGAGTGCTCAACCCGTATTCCGGCCTGCTCTATCACGCCGAGCGGGGACGGGGCGCCTATCTTGAATCCCCCGACGGCCGTGAGACGCCGATCCGGGTCTCCCCAAGGCCGCTGTCCTCCGCGCTCGCCGGGTTCGGGACGTCGCCGTATTACCGGGAGGAGCTCGGGGAAAAGACCTTCCGGGCCGTCTATTCGCTCTTCCGCGCTGCGCGGGACGTGAGACGATCGGGATCCGCCGCGCTCGATCTCGCCATGGTCGCCGCCGGATCGCTCGACGTCTTCCTCGAATACCGCCTGTCCCCGTGGGATATCGCGGCGGGTTCGCTGCTCGTGACCGAGGCGGGCGGCGTCATCACCCAGACGGACGGCTCGCCGCTGACCTTCGAGCGCCCCTGCTCCGTCCTCGCCGGCAATCCCGCCTGCCACGCCGCGGCATTAGGGATGGTATAACGCAAAAAACCACCGGATCAAACCGGTGGCCTTTTTGTTTTTGCGGATTACTTCTGGAGAGAATCGCGGATCTCGCGGAGAAGGAGGACTTCTTCGCTGGGCTCGGCAGGTTCTTCTTCCTTCGCCTCTTCCTCGGCGGCCTCTTCTTCCTTCTTCATCTTGTCCTTCAGCTTGTTGATGCCGCGGACGACGGCGAAGATGCAGAGCGCGACGATGATGAAGTTGATGATGGTCTGGATGAGCGAGCCATAGCGGATCGCGACTTCGGCGGTCTCTTCGGTGGCCTCGGTCAGGACGACCTTCGCCTCGGAGAGGTCCACGCCTCCGAACAGCTTGCCGATGAGCGGGTTGATGATGTCGCCGACGAGGGAGTTCACGATGGCCGTGAACGCGCCGCCGACCACAACGCCGACCGCCATGTCCATGACGTTGCCGCGGGCGATGAACGTTTTGAATTCAGACCAGAACGAGCTTTTTTCTGCCATAACAGCCTCCATGAATGATGATGAATTATTCGCCGGAGTTCCCGCTCTTTTCGGGAAGCACGGCCTTCGAGAGGTCGATCTTACCGTGGATCCGCTCGTAGTACTGGATGTTCGTGCGGATCAGATGCAGAAGGTGGTTGTTTTCATCCCGTCCTTCCGCAGCCGCCACGGCGAGCATTTTCTGATAGAGCTCCTCGTCGATGCGCACGGAAAAGGTGATTTTGTTCTTCTGAGCCATGATGTGCCTCCGGACCTGTCAGATTGATTATAACACAGTTTCGCGCCCTTGTCAATGACCGGGATGCAAGATTGGTGCATCGGGGGGCAAATAAGTGAATATTTTACCACCCGAACTCCGCGTAATGCTTGTCGACGAAGCCGTGGTTGTATTCCGGGCCGCCCGGGTAGTTCGCGCTCTTGAAGACGCTCGGCGGGAAGCCGTCCCGAATCATCTTCTCGACACACACGGAGGTCACGCTCCACATGAGGAAGTCGGATGCCAGCCCGGATGCGGCGGCGAAGCGGGGTTCGAGACCTTCGACCTCGAGCATCGCCTCGGCTGCGGGCGCGCAGTTGTCGAGGGTATAGGTGGCGAATTCATAGAGCTTTTTCCCGGAGGGATGGACGGGCTCGACCGCCTGCGCGTAGCTCATGGAGGTCAGCGCGACGACGATCACGCCCTTTTCCACGGCGTCCCACGCGAGGTTGACGACCGGGAGCGTGCGCCCGGACACGGAGGAGACGAAGAGGACGTCGCCGGGCTTCAGCTCGGTCTTCCCTTCCTCATAGTGCTGATAGAACGCGGGACCGCCGCCCCGGCCGAGGAGGTCGTGCTCGATCATGTGGCAGATGGAGTTGAGGTACACCCGCCCGCCGTGCTCGATCGCGTCCGCCATCCGCTCGCCGATCGCGATCACGGCTTCCCGCTGGGTCGAACGCGCCTTGTAGAGAAGATCAAACGCCGCTTGCTGATAAGTGTCAAGTAACATGGTGAAAATCCTTTCTCCGATCCGGAATGCGGAAGGGTTTTGATTTACAGATAGAAAATGTTGTCCCGGTGCTCGTCCATCACCCGGCGGTTGTGTTCGTCGCCGCCATCGATGTTCCCGCTCATGAAGACGGGAGGCGTCACGCCGGATTCCATGAGAAGCTCCGCGACCCGCGCCACGACGGCGTTGAGGATCGCCGCGCCGACGACCGTGGACGTGGACGCGACCTTCTGCGGAAAGCCTTCGATCTCCACCGACGCGTCACCCCGGTCGCCGTGGTTGTCGATGAGGATCGAGGCGAAGTCGTGCAGTTTCTTCCCGGACGGATGCCGGGACGTGACCGTCGTCGCCGTGTTGAGGTTGGTGACAACGATGACCGTCATCCCCGCCTCCCGCGCCGCCTCGGCCATGTCGACCGTCACGGCGTTGCGCCCGGAGACCGAGTGGATGATGATCACATCCCCAGGCTTCGTTTTGAGGTTGCCGAAGATGATCTTGCCGTAGCCGGGCAGGCGCTCCATCTCGCTCGTCATCGTCGGCGGCGAGAGCTCGAGCATCATGCCGGGCGCGCGGACGGGATTGACGGTCACAAGGCCCCCCGTCCGGTAAAAGAGCTCGAGGGTGATGAGCCCGGCGTGGTTGCAGCCGAACGCAAAGACGGAATTCCCCTTGCGGTTGGCCTCGGCGATGGCTTCGGCTGCCCGCTCGATCGCGTCCGCTTCATCGCGGAAAACCGCGTTCATGATCTCGCTCACCCGGCGATAGTAGCGCTCCGACGCTTTCATTCGCATTCCTCCTTCAGATCCGCGGGTGTCCGATACCGGAGCCCGGCAAATTTGTCATAGAGAATCGTCATCTTGTCCGCCGCTCCGTCGGGATCCTCCGCGAGCAGGCGGCTGATGACGGAGCCGACGATGGGCTCGAAGTCCGGGAAGCGGATCTCGGCCTCCGGATGGACGGCGCGGATCCTGTTTCGGAACGTGTGAAACATCCGGGCCGAGCCCTTCCACGCGCCCCCGGAGGCGATGATCGGGCCGATCCACGAGCCGCCGCCGTTATGGATGACGGCCAGCACCTGCCGCGCCATCTCTTCCCCGGCGTCCGCATAGACGGAGAGCGCCGCCTCGTCCCCCATGGCCGCCGCCTTTTCCGTCAGATAGGTGACGGAGGCGATGAGCGAGCGGGCGTCCGGGTTACCGCTGACCTTGCCGATCATGTCGTAGAGGACCCCGAGATCCCACGCCTCCCGGATCAGCTCCGGCAGGACGGATTTCGGACCGCGCCCGTCCTCGGCCCAGATCGCGGCCTTGAGGGTCCGGAGCCCGATGTCGTAGCCGCCGCCCTCATCGCCGAGCGTCATGCCCCAGCCGCCGACGGTGATCGTGCCCTTCGGCTGGATGAGGAAGGCGTCCGAGCCCGTCCCCGCCTGCGCGACGAGGCCCCACCGGACTCCCGCCGACGCGAGCGCGACATGACCCTCGCCCCAGTGGCGCACGGCCTTCACGGGACATTTCCGCCGGATCGCGTTCACGAGATACTCCGCCGGCCCGACGATCGAGGCGTCGAAGGCTTCGATCTCCCGGATGTCCGGCAAAATCAGCTCGTCCGCGAGCGCGCGCACCTCCGCCTCCGCCACATCCTGCGGCCGGAAGAGGAGATTGGTGCCGCCCGATTTCGCCTGCGAGAGGATGTTGAATTCCCCGTCGTAGAGGACCGTGAGGAGCTTGGTGCCCCCGCCGTCCGCCGCGATGTAAACCTTCTCTGCCATCGGACACCTCCTGTCCCTTTTTTCGTGATTATACCAGAATCCGGCGCACTTGTCAAGGCGATTTTGGACGTCTTATCTAAGATCTCTTCCCGCCCGCGCGCCGCCGTCCGGGTTTTCGGCAAATCCGACAGTTTCGCGGAGGCGGGATCAATAATAATCCACGGTTTAAAAAATCGTCGGCGGTTGAATGCGGGCGGTTTTTATGTTATAATGGAAAAAATGCACACGAACAGGAAAGGAACCGCGACGCTTGAAACACGTACTTCGCTACGTCCGCCCCTTCTTCGGGAAGATGATGCTCGGCTTCACCTTCAAGTTCGGCGGCACGATCATGGACCTCTTCCTCCCGATGCTGTTGTCCACGATCATCGACGACATCGTTCCGACCGGAAACCGGAGGAACATCTACCTCGCCGGACTTCTCATGCTCGTCTGCTCCGTACTCGCCATCGCCGGAAACATCACCGCCAACCGCATGGCCGCCCGGGTCGCGCGGGACACCACCGAAAAGATCCGCAACGATCTCTTCGCCCGGATCTCGTACCTCTCCGCCCGCCAGCTCGACGCCTTCACCGTTCCCTCCCTCGAATCCCGGCTGACCTCCGACACCTACAACATCCACCAGATGGTCGGCATGGTCCAGCGTCTCGGGGTCCGCGCGCCCTGCCTCCTCATCGGCGGGGTCGTCATCACCTTCCTGATGGAGCCCGTGCTGACCCTCGTGCTCATCGCCGTCATGCCCTTCATCGCCGTCTCCGTCTACCTCGTCACGAAGCGCGGCATCCCGCTCTTCAACGATCAGCAGGTCGCGACGGACGGCATGACCCGCATCGTCCGCGAGAACGCGCAGGGCATCCGGATCATCAAGGCCCTCGGCAAGGAAGGCGCGGAGCGGGACCGCTTCGACGACGCCAACCGCACCCTCAACCGGGCGGAAAAGCGCGCCGCGCTCAACATGGCCCTCTCCTCCCCCCTGATGAACCTCTTCCTCAACTTCGGCCTCGTCGCCGTCATCTTCGTCGGGGCGCTGAGAGTCAATTCCGGCCTGTCCGAGACCGGAAAGATCATCGCCTTCACCTCGTATTTCACGATCATCCTCAACGCCGTCATGAGCGTCACCCGCATCTTCATCATGTCCTCCCGCGGCATCGCCTCCGCCAACCGGATCGGCGAGGTCCTCGACACCCCGATGGACATGGAGCCGGATCCGGCCTACGACGCGCCCGCCGCTCCCGGTTCCCCGAAGATCGAGTTCGACCACGTCACGTTCTCCTACAACGGCGTCAAGCCCGACGTCGAGGATCTCTCCTTCACGCTCATGCCCGGCCAGACCCTCGGGATCATCGGACCGACCGGCGCGGGCAAGACCACCGTCATCGCGCTCCTGATGCGGCAGTACGACGTCGATTCCGGCGCGATCCGCATCGACGGGCGGGACGTGCGCTCGATGCCGCGGGACGAGATCGCGAAGAAGTTCGGCGCGGCGTTCCAGAACGACTTCCTCTTCGCCGACACGATCCGCACGAACATCGATTTCGGCCGCGGGTTCTCCGACGAAGAACTGCTCCGGGCCGCGGAATACGCGCAGGCCTCCCCCGTGCTCGAGGAGAACGGCGGGCTCGACTTTGAGCTGGCGATCAAGGGCGCGAACCTCTCGGGCGGCCAGAAGCAGCGCGTGATCCTCAGCCGCGCGCTCGCCGGGGATCCCGAGATCCTCGTCCTCGACGACAGCTCCTCCGCGCTCGACTACGCCACCGACGCCCGGCTCCGCCTCGCCCTCCGCGAGCATTTCCGCTCCAAAACCACCAACCTCATCGTCGCCCAGCGGATCTCCTCGATCCTGCAGAGCGATCTCATCCTCGTGATGGAGGACGGACGCATCACCGGACGCGGGACCCACGAGGAGCTGCTCCGGACCTGCCCCCTGTACCGGGAGATCAGCGACTCGCAGATGGGAGGTGCGCTCCTTGAATAGAGGACCGAAAGTGGCCCGTCCCGAGGATGTCGTCGTCGGGAACGTGTCGAAGAAAAAGCTCAAGGTGCTCCTGCGCCTCGGAAAGTACATGTTCCAGTTCCGCTGGGGCTATCTCGCCGCCCTCGCGCTCTCCGTGCTCTCGAACCTCCTCTCCCTGATCGGCCCGAAGCTCTCCGGCCGCGCGATCGACGCGATCGGGATCCGGACGGGCGCCGTGGATTTCGACGCGGTCATCCGGTACTGCCTTCTGATGCTCGCGGCGTACGCGGTCTCCTCCGTCATGGCCTACTGCCTCCAGATCGTGATGATCAACCTCTCCCGCGGCATCGTGCGCCGGATGCGGGAGGACATCTTCGCAAAGCTGATGAAGATGAAGGTCAGCTACTTCCACGTCACGCAGACGGGCGACATCATCTCCCGCATCTCCTACGACATCGACACCATCAACGCGACGCTTTCGACGGACCTCGTGCAGATCGCGTCCTCGGTGGTCACGGTCGTCGGCTCGCTCGTCATGATGCTCTCGATCTCCCCGCGCCTCTGCCTCGTCTTCGCCGTCACGGTCCCCCTCTCCATCCTCACGACAACGAAGATGGCGAACCTCTTCCGGCCCCTCTTCCGCGCGCGCTCCGGCAAGCTCGGCGAGCTCAACGGCTACGCGGAGGAATGCCTCTCCGGACAGAAGACGGTCCGCGCCTATTCCGAGGAGCCCGTCATGATCGAGCGCTTCGCCGGGCGGAACAAGATCGCCGCGGACGCCTACTTCAAGGCGGACTACTACGGCACGATGGTCGGCCCGACGGTCAACTTCATCAACAACATCTCCCTCGCGCTCGTGTCCGTCTTCGGTTCCCTGCTCTTCCTCGCGGGCGGCATCTCGATCGGGGACGTCTCCTCGTTCGTGCTCTACTCCCGCAAGTTCAGCGGCCCGATCAACGAGGCGGCGAACATCATCAACGAGCTCCAGTCTGCGGCTGCCGCGGCGGAGCGGGTCTTTCGGCTCCTCGATGAAGCGGAGGAATCCCCCGACGTCCCGGACGCCTTCGTCTTCGGAAAGGACGGCCCCGTCGCGGGTCAGGTCGATGCCGAGGCTGTCAACTTCGGCTATACGCCGGAGCGCCGGGTCATCCACGACCTCACCCTGCATGTGAAGCCGGGCATGACCGCGGCGATCGTCGGACCCACGGGCGCGGGCAAGACGACGATCATCAGCCTGCTCATGCGCTTCTACGATCCCGACACCGGTGAGATCCGCCTCGACGGGCAGGCCATCGCCGAAGCGAACCGCTCGTCCGTGCGGCGCAGCTACACGATGGTGCTCCAGGACACCTGGCTCTTCAGCGGCACCATCGCCGACAACATCGCCTACGGGTCCCCGCGTCCGGTGAGCCGGGCACAAATCGAAGCCGCCGCGCGGGCCGCCGGGATCGATTCGTTCATCCGCGGTCTCCCGGACGGCTACGACACGATCCTCACGGACGAGGGCGTGAACATCTCGAAGGGGCAGAAGCAGCTGCTCACCATCGCGCGCGCCATGATCTCCGACGCGCCGGTGCTGATCCTCGACGAGGCGACCTCGAACGTCGACAGCATGACGGAGATGCGCATCCAGTCCGCGATGACCGATCTGATGGCGAACCGCACCTCGTTCGTCATCGCCCACCGTCTCTCGACCGTGCGCTCCGCCGACGTGATCTTCGTGTTGCAGCACGGGCGCGTGATCGAGCAGGGCACCCACGACGAGCTGATGGCGGCCGGGGGCTTCTATTACAGCCTCCACAGCGCGCAGTTTGTGAATTGAGAGAAAAAGGCTGTTGTATTCACTCCTGAAAATGGAGCAAATGCAGCAGCCTTTTTTGTGTTGTACGGTTCGGTCAGATCCCAAAGAGGATCACCCCGGTCCCGAAGGAGAGCGCGTTCGCCGCGAGGGTGAGGAAAAAGAGCTTCCCCGATCTCCCGGACGCGAGGGCGTAGATCCCGTATTCCGCGAGGACGACGAGAGCCTCCGCCGCGAGGATCACCGGGATCCGGTACGGCAGGACGCCCAACCGAAACAGGAGGTTCAGGGGCAGGTTCGTCACGAGGTTCGTGAGCGCGGCGACGGCGAGCTCATCCCGCTGCCGATACCCGCAGAGCGCGAGAAAAGGAACCTCGATCAGGACCGTGAGCGCGGCGGCAAGAAAGATGCTCATTTCCGGCGCCTTTTCACGATCAGCCACACGAGCAGGGCGGCGGCGATGACGATCACCTCGATCACGAGCCACGGGACAATGCTCGTGCGGAAGGTGTGCAGCGCGATCTCCCCGGGGGGCAGCGCGGCGTCGGCGAAGACCGGCATCGCAAGGACGGCGAGCAGGATCGCGGCGAAGAGCACGGCGAGGATCGGTTTCATTTCTCCGCTCCATTCCCCGCTGTCCGGCGGCGCACGATCAGCCACCCGATCAGCGCAGCCGCGACGATGACGACCCCGACGGTGAGTCCGACGACGAGGGGCGGGATCTGTTCGGCACTCGCTTCCGGCTCCGGGTCGGCTTCATACGCGGGGGCGGTTTCCTCCTCGGGCTCGGAGAGGAGCGGGACGGTTTCGTCCGGGAGGGTCTCGATGTCCTCCGGCGGCTCCCAGATGATATCCGCCGCGGCGGGAAGGATCAGCAGCGCGGCGCAAAGGAGCGACAGCAGGACGGCGAAGAGTTTTTTCATGGGATATTCTCCTTTTCCGGGAGAAGAGCGGCTTCTCCCCGTTCGATGGTTTTGGCGGCATAGAGGATCGCGCCGAGGCCGAAGAGGAAGGATGCGAGCGTCAGGGCGGTCGCGGCGGGTCCGGTCAGGGGGATGAGCAGTCCGGCGACGGTCCCGGGCCACAGGGCAGACGCGGCGATGCCGAACGCGAATCCGGGGGAATCCGGCATCGCGCGGTACATCAGCCAGAGCGTGATCGGCATGGTGAGGTTGAGGGCGAACTGCCCGGCGAGGGACGGGATCATCCACGGAGCCGTGAACGCGATGAGGAGTGCCGCGGCGGGGACGGACAGAAGCGCGGCCTTCGAGGGGCCGAGCCGGTCACAGACGAATCCGCCCGCCGTCTTCCCCGCCCAGACCGCGAGGGTCAGGCAGAGAGCTGCCGCCGCGCCATCCTTCCACGGGAACGAGACGACCGAGCCGCCCACCGCGCGCACCGCCACGGCGAGGGTCAAAAAGAGGATGGCGAGGAGCGGGACCTTCGCGGCTGCGTTCGTTTTCGGGGTGTCTTCCGTCGGTTTCTCTTTTCGACTGAAAACGGCATAGAGGACGGCCATGATCCCGGCGAGGACGGCGAAGACGATCCCCCACGAGGGAAAGAGCGTCCCGAGCGTCAGACCGATGGCGCCGGGCGCGACGAACACGCCGAGGGGACCCGCACGTCCGCCGCTGTGCTCCAGCGTTCTCGCGCCGCCCGCGACATGGAAGACGCTGTTGCCGCACCCGATGACGACGATCCGTCCGAGGGGATCGAGGGGCAGCAGGAATCCCGAAGCCGTGACGAGGAGCGAGAGCGGTGCCGCGAGGCCGTGACGCCGGATCCGGTCCGCCGCGAGCCCGACGAGGCACTGCGTCGAGAAGGCGAGGGTGTTGTATAAGAGGATCAGGTTCGTGATCTCCCCCGCGCGGGCAACGGGGCCGAAGATCGTCGCCGCGCACAGAGCGTCCACGAGGAAATGCGAGAAAGCGTCGAAGAACAGCAGCATGGATCCCCTCCCGGACATCGATGATCTGTCCTTATCATAGCATATACCGCGGGGTTTTGCAAGCGTCTTTCCGCGCTTTCCCCGCCAGGGAACGGGTTTTTTCGCGGTTTTTCGACCGTCTCCCGCGCGCCCGTTTCATTTCATCGTTCATCCATGAAATCCCGGGCGATTGTTCACATTTATGTGCTATACTGCCCGAGAGAAGCGATCAAAAACCCTTCGCTCCCCCTCATCCGGCCTATGGGCTCGGCCAATGAAGCGAAAACAGCCCTTTATAGAGGAGTACGGATTGCCACGTCGCAGGTCGAGGAACCTGCTCCTCGCAATGACAAGCTGAAGTTGGATCGTATAGGCAACCAGCACCAAGTTGGCTTTGCGACAACACCTGTCAATGAAGTGACTGATGAGGGGGCAAACGCCTTTCGTTTTCAATACTATAAAAAAGTACGACAGACATCCGGGAGGTTATGATGACATTTGATTTCGACACCCCCGTCAACCGCCGCGGAACCGACTCCGCGAAGTGGAACGTCCCGCCGACGGAGCTCCCCATGTGGGTGGCGGACATGGATTTCAAGACCGCGCCCGCCGTGGAGGAGGCCATCCTTCGCCGCGCCGCCGAGGGCGTTTTCGGCTATACGACCTTTCCAGACGCGTGGTACGACGCCTACATCGGCTGGTGGCGGGACCGCCATGACTTTTCGATCGAGCGGGAGTGGCTCGGCTTTGCCGTCGGCGTGATCCCCGCGATCTCGACCGCCGTCCGGGTGCTCTCGGAGCCGGGGGACCGCGTCGCGATGCTCACCCCGATCTACAGCGCGTTCCCCGCCATCGTCGAGGGAAACGGCCGGAGGACAGCCGAGGTCCCGATGATCCGTTCCTCGGAGAACGGACGCCCGGTCTATCGGATCGACTGGGACGCGCTGGAGGCCGCACTCGCCGCCGCAGACACGCCGCTCATGATCTTCTGCAGCCCCCAGAACCCGACCGGGCAGATCTGGGACCGGGAGACGATGGCGAAAATCGGCGAGCTCTGCCGCGCACACGGCGTGACGGTGCTCTCGGATGAGATCCACAGCGACATCGTGATGCCCGGGAAGCGCTGTCTTCCCTTCGCCGCCGCAAGCGGGACCAACCTCGCCCTCACCGCGACCTTCCTCTCCCCGACGAAGGCCTTCAACATCATGGGTCTCAAGACCGCCGCCGTCTGCGCTGCCGATCCGGATCTGAGGAAAAAGATCCTCTCTTGTCTCGGCGATCTCGCGGGAGCGAACGTCTTCGCCGCGCCGGCCGCCATCGCCGCCTTCACCGAGGGGGCAGAATGGCTCGACGCGGTCTGCGGCTATATCTTCGAGAACAAGGCGCGCGTCGACGGCTTCCTCGCCTCCGAGCTGCCCGAGATCGTGTCGACCCCCTCCGAGGCGACCTATCTGATGTGGCTCGACGTCGGGAAGATCACCGAGGACAGCGGAAAGTTCCACGAATACCTGCGGCAGGAGGCCGGGCTCTATGTCTGTCCCGGGAGCTGGTACCGCGGAGACGGCGCGCGCTTCCTCCGCCTCAACGCCGCCTGCCCGCGCTCCCTCCTCGAGGACGGGCTGGACCGTCTCCGGACCGGGGTGCGCCGATACGAATCGGAACGGGGGATCCGGGTGTGAAGCGGCGGATCTCTGCGGTGCTGCTCACCCTCTTCCTCCTCGCGGGATGCGCCGCCGAACCCGCTCCGGCACCGGAAACGGAGGCCGCCGAAGAATCCCCCGGGATCGTGCTCGCCGAGGACGGGCGGACCGATTTCGTCATGATCTGCGACCTCGGCGCCGACGACGCGGTCCGGGCGGATTACTTCCGCATCCGCGACGCGTTCCGGGATCGGTACGGGGCAGAGCTGCCCGTGATCGACTGCGGCTATCGGGACGAACACGACTGCGAGATCATCGTCGCCGTCCGGAACCGCCCGGAATGCGCGGCGCTTCTCAAGGAGCTCGAGGAGGGCGACTACGCCGTCTCCGTCCGGAACGATCCCGACACGGGAAACACGAAAATCCTGATTGCCTACAAAGGAGGCTTTGCCAGAATGTGCGCTGTTGAAACCTTTCTCAATACCTGCGCCGGCGACGGAAGAGCGGTTGTTCCCGAAACGCTCGATCTGCGCGGACACGCGGGCGACTGCATCGTCGAATCCACGATCCGCCAGCTCCGCGACCCCTGCATCCTCGTCGAGGACGGGGCCTATTACGCCTACGGGACCGGATGGCATTGCTATCGAAACACGAGCGGCTCCCTCGCCGGGCCGTGGACCGATCTCGGCGTGGTCGTCGATGTGCCGGAACACGCCGCGGGATGTCACTGGGCGCCCGAGGTGCATCGGTACAACGGAAAACTCTATATGTTTACGACGTATCTCTCGGACGAGAACAACCACCGCGGGTGCGTGATCCTCGTCTCCGATTCGCCCGAAGGACCGTTTCGGGAGATCACGGGCGGGCACATCACCCCGAAGACGTGGGATGCCATCGACGGGACGTTCTATGTCGCCCCCGACGGGCAGCCGTGGATGATCTTCGTGCACGAATGGACCTCCACGGATGACGGTGTCGGGCGGATGGCGGCGGCGAAGCTCTCGGACGATCTCACGCATTTCGTCTCCGAGCCCGTCGAGCTCTTCCGCGCGGACGATGCGCCGTGGGCGAAGAACGGCGTCACGGACGGCTGCTGGATGCATCGGACAAAGGACGGCCAGCTCCTCATGCTGTGGTCGAACTGGGACAGCGCGGGGTACTGCGTCGGGATCGCCCGCAGCGTCACCGGCGCGGTGGAAGGCCCGTGGACCCAGGACGAGCGCCTCCTCTACTCGAAGGCGATGACCGGGACCTACGACGGCGGCCACGGGATGCTCTTCACCGCCCTCGACGGGAAGATGTACCTCTCGATCCACTCGCCGAACAACCCCCAGGGGGATCGCATGGAAGTGCCGGTCTTCATCCCCGTGCGGGAGGAAAACGGGACGCTCGTGTGGGATCTCCGGACCGGAGGCTGATGATATGAAACTCCTCTTTCAGGGCGATTCCATCACCGACGGGAACCGCTACAAGGACAAGGCCTCCCGCTGGGACAAGAACCATCAGATCGGGCACTCGTGGGCGTACATCGTCACGGGCGCGCTCACCGCGAAGCATCCCGGGCGCTACCTGTGCGTCAACCGCGGCGTCTCCGGCAACACGGTGAAGGACCTCGCAGCCCGCTGGCAGGAGGATGCCCTCGACGAGCGCCCGGACGTCCTGCTCGTCCTCATCGGCGTCAACGACTGCGCGGCGATCGCGGACGGCAGGATGCGGCCCGAGGAATACGGGACCGTCTACCGCGATCTCCTCAGACAGGTCCGGGAGGTCTCGCCAGAGGTCCGATTCATCCTGCTCGAACCGTTCCAGATCCTCGACGATCCGCGGCGGACGGAGATCCTCCATGACCTCTGCCGCACCGTGTGGGAGATCGCCGCCGAGGAGAATGCGCTCATGATCCCCCTCGCGGACGATTTCGACCGGTTCGCCCGCCGCGACGGCCGGGATCTCTGGCTCTGGGACGGCGTGCATCCGACGGAGGCCGGTCACTATCATATCGCCGAAAAGGTGCTCGCGGCGGGAGCTCCGCTCTTCGGCACGGAGGCTGTATGATCCGAAACATCGTATTCGACATGGGCGGGGTGCTCTATCACTTCTATCCGACCGAAGCCCTCGCCGCCCTCCCCCCGGAAGACGCCCGCGTCATCGAGAACGCGATCTTCCGCCACCCCGACTGGATCCTGCAGGACCGCGGGGACGTCACCGAAGCGGAGCTGATCGAGCGGGTCCGGGCGCGGGTCCCCGAACGCCTCCGGGAGACGGCGGAGCAGTTCGTCCGCTGGTATGAGCTGACCGGCCCGGTCGAGGGGATGGATTCGCTCGCTGAGGAGCTTTCGGCGGCGGGCTATCCGCTCTATCTGCTCTCGAACGCCGGCGAGGCCTTTCACCGCTTCCGCGTCCGCATCCCCGCGCTGCGGTTCGTGACGGGTGAATTCGTCTCGGCGGACTATCACCTCTTGAAGCCGGATCCGGAGATCTACGCGAAGTTTGCCGAGGTCTTCGGCCTTTGCCCGGAGGAATGCCTCTTCATCGACGACTGGCCGCCGAACATCGAAGCCGCGAAGGCATGCACCTGGGACGGCATCGTCTTCAGCGGGGTCGACGACCTTCGCCGGGAGCTCGCCCAGCGTGCAATTCTCAGAAATCCGTAAGAAGTTCCATAAAAGAAGGAGACAACACCATGTCCTGCACCACCGTTCTGGTCGGAAGAAACGCAACGAACGACCGCTCTACCATGATCGCCCGCACGGATGACGGCTTCTTCGACGTCAAAAAGATGATCGTCGTCGAGCCGAAGGATCAGCCGCGGAAATACAAAACCGTTCTCTCGCACCTCGAAATCGAACTGCCGGACGACCCGATGCGCTATACCGCCTGCCCGAGCGTCGATCCCAAAAACGGGATCTGGGCGGCGACCGGCATCAACGCGGCGAACGTCGGCATGACCGCGACGGAGACGATCACCTCGAATCCGCGCGTGCTGGCCGCCGATCCGCTCGTCAACTATCAGAAAGCCGCGAACCGCCGCGAAAAGGACACCCCCGGCGGCATCGGCGAGGAAGATCTCGTCGTGCTCGTGCTGCCCTACATCCGCTCCGCGCGCGAGGGCGTTCTCCGGCTGGCGTCGCTGCTCGAGCGGTACGGCACCTACGAATCGAACGGCATCGCGTTCAACGACGAGAACGAGGTCTGGTGGCTCGAAACGATCGGCGGGCATCACTGGATGGCGCGGCGCGTCCCGGACGACGTCTGCGTGCTCGCACCGAATCAGTTCGGCATGGACGCCTTCGATCTTGACGACGCGTTCGGCGAAAAGAAGGCGCATCTCTGCTCCGCCGATCTCACGGAATTCATCGCGGAGAACCATCTCGACCTCAATCAGGGCGGGAAATTCAATCCGCGGGACGTCTTCGGCTCGCACACGGACATGGACCACGTCTACAACACGCCCCGCGCCTGGTTCATGGGACGGTATCTGACGCCGCACACCTACCGCTGGGACGGCGAGGGCGCGGACTTCACGCCGGAATCCGACAACATCCCGTGGTGCGTGGTCCCGGAGCGAAAGATCGCCGTGGAGGACGTGAAATACATGCTCTCCTCGCACTATCAGGGCACGCCCTACAACCCCTACACGAGCATCGACACCGGACGGCGCGGCATGTACCGCTCGATCGGCATCAACCGCACGGGCCTCACCTCCGTCTGCCAGATCCGCCCGGACGTCCCGGAGGCGATCCGCGGGCTCGAATGGATCTGCTTCGGCTCCACCGTCTTCGACGCGCTCCTGCCCGTCTATCCGAACGCCGGGAAGATGCCGAAATACCTCTCGGACGTCACGACCGACGTCTCGACGGAGAACTTCTACTGGTCCTCCCGCCTCATCGGCGCGCTCGCGGACCCGCATTACGGATCGACGATCCAGATGATCGAGCGGTATCAGAACGCCGTGATGACGAAGGGCCGCCGGATCGTGCTCGAATACGACCGGAAGATCCGGGAATCGGGCGACGTCTCGCTCACGGCGGAGGCCAACGAGAAGCTCGCCGCGATGGCGAAGGAAGAATCGACCGCGGCGCTCGGAAAGATCCTCCACGAGGCGAGCGTGCGCATGAAGAACGGCTACAACCGCGCGGACAACTGATGGATTTCCGGGGGACAACGTGGACAAATCGATGACGCTGATGCGGCTGGAGCCGGGGAAATCCGCCGTCATCACCGAGGTCGGAGGCGAAGGCGCGCTCCGTCAGCATTTCCTCGACATGGGCGTCATTCCGGGCGCGCGGGTGACGACGGTCAAGTACGCGCCGATGGGGGACCCGATGGAACTGATGATCCACGGGTACAAGCTGACCCTGCGCCTCGCGGACGCCGATCGGATCACTGTCGAGCCGGTCGCGGACGAAGAAGAGCCCGAAACGCTGGCGGAACCGCGGCGCGAGGCCTACCACCCGGGTCTCGGCGAGGGCGGCAAATACCATCCGAAGGGCTCAGGCGATCCGCTCCCGGAGGGGACGAAGCTGACCTTCGCGCTCGTCGGGAATCAGAACTGCGGCAAGACGACGCTCTTCAACGCGCTCACCGGGGCGAATCAGCACGTCGGGAACTTCCCGGGCGTGACCGTGGACCGCAAGGACGGCGTGATCCGGGGCTATCCCGACACCGTCGTCACCGATCTGCCGGGCATCTACTCCATGTCGCCGTATTCGAGCGAGGAGCTGGTCTCGCGCAATTTCGTGCTGCACGAAAAGCCGAAGGCGATCATCAACATCGTTGACGCGACAAACATCGAGCGGAACCTCTACCTCTCGATGCAGCTGCTCGAAATGAACGTGCCGATGGTCATCGCGCTCAACATGATGGACGAGGTGACAGCGAACGGCGGGAGCGTGGACATCAACCGCATGGAGGAGCTGCTCGGCGTGCCGGTGGTCGCGATCTCCGCGGCGAAGAATTCCGGCGTCGGCGAGCTGATCGAGCACGCGGTCCACATCGCCAAGTATCAGGAGCGGCCCGCGCGGCAGGATCTCTGCGACGTGAGGCGGCGGGGCGGCGCGGTCCACCGCTGTCTGCACGCGATCGCGCACCTCATCGACGACCACGCCGAGGCTGCGGGGCTTCCGACGAAGTTCGCCGCGTCGAAGCTGGTGGAGGGCGACCCGCTCATCCGCGAGCAGCTCAAGCTGGACACGAACGAGAGCGAGACCGTCGAGCACATCATGGTGCAGATGGAAAAGGAATCCGGGCTTGACCGGAGCGCAGCGGTCGCGGACATGCGCTTCGATTTCATCCGCAAGGTGTGCGGGGAGTGTGTGACCAAGCCGAAGGAGAGCCGGGAACGCCGCCGGAGCGAGAAGATCGACCGCATCCTCACGGGGCGTTATACGGCGATCCCCGCGTTCGTCGCGATCATGGGGCTCGTCTTCTGGCTGACCTTCAACGTGATCGGCGCGTTCTTCCAGGATCTTCTCGAGCAGGGGATCACGTCCTTCTCCGGCGCCGTCGACCGCGCGCTCACCGAAGCGAATGTCAACGAAGCCCTGCACAGCCTCCTCGTCGACGGGGTGATCGGGGGCGTCGGGTCGGTGCTCAGCTTTCTGCCGATCATCGTGACGCTGTTCTTCTTCCTCTCGATCCTCGAGGACAGCGGGTACATCGCGCGCGTCGCGTTCGTCATGGACAAGCTTCTCCGCAAGCTCGGGCTCTCGGGGCGCAGCATCGTGCCCCTCCTCGTCGGCTTCGGCTGCACGGTTCCCGCGGTCATGGCGACCCGGACCCTGCCGAGCGACCGGGACCGGAAGATGACGATCCTCTTGACCCCGTTCATGAGCTGCTCGGCGAAGGTCCCGATCTATGCGTTCTTCGTGAATGCGTTCTTCCCGGAGCACGCGGCGCTCTGGATGATCGGGCTCTACCTCGGCGGCATCGTGCTCGGCATCGGCGCGGCCTGTCTCTACCGCAACACGCTCTTCCGGGGCGAGGCGGTCCCGTTCGTGATGGAGCTGCCGGATTACCGGATGCCCGGCGCGAAGAACGTCGTCCGCCTGCTCTGGGAAAAGGCGAAGGACTTTTTGCAGCGCGCGTTCTCGATCATCCTCATCGCGACGGTCGTGATCTGGTTCCTCCAGAAGTTTGACATCCGTCTCAACATGGTCGCGGATTCGCGCGAGAGCATCCTGGCGATGATCTCGGGCTGGCTCGTGCCGATCATGCGGCCGGTGGGGCTCGGGGACTGGCGGATCTGCACGTCGCTCCTCAGCGGCTTCATCGCGAAGGAGAGCGTCGTTTCGACGATGGAGCTCCTCTTTGCGGGCGGTGCGGAAACGGCGATCTCTTCCCCCTCCGCGGCGTGCCTGTTGATCTTCTCGCTGCTGTACACGCCCTGTGTCGCGGCGGTCGCGTCCGTGCGGCGGGAGATGGGCGGGAAATGGGCGCTCGCGGTCGTCGGATGGCAATGCGCCGTCGCGTGGATCGTGACGTCCGTCGCGCACCTCATCGGGATGCTGATATAAGTATTGCGGGGGCCCCTCATCCGCCCTCCGTGCACCTTTCCCGCCAAGGGGGAAGGCAACAGAGAAAAGAGCGATTCTGCCATGAAGCGATCACCAATTCTCTCGCAAGAGCGTCATGGAGCCCGCTGTATCGATACTGCCGCTGCACTTTGTGAGCCTTCCCCCGCCGTGGGGAAGGTGCCCCAACGGGGCGGATGAGGGGGAACCGCCTTTCGTCCGCATTACTTTGGAAAGGAATCACATCGTCATGAACCCAGCCGATCTCGTCGTTCTCCTCGTCGTCGCGGCCCTCGTCGCGGGGGCGGTCATCCTCGCCGTCCGGCAGCGCAGAAAGGGCTCCTCCTGCTGCGGGAGCTGCGCCGCGTGCGGGCTCTGCCGATCCGACGAAGAAAAGGAACAAAAGAAAAAACGCCCCTCGGAGCCCCGAAGGGATTGACAAACGCCCCGCCGGATGATAGAATGGATCCGGGCAATGGGCCACATTCTTCCGGAAGACCGGCCGAGACCGTCTCCGGGACAACTACGGAGGTACCTATGGCAGACAAACTGAGAATCGGGATCATCGGCACCGGCGGCATCGCGCACGCCCACGCGAACGCATACCGTCAGATGCCCGACGTCGAGGTGGTGGCCGGCGCGGACATCATCCCCGGCAAGGCGCGGCGGTTCCTCGACGAATTCGGCTGGACGGACGCCGCGGCCTACGAGACCCATGAGGCGCTCTGCAAGCGGGACGACATTGACGCCGTCTCCGTCTGCACCTACAACGGCCAGCACGCCGTCTGCGCCATCGCCGCGCTCGAATCCGGCAAGCACGTCCTGCTCGAGAAGCCGATGTGCGTGACGCTCGCGGAAGGGCTCGCCATCATGCGCGCCGAAAAGAAGAGCGGCAAGATCATCACGATCGGCTTCCAGCCGCGCTACAACAGCAACTGCAAGAAGATCAAGCGCATCGTCGAATCGGGCAAGCTCGGGAAGATCTACTACGTCCAGATCGGCGGCTCACGGCGGCGCGGCATCCCGGGCGGGACCTTCATCGAAAAGGACAAGGCGGTCTTCGGCGCGATCGGCGACCTCGGCTGCTATTCCCTCGATCTCTCGCTCAACTCCATCGGCTATCCGAAGCCGCTCTCCGTCTCCGCGTACACCTCCGACTTCTTCGGCACGAATCCGAAGTACTACCCCGAGGCCGACCGCTTCTCGGTGGACGACTTCTCCGCCGCGTTCATCCGCCTCGAGGGCGACATCATCCTCGACTACCGGATGGCGTGGGCGATGCACATGGACATCTGCTCCGATTTCGTGATCCTCGGCACGGACGCCGGGCTCAAGGCCACCGCTCCGAAGCCGAATCCGCTCTGGGGCTCGATCATCGGCGGCGACATCGCCGGGCTCTATCTGATGCACGACGAATGCGGCGAGCCGGTCACCACGCCCCTCTCGCTCGAGCCGACGCGCGGGGACATCTTCTTCATGAAGGTGCGTGACTTCGTCGACCAGGTGGAAAAAGGCGGCACGGCGCCGATCCCGACCTCGCAGATCATCTACAACCAGGCGATCCTCGACGCGATGCTCACCTCCGCCCGCGAAAAGTGCGAGGTGAAGATCGAGATACCGGAGATCTGAGGCTGCGCCTCTTCCGAAATATAGCGATCAAAAGCCATAAGTTCCCCCTCATCCGCCCTATCGGGCACCTTCCCCGCCCAAGGAGGGAAGGCTTATGAAGGGAGTGCGATTCCATCGTGAAGCGATCACCAATACGACATGGAAACCGTTTCACTCTCGACGCAGACGCACCTTGTGAGCCTTCCCCCTCGGGCGGGGAAGGTGCCCCTTTAGGGGCGGAT
>JAFPWV010000015.1 GCA_017412675.1 Clostridia bacterium
GCCCTGTTAATCCAACGTGCGAAAGGCGAGATGGAACTTGTTCCATCCGCCGTGGGACCAGACGAAATGGAGCATCGGTGCAGAATCTCCGTGGTACGCACGTTGAGGGGTGGATTCCCAAGGCGGGAAAGGCCTTGGGGGCCGGGCGATTCCCAAGAGGGCCCGACCCGAGGGTCCTCTTGGGTGCGCCGCAAGGCAATGATCAATGGGAGAAAGCTCCGCAGAGCTTTCTCTGACCATAGATACTCTGCATGGAATGCAACGCTGCATGCATTCGCAAGCGAAATCGCATAACAAAACCGCGCGCAGCGGGGAAAATGCCGCGCTCCCCTTGACTTTTCCTCCGTTTTCGTGTATGATGAAAACAAGCCAAATTCATTCCGGGAAAGGACTTCGCCATGAAAAAACTCCTCGCCCTCCTCCTCTGCCTCGCCTTCCTCGTGCCTTCCTTCGCGGCGTGCTCCGAGAACGCTGCCGACAGCGGCAAGGACAGCGGACAGACCGCCGGCTCCTCCACCCCTTCCGCGGAAACGCCCGCCGAAGAGGAGCCCGAAATCACCCGCGCGAATTACCCCGACACCCTCTCCCCCGATCTCAATTTCGACGGCACAACCCTCGACATCACGGCGTTCGGCCTGCCCAACAGCATCAACTATGACTGCACCGGCGAGCTCACCGGCGACGTCGTGCTCGATGCCGTCTACAACCGCAACATCGCAGTCGAGGACCGCCTCAACCTGAAGCTCAACTACGTCTTCGGCTCCGCGGACTGGGGCGGCTTCCCCTCCGAGGTCCTCACCATCCTGCAGGCCGGGACCGATGACTACGACCTCGTCGTTGAGGAGAGCTCCCAGCTCTTTTCCCAGTCCATTCAGGGCTATTACTACGACTTCCTCACCCTTGACAACATCAACCTCGAACAGCCCTGGTGGTACGCCGACATGATGGCCGAGAGCCAGTTCGACAACACCAAGCGCTACTTCCTCAACGGCGACATCTGCCTGACCGTCTTCATGGGCGCGTCCGCGATGTACTTCAACAAGCCCGTGTTCACCGACTATTTCGGCGACGTGAGCGCGCTCTATGACGCCGTTCTCGACGGGACCTGGACCTACGAAAAGTTTGCCGACTACTGCCGCTCCGTCTATACCGACACCAACGGCAACGGCAAGGCGGACGACGCGGACCTGATGGGCTTCCGCTATGAGCAGTGGGGCATCCCGAACTACATGTCCATGTCCACCGGTCTGACCTACGCGCTGCGGGACGAGGAAGGCTTCCCGATCCTCGACATCTACACCGAAAACGGCATCAAGTGGGGCGAGACGCTCTACCGGCTCCTCTACACCGACAACATCTCGATGCTGGGCTCGAAGCAGGAAACGTTCGTCGCGGGCACCTCGCTCTTCTTCCCCGGCATGTTCGACACAGCGATGGTCCTGCGCGACGTGGACTTTGAATACGGCATCGTTCCCTATCCGAAGCTCGACGAATCGCTCGACTATCTCTGCGGCGCGGCGACGGCGAACGGCTGCGGCGTAGCGATCCCGGTCTCGGCCAACCCGGCCAAGATCAGTGCGACGACGGCGGCTCTCGAAGCCCTGTGCGCGGAAGCGTACCGCAAGGTGGTCCCGGCATGGTACGACACCGCCCTCAAGATCAAGTATTCCGACGCGACGATCGACGCGCAGATGGTGGACATCATCTACGATCACATCAACAGCCCGTTCATCATGATGGCGGACAAGGCGCTCAACACGGGTTCGATCTACACGAACGCGGTGTACGGCTCGAACAACGAAGGCGCGTTCGCGTCCTGGTGGGCGAAAAACGAGAAGCTGCTCGTCAAGAAGCTCGAGAAGGCGATCGACAGCTATAAGAATCTGCCGTAAAACGGGCAGATACAGAAAAGAGCGCACCGAAAGTGCGCGCAGAGAGACGGCTTACGCCGTTTCTCTTTTTTTGCGCGCGCCACGGAGTCCGCGGGGACACATGGAGGGCTTGCCAACGGTGAGCCCGCCGCCAGTCAGGGCAACAGCGAAACTCCCCGCCAATCCTCTTGACATTCCCGTGGAAATATGTTATAATATCCTGTACTAAAATGCCGGTTTTGTCCGTACGGCTCGCCCGCGCGGATCGTGATCGTTCAGGAAAGGACGGTACGCCTTGAAAAATAAATTCATCGCCGCCATTGTCGCGGCAGCATGCCTCATCCCCTCCGGCGTCGCCTATGCCAGCTACCACCGGACGCAGAATGCCCCGGTGGATGTCAACAACGCCGTGAGCATTTCCATCGATGACATCAACGGCAAGAACTTCACCCTCGTCAAGGAACGCGAGGGCGATACCGCCGACCGCCTCATCGAATACTTCCTCACCGTCAAAAACCGCGCGCAGGCCCTCACCGCGCTGCCCGATTCCCTCACCGGTGAGCAGTTCTTCAAGGTGCGCATCGCGGCGGCGATCAAGGATGTCACCTACCAGTACTTCTTCTCCGCCGACCCCACGACCTGCTATTTTGTCGCGCCCGACGGCACCCCCTATAAGATGAACGAGGAGGACGCCGAGGCCTTCATCACGACGGAATACGCCGAGAGCCTCTACCACGAGGCCGCCATGCCGACCCTCACCCTGTCCCGCACGGTCGACGTGACCCCGGACGACGCGTCGTGGCTCTATAAGAACTACACGGGCGATTACGTCGAATCGGATGTCTCCGACATGGTCGACGCGAACATCGAGACCTACGACATCGACGGCGGGCTCGACCTCTCCTTCGATATGAACCCCGATTTCTGCTCCGTGAAGATCTCCGACACGAGCGGCGGCGTGCTCTACGACGGGCTTCTCGAAAACCTCTCCGAGTTCTCCCTCACCTCCACCCGCACGGTCTACGTCGAGGTCTCCGCAAAGTGGTATCAGGACGCGGTGCGCTCCTTCTACGGCACGCTCAACTACAACTTCTCCTCCACCGTCACGGCGGCTGCGGAATTCTACCTCGGCATGAACGAGGTGCAGGCGGGCCGCTTTGTCGCGATCACGGCGCTCAACGTCCCGAAGGCAGAGAACGTGCTCTTCTCCTCGAACCTCCCGGACACGCCCGCCCCGATCTTCTATCAGGAGAACGAGAACGCGGCGGTCGCCCTCCTTCCGATCGGCATGGACACCCCGGACGGCGTCTATGACCTGACGCTCGAATACGGCGCGACGACCAAGCATGTGCCGCTGACGGTCATCAACTACGGCTTCGCCCCGGTCTCCTACAACGTCTACGACAGCGTCGTGCAGGCGACCCGCAACTCCGCCGCCCTGACGCAGTTTGAAGCGGCAGCCGCCGAGATCATGTCGAAGGGCTCTCCCACGCGGTACTTCTCCGGCTACTTCCTCGAAGGCGCGGAGGGGACGCTCAAGATGGGCTTCGGCCGCGAGGTCTACCTGAACAACTCCGCCGAGCCGGTGTACCGGAACAACGGCGTGGACTACGCGACTGCCGCCGATTCCCCGATCGCCGCGTGCAACCGCGGTCAGGTGGTGTATGTCGGCGCGCTCACCTACACGGGCAACATCATCGTCATCGAACACGGCTACGGATTGAAGACGTGGTATTACAACCTCGGCACGATGGCCGTCTCGGTGGGCGACGTGGTCGAGCGCGGGCAGTATCTCGGCACGGCCGGCATGAGCGGCTTCATCGGCTTCAACGGCGTGCACATTGCGATGTCCGTCGGGGACAAGTTCGTCTGCCCGTATGACACCTGGGCCGACAGCGAAATCGCCGCGAAGGTCATCATCGCAAAGATCGAGGAATGAGATCGAAACGAAGAGTGAACTGTTGAGGTAGAAAACCTCCGATTCCCAAAAATGAAACGGTCGTGAAGCTGTATTCGATGTACAGCCGCACGACCGTTTGTTTTTGCAATCCGCGTGCGGATTTACCGCCACACGTCTTCCCTCTGATCTCGTCTTCCCTTCACGTCTCCTCAAACCGGATCGTCTCACAGATCCCGTCATAACCGAGCTCGGCGGCCGGGAAAATCGCCTCCGCTTCGGCAAAGCACACGCTCGGATCGGGCAGGGCCGGGCTGTAATGCGTCAGCCAGAGCTTCGCGCATCCGGCATCCCGCGCCAGCCGCGCCGCCTCCTCCATCGTACTGTGCGAGGATTCCCGCGCGCGGTCGAGCTTGTCCCGCTCGAACATGCCTTCGCATACGAGCAGGTCCGCGTCCGCCGCCATCGTCGAGATGATCTCGAGCGGCCGCGTGTCCGTCGCGTAGGTCACATGGATCCCGCGCCGCGCGTCGCCGAGCACATGCTCCGGGCCGAAGCCCTCGAGGCGCTCCCCGCGCTGCAGCTTCGACCACAGCCGCTGCGGGACGCCGTTCTGCTGCGCCTTTTCCACGTCGAACTTGCCGCCCCGCCGGATGCGCACGTCATACCCGAGGCACGGACACGAGTGCTTGAGCTCGAACGCCGTCACCGAGAAGCCCGCCAGCTCCACCGTATCGAAATCCCCGAGGATCCGCGTGCGGATACGGAAGGGCAGCTCCGGCGCGATCACCGTCAGGCATTTCACGATCTCGTCGACGCCCTTCGGCCCGCAGATCAGGAGCGGCTCGGTCCGGCCCTCGTTCCCCATCGATAATAAGAGCCCCGGCAAACCCGAGCAATGATCCGCGTGAAAATGCGTCAGAAGGATCAATTCGATCTTTCCGAGCGAGAAGCCCGCCTTCTTCACGGCGAGCTGCGTGCCTTCGCCGCAGTCGATGAGGAAGCCGCGCCCCTCGAACCGCATGTAGCAGCAGGCGAGAAACCGGTCGATCCGCGGCACCGTTCCCCCGGTCCCCGGCAAACAAACATCCAGCATACGTCTTTACTCCCTCTCCCCGGCCCCGCCGGTCACACGCCGGTCCTTCCCCGGGAGCCGATCCGGCGGTTTTCTTTCCTTCTGTTCCCGCGTCGTCCTTCGCCCGCATAAAAAGCCCCGCAGTGCCGTTTCAAAGCGAACATTGAGAAACCCTGCTCACGCAAGGACGGTGCCCTCTCCGACGGTTTGTGCTCCCAGCGTCCTGCACGCTGCGGCGGCGCGGAATGCGTCTCACGGCTGCGGAGGGAGGTCTGCATCCCCCGGCCGGAAGTCCGGGCTCCTTTTTACTCTTTAGTGGGTTTTAACGTTCGCATCTATTTCGAACACCGCAGGGCGTTTTCCTTCGGCTGCGCGCGGATCAGTCTTCGTCGTAGAAGATATCGGCGAATTCGTCGTCGAAAATATCGGCGATGCGGTCGAACTCGTCGTCGTCCTCGATGGTGTCGAGGGTTTCCTCGCCGTTCTCGTCGGTGCTGCGCTTCAGGATGACGTATTCGTCGGAGGCCTCTTCGCCGTCCTCGTCGACGGGGATCAGCGCGAGATAGACCTCGCCTTCATGCTCCAGCTCGCCGAGGAGCGCGAACTGCAGTTCGTTGCCGTCCTCGTCGGTGAGGGTATATATTTCGGGATCGTACTCTTCGTTTTCTTCGATTTCGTTCTTCTTGTCTTCCTCGAAGAGTCCGTCTTTCTTTGCCATGTCGGGTTCCCCTTTCTGATTCTTGGTACATCTCTATTTTACCCGAAACCGGCGTCTTTGTCAAGGGGGAAGTGCGTCATCGCCGCGGGAAGTTCGGGAAAAGTTTGATGGAATTCCCTCCTCCGTCATTCCGGCGCAGGAAGAGCACGATGAAGAGGCAGGAATCCGCTGGCGGATCGCAGAAATCAAAACGGCCGTGCGGCTGTACATAAAATACAGCTTCCCGACCGTTTCATCCTCGGAAACCGGAGGTCCCCGCCTCAACGGTTCCCTCTTCCCTCTTCGGTGTTCGTTTCTCTTATTCCAGTCCCAGCGCCGCTTCGAGATTGGCCTGCGGCATATACCCGACGGACGTCGCCGTCACCTTGCCGCCCTCCATCTTCACGACGAACGGGATCGACGCCACGCCGAACTTCGCCGCGAGGTCTCCCTCTTCGTCCACGTCGACCTTGCCGACCTTGATTTTTCCGTCGTATTTCTCGGCGATCTTCGCCACGATCGGCGCGAGCAGCCGGCACGGTCCGCACCAGGTCGCCCAGAAGTCGATCACCACCGGGATCTCGGACCGGAGCACTTCTTTTTCAAAATTCGCCGCCGTAATATTCAGTTCTGCCATCGTGATCATCTCCTTGATCTTGTTATTCATTGCCGGGGAGCATCCCCTCGATCCCCGCGCGGAGGGTCTCTTCGTCCATCGCGCCGAGGTGTGTCGAAACGAGGTTTCCGTCCGCGTCGACGAAGACCGTCAGGGGGATCGCGTTCACCGCGTACGCTGCCGCGCCGGAGAAGTCCGTATCAAAATACAGGGGGTAGGAATAGCCCGCTTCGTCCGTGAATGCCGCCGCGCTCTCGACCGTGTCGCGCTGTCCGTCCGTGAGGTCCACCATGAGGAAGGCGACGTCCTCGCCGTATTCCGCATACGCTGCGTCAAAATAAGGCAGCTCCATGCGGCACGGCGGGCACCAGGTCGCCCAGAAATTCACCACGACGGGTTTGCCGCGGAAGGACGAAAGCGAAACCGCGTTCCCCGCCCGGTCGTACACCGTGAAATCCGCCGCCCCGGTCTCCTCTTCTCCGGGGACGGTATCCGCCGCCGATCCCGTGCCGATCCCTTCCGCCGAGACCGCATCGCCGGACGTCGCCGGACCTGCCGGACTTGCCGGTTTGACTCGTCCCGACAGCGCCCGGTAGCCGACATACGCGCCGACGAGGACCGCGAGCAGGAGGACGAGGAGGAGAAGCGTTTTTTGCGTTTGCCGCTGCTGTTCCATCGGGTCACCTCCGGTCCCTTGATCCGTTCATCAGATTCCGGGCAGCGCCGCCATCAGCCGGTTCATCCATCCGGCCGCCATGGCAGCGCCTACCAGGATCAGAAAGCATCCGCACACGATGTTCAGGGCACGGTAATGCTGCTTGATCGCGCCCGACAGGGTCCTCAGCCGCCCGACGGTCAGCGCCGCGAGCACGAAGGGGATCCCGAGTCCGAGGGAGTACGCGAGCAGCAGGAGGGCTCCGCGTCCGGCGCTTCCGGCCGTCGACGCCATGAGGATCGCCGAGCCGAGAAACGCCCCGACGCACGGGGTCAGGCTCACCGAATAGATCACGCCGAAGAGGAATGCGGACAGGATGCCGCGTACTTGCGGCGCACGCTTCATGCCCTTGAAAAACGGAAGCTCGAAGGCCCCGAGATAGGATACCCCGAAGAGGATCACGACAATCCCCGAGATCACGCGCACCGCCGTCTGGTACCGCGCGAGGAAAACTCCGACCGTCCCGGCAAAGACGCCGAGCGCGGTGAAGACGGCGGTAAAGCCCAGAACAAACGCCAGCGCGTTCCCGAAGGTCGAGACTGTCCGCCCTCCGTCCCGCTCATCGTCCGCATCCGCCGATCCCGCGAAGTACGACAGGTACACGGGGAGCATCGGGAGCATACAGGGGGAAAGGAAGGAGAGGATCCCTTCGAGGAAGGTGATGAAAAGCTGCATCGTCCGTTTTAGTTGTAGAGGAACTGGTCCACCCGCGTCGCCGTCGAGGCGATGTCGAAGGACAGGACCTCGAGGCCGTTGTACCACGCGTTCTTATACGCGTCCGAATACGGCACCGCCTGCGTGCTGATCGCGAGGTTCGAGCCCTGCGTGGAGACGGACAGCGCCAGCGACGTCAGGGACGTCAGTGGGATATTGGTCTTCACGAGGGAGAAGGAGTAGTTGAGGACTTCGTAGATCTCCGTGATCGGCTTGCTCATGATCTGCCGGATGACCGCGGTGAGCACGTCGCGCTGCCGCGAGGTCCGTCCGAAATCGTACCCGATCGCCCGGTTGCGCATGTGCATGAGGGCGTCCGCCGCGCCGAGATGGTTCGCGCCGACCGTGAATTCGCGGCCGGTCCGCTCTTGATAGTACGCGGCCTCTTCCGCCGTCAGGTTGACGTCAACGCCGCCGATGTGGTCGATGAAATCCTTCGTGCCGTTGAAATCGATGATGACGAATTTCTGTATGTCGAGCCCGAAGAGCTGGTTGATCGTGTTCACCGTCAGTCCGATTCCGTCGTAGGGATAGGCGGAGTTGAGTCGGTTCCAGTCGTGTCCCGCGATCGGGACGAGGGCGTCGCGCATGAAGGTCACCATCTTGACCGTTCCCTTCTTTTTGTTGTAGGAGAAAACGATCATGGTGTCGGAGTTGCCGCGGTACATGGTCACGTCGCGGGAGTCGGTCCCGAGGACGAGGATGTTCTCGACATCCGCATTCTTCTGCGCGACCTTGTAGATCGGCGTGTATCCGTACACACTCACGGCGTTGGAATTGGCGAAGGAGGCGTTCGTGTCATACACGATGGGCGTGTTCACGGTCTGGGGCGTCGCCTCCGCGGGCTGCCAGGTCTGCTGCTGTGTTTGCTGCTGCGGCTGCCAAGTCTGCTGTTGCTGCTGGGCCTGCTCCGGCTGCCACGTCTGCTGTTGCTGCTGAGACTGGTCCGGCTGCCAGGTCTGCTGTTGCTGCTGAGACTGGTCCGGCTGCCAGGTCTGCGCCGGCTGTTCCGGCTGGGTCTGCTCCGGCTGCAGGGGCTCTTGTTCGGCGGGTTTCGCCTCGGTCTCAGCCTCTGTTTCAGGCTCGGCATCGGTTCCCGCTTCGGTCTCCGCTTTCGTTTCCGCCTCGGTTTCCGGTTTTTCTGTCTCCTGATCGGTTTCCGGTTTCTCGGTTTCCAGCTCCGTTTCGGCCTCGGTTTCAGCCGATGCTTCGGTCTCCGCGTCCTGCCCCTGCTGCTGCTCGCCGGCATCCGGCACAGCAGTCCCGGGGACGCCGATATCTACGTCGGGCGCAATGACCGGATCGCCTTCCACCGGGTTCTCCGGCGCTTCAAACGAAAGCTCCGGATATTCCGGGATCTCGTAGTTCGTGAACTCCTCCGGCGCTTCTTCGATGGGCGCTTCGACGTACGCGTTTTTCTGATAGTTCTGGTGCAGGGGAATGATCGCCGCCGCCGCGCCTCCGATCAGAACGACCGGGATCGCGATGAGGAGGGCCTTCCCGAGCCCGAATTTTTTCTTGTCTTTCATGGGATGTCGTTGCTCCTGCGGGACATGCCCGCAACTTTAACGAAAGAGGGGATCAGGATTCGCTTTCCTTGCCGTCCCTCTTGTCTTCCTTGTCTTCCTTCCGGTAGTAGTAATACCCGTCTTTCTTGTAGTACCGCTTCTGATAATAGCCGCCTTCGCCCTCGGCGTAGTTCTCGACGAACCCGAGGATGTTGGCCTTGTGGTAGCGGAGCTGGGTGATGGTGTTTTCCAGCACCGCCTTTTCGACGTAATTCTGCCGCACCACGACGACCATGCCGCTCGTCAGCTTCGAGACGATGAGGGCGTCCGCCACCGCGCCCACGGGGGGGAGGTCGATCACGATGTAATCATAGCGGGGCTTGAGCGAATCGAGCATCCCCACGAGACGCCGGGAGCCGAGGAGCTCGGTCGGGTTCGGGGAGATGTCGCCCGCCGTGATGATATGCAGATTCTGCTGAATGCCCGAGGGCTGGATGAGGTTTGCGCCGTTGTTCTCGCCGACGAGCACGTTCGAGAGGCCGGGCGTCTGATGGATCTTCAAAATCGCGTGGGCCTGCGGCAGACGCATGTCCGCGTCGATGAGGAGCACCCGCTTTCCCGCCTCCGCGAGGGTGTAGGCGAGGTTCATCGACGTGGTCGACTTTCCTTCGCCGCGCAGGGAGGAGGTGATGCCGATCACATGGCAGGCCTCGTCGCCCGAAAAGCTGAACAGGAGGTTGGTGCGGAGCCGCTTATACGCTTCCGACGCGGAGAAGTCGAGATCCTTGCCGATGGTGCCTTCCCGATCCGTCGGGCCGGCGTTCTTTTTCTTTTTGAGATTTCCGAGGATGCTCACCGCTCACGCCTCCTTCCGGTAGTAATCGCCGTAATAACCGCTGCGCTTCTTCTTTTTCGTCATGTCGGGCACGACCGCGAGGACCGGGATGTCGTAGGTCTCGGTCAGGTAAGTCGAATCGTGCACGGTGGTGTCGAGCATCTCGAGGATGACGATGACGGCGCAGCTCAGCACGAATCCGAGCGCCAGCCCAATCAGGGTGTACTTCGAGACGCTCGGCGCCGCTTTATGCGTCGGAAGCTTTGCCGCGCTCACGACCTTCGCGGAGCTCCCCTCGACGATCTCGGCGATCCGGTCGGGGAGGATGTCCACCATGGTGTCGACGATGAGCTTTGCCTCGGCGGGATCGGTGCTCGTCGCGGTGATCTCAAAGACCTCGGTCGAGGAGACCGCCTTCGCAGAGACCATCCCCGCGAGATACCGGGTGGTATAGGGAAGGTTCGCCTGTTCGATGACGGCGTCGAGGGTCGATTCGGAATTCAGGATGACGATATAGACGTCGAGGAGGTTTTTCGCCGCCGTGATCTCCGCGGAGGTGATGGCGTTCGAGGTCCGCTCGGTGGCGTTGTTGACGTACATCCGCGCGCTCGACTGATAGGTCGGGGTAATGATGAATTTTGCCGTGATAAAAGCAAGCAGACCGCAGACGAGCGTGGCCGCCAGCACGATCCAGATACGTTTCCAGATCGCTTCGATAACCTGGAGAAGATCGATCTCCACAACGTCGGAGGAAGGATTCGGTGACTGATTCATGATCCGGTAACTCTCTCTTCATAGATGTATGGAATGGAAAAACGGCGTAAAAGCGGCGCATGCGGGCGCACGAGAAAAGAACGGCACACGTCGCAACGCTATTATACTACACCCCGCGCCGCATTGCAAGAGGAAAGTCGAAAAAAGAGAAAGGTTCGGATTTTGTTCACAGATGGAAGAAAACTTCCCGCGCGCCGGGAAAAACGCACGAAAAAACGGTCCATGCTCTTGCGCGGCGGGGGAAAATCGTGTATAATGGAGAGGATACGCCGGGTTCGCACGCCCGGGCCGATCCCCCATCCCACCGAAAGACTACGGACCGATATGGAACCCATTCTGTTTTCCGCGATATACAACCTCCCGCTCCTGTCGTCGGCGATCCTCGCCGTCACCTTTTTGCTCCTCTGGGGCATCCTCTCCTCCCGGAAATACCCGGATCCGGACTGGCGCGTCCTGAACGCCGTCCTCTTCGGCCTCTGGCTTGCCGGCACGTTATACTATACCCTGCTCGCCCGCGACATATACCCCCGCGAACCGCACTTCGAGCCCTTCCGTGCGCTCCGTCTCTTCTTCGAGAAGAACGACACCAAGGCCCTCCGCGAATTCTGGATGAACCTTCTCCTCTTCGTGCCGGGCGGCGTCTTCTACACGAATCTGCTTCCCACGAAGGACAAAACCTCCGTCCCCGAAGCGCTCCGGCGCTGCGCCCTGACCATCCTCACGGGGCTGGCGTTCACCTCCGTCATCGAGGCGGTCCAGTGGCGGGCGAATCTCGGACAGTTCGAGACCGACGACATCCTGGCAAACACGGTCGGGACCTTCCTCGGCACCCTGCCCGCCTTCGTCGTCTCGGTCGCCTTCTTCCTCTACGCGACGGACCGGAATCCCTTCCGCTCAAAATTCCTCCGGGGATGCGTCGGCCTGCTCCGGCGGTTCCGCGAGCAGATCGCCTACATCTTCTGCGGCGGCACGACCACCTTCGTCAACTGGTCGGTGTACTTCATTTCGGCGTCGGTGCTCCACTATCTCGCGTCGGACGCAATCGCGTGGATCGTCTCGATCCTCTTCTCCTTCGCGGCGAACCGGACCCTCGTCTTTCAGAGCGAAGTCCGCGGCTTCTTCCCGATTTTGAAGGAAGGCGCGCTCTTCGTCGCCGGGCGGCTCTTCACCTTTGCGACCGAGCTCCTTCTGCACTGGATCGGCGTCGAGGTCTTCGGCATCCGCGCGGACGTCATGAAATTCATCATCGCCATCGCCGTCGCGTTCCTCAACTACGCGTTCGGCAAGCTGGTGGTGTTCCGGAAGAAAAAGGAACCGGCAGAAGAGCAAGCGAACAGCGAAGAGTGAAGAAGGAACAGCTGAGGCAGGAAGCCTCCGGTTTTCAAAGACAAACGGTCGTGAAGCAGTACGCAGCCAACGTACCGCCGCACGGCCGTTGTGTTTTCCCTCGCACAGGGCATTATGCGAGCACTCCCGCCCGCAGGTGATAGACCATGCTGGCGTACGCGGTCAGTTCTTCATCATGCGTCACCATGACGACCGTCCGGTGAAGCGACTGCAGGAGCTTCATGATCTCCTCGGCGTTCACGCGGTCGAGGTTTCCGGTCGGCTCGTCCGCCAAAATCACCCGGGGCTGCCGAATGATGGCCCTTGCGATGGCGACCCGCTGCTGCTCGCCGCCCGAGAGCTCCGTCACGCGCTGATGGATCCTCTCTTCCAGCCCGACAGCTGTGAGCGCCTCTTCCACCCGTGCACGCCGTTCTTCCTTCGGCACGCCGTCAAAGCCGAGCGGCACTTCGACGTTCTCGAACGCCGTGAGCGTCGGGATGAGCTGATACGACTGAAACACGAATCCGATCTTCTCCCGCCTCAGGTCCGTGCGCGCTTTCGCCGTCAGCCCCGCCGTATCGATCCCGTCGAGCTTGTAAATGCCGCCGTCATACGGTTCGAGCAGCCCCATGACCGAAAGTAAGGTCGTCTTGCCGCTGCCCGATTTCCCGAGCAGGATCATGAATTCTCCCTCGGGCACGTTGAGCGTCACGTCGTCGAGCACCGGGCGGGGCTTCCCCTTCACCCGGTACGCCTTTTTCAGATGCTCCATGAAAATCATTCCTTCTCCCCCTCTCTGAACAGAACGCCGACTGATTTGCCGCCGAGCCGGATCCGCATCACAAACAGCGGGATCGCCGCGGCCAAAAGGATCCCCGCCGATAAGATCAGAAACGACGAAATGCCGACGCCGTGTGTCCGAAACAACCCCGCGGGAAATCCCCCTGTGAGAACGCGGTGCCGGAGCCAGAGCTGCAAAACACGGTTGCCGCCGACGGAGCCAAGTGCCACCGCCGGGAGAAGCACAAGAAGCAGTTCGTGAAGCATCACCCAAAGGATCGTCTTCTGTCCGACCCCGAGCGCGGACAGGACGGCGGCGGACTGTGTTCCGTGGCTCAATATATGGGAAGCGGCGTAATACGCGGCAAACCAGCTGAGCACCCATCCGCTCACGCGCATCGTTCCGCCGATCGTCGCCGCTTTGGACGCCCAGTGAAACGCCCTGTATTCCGGGGTCCCGACGGCGAGGATCTCTCCGGAATACGCCGAAACGACCGGCTCTGCGCTCCGTCGAAGTCCGTCCGCAAAGACCGCGCCGCCGACGCAGAGGGCGACGAGGAGTGTCAGCAGCAGAAACCGCTTCTTATTTCGCCCGGCATCCCGGACGGCATAGAATGCGGAATAGTTCTCTTTGCGTTTCATCCGAGCCTCCCGTAAGTACGTTTCAGGGCAATCATGGAAAGGGCGAAGCTGACGAGGAATCCGACAGCCGCGGCCAGCAGGATCAGGGCGATATAAGCGGGCGCAATCCGATAGGGAATTCCGAGCGTGCGGATGACCGTGAACCCGGCTTCTGTGAGTTTATGGATCAAAAGCCCTCCGCCGAGCGCCGCCGCGGACGCGATCAGGGTGACGGCTGCGAATTCCAATGCGTCTGCCAGCGCGGGTTTGGCCGGCGGGATCCCGAGCGCACCGACAAGGCGGGCGTTTTTCCGGTTGTCCTGATTGTTCAAAAGCACCCCGACAAGCATACAGACGGCGAGAAAGATGCCCGCACCCCACGCTGTCTTCCGGACGGCGTCGATCTGCTGTTCATAGATGCGTCCGTGGATTTGGATGAGTTCGGATGCCGGGACGAGGCTGAAATCGCCGTACCGGTCACCCTGAAATCCGGATCCCGCATAGCGATCATTCAGTTCTTCCGCGCTTTCCTCTGACCGGAACCACAGGAAAAACTGATTGATATGTCGCGGTTCCGCGGGAACGGGAGACGCATCGGCGTTTACATAGATCAGATTGACCAGATCATCGCGGATCTTCAAATACGCGTCCGGTACGTCTATTTCCGTCTCTCCGACGCGGTCGAACGGTGTCCCCGGAATCCAGAGAGAAGCGTCAAATCCTTTGGCTTCATGATAAGTCAAGAGCCCCCAAAGGCTATCCGTAACGTACAGCGGAACGATTGCCGCCACCCGGAAGGTGTGTTCGCTGCCTTCCCTCACGCCCTCCCGGACCGAGAATTCGTCTCCGACCGCCAGACCGTTCCGGTCCGCAAACTGCTTCGTTACAACGCATTCGCGGTCCGTCAGTTCGAGATCGGCGGGGAGGTCCCAGCGAATCAGGTTTTGATTCAAAGTGTTGACAGACCAGACTAAGGCTTCGGGCTCGCCGGACAGCAGATAGCATTCGATCACCGATTCCTCCGGCGCATCCGGATACGTCCGGTATTCCTCTGGCGTGTTCTCGACGCGGTAAGCGGGCGTCACGCAGGCGATCTGCGCGGACTCCGGCTTCAGGGCAGCCGTCAGCCGGTCGACGTCAGCAAGCGTGCAGGGATAATCCCGGTTATAGTCGTGCATAGCTTCCGCATCAAAAACCTTCTCCCGTGTGCCGTCTGGCGCAACTGTTTCGGCTCCGCTGTCCCGGGAGGATTTTCTCGGTTCACCCATGTACTGAAGCTCGTCCCGGAAACGGAGATTGTATAAGTTCCGGTACGGCGCCGTCGCCTCGTCGAGTTTGGCTTCCAACGCGTCGCCGAGGTTCAGCATACAGCAGAGGACGGACAGGCAGGCAAACAGGAGCAGTCCCGTGCGCAGGTTCCGCTTGTGCCGGATCAGATTCCGGAAAGAGTAAGCCAACAGATATTGATTGCTCATGGGGACATGCCTCCTTTCTCGATGGCCGGAGAAACCGGACGTTCACTTGACATAACCGTATCCCGCGCCGATTTGTTACATCGAGCCGGAAAAAGCCTGCAAACGCGCCGCGCGTTCCCTTGCCCGGTGTGATCTCATTCTTTTTTCATTATACATACATTTATATCTTTTGTCAACATAAAACGACGAATTTGCTCAAAAACAGGATCCGATCCTCGTATCGGACTCCGTTCAGCCGTCAGTCCCGGCGGATGGCAGAGGCAAACGGCTGCCTCGCCGTACATCCGTTCGCTTCACGGCCGATTTTCCTTTCTTCTTCTTCCTCACATCTTCCCTCAACCTCTTGCGCCCCAGCGGAATTTGTGGTAAAATGAAGAAAATGACCAATTCCCCAAAGGAGCCCTCACCGTGACCACGCTTTCCACCGCGTACACCGCCGCCACTTACGGCGCGGACGGCTATGAAGTGACCGTCGAATGCAGCGCGCGCCGGGGCCTGCCGTCCTTCGAGATCGTCGGTCTTCCGGACGCCGCCATCCGCGAGTCCGAGAACCGCATCTTCACCGGCTCCGATTCGAGCGGCTTCCCCATCCCCTCCGCCTCGATCTCCGTCAACCTCGCGCCCGCTGACAAGCGGAAGGAAGGCACCGCCATCGAGCTCGCCGTCGTCGTCGCGATCTACCGCTGCTTCGGCTTCATTCACGCGAACACAGAGGACATGTGCTTCATCGGCGAGATCTCCTTCTCCGGCGAGGTCCGGCCCGTGCGCGGCGTCCTCGGCATGACCATCGCGGCGATCCAGAACGGCCGGTGCGAGATCTTCGTCCCGAAGGAGAATCTGCGCGAGGCCTCCGTCGCCTGCCGGGAGGGCATTTCGATCTACGGCGTGGACTCCATCCGCTCCCTCGTGGAGCATCTCGCGGGCCGCGCGCCGATCCCGCCGACGGAGACCAACCCCTACGCCGCCCTCGCCGACCGTCCGTCCACGCTCGATTTCTCGCAGGTCAAGGGGCAGTACCGGGCCAAGCGCGCCATGGAGGTCGCGGCAGCCGGCGGACACAACGTCCTCCTCATCGGCCCGCCCGGATCGGGCAAATCGATGCTCGCGAAGCGCCTGCCGACGATTCTGCCGAAGATGAGCTACGAGGAAGCCCTCGACGCGACGAAGATCTGGTCCTGCGCCGGGATGCTCTCCGAGGAGATCCCCTTCGTGCTCGAGAGGCCGTTCCGCTCCCCGCACCACTCCCTGAGCACGGCTGCGCTGGTGGGCGGCGGCAAGATCCCCTCCCCCGGGGAGATCTCCCTCTCGCACAACGGCGTCCTCTTCCTCGACGAATTCCCGGAGTTCAAGAAGGACGCGCTCGAAGCCCTGCGCCAGCCCATCGAGGACAAGGTCGTGACGATCACCCGGGCGGCGGGGCGGGTGACCTACCCCTCCTCGTTCATGATGGTGTGCGCGATGAACCCGTGCAAATGCGGGTACTACGGCAGCCGGACGGGGAAATGCACCTGCAAGCCGGCGGACATCAAGGCGTATCTCGCCAAGATCAGCGGCCCGATGCTCGACCGGATCGACATCCAAGTGGAAATGCCGGAGCTCTCGTTTAACGAGCTCACGGACACACGCCCGGCGGAATCCTCGTCGGCGATCCGGGAGCGGGTCGAGGCGGCGCGGGATCTGTCGCGGGAACGCTTCCGCGCGGCGGGCTTCTCCGACTGGTCGAGCCGCTCGAATGCCCTCATGGAGACGGATGAGCTGCGGCACTTCTGCGCGCTCGACGAGGAGGGCACGCGGGTCATGGAGGAGGTCTTCACGCGCACGAACCTCTCCGCCCGCGCGTACGACCGGATCCTGCGCGTCGCCCGGACGCTCGCCGATCTCGAGGCGGTCACGAAGGGGCCCCGCGAAGCCGACGGCATGATCGGCGGACGGGTGAAGAAGCGCCACCTCACGGAAGCTGCCCAGATGCGCGCGCTGGACCGCAAATACTGGTGACCGCCGGGCGGTGCCCGGTGACATATGGCGGGCTCACTGCGCAAGCCCGCAAAGAGCGGGTTGGGTCGCTTCGTCTGCTTGCGGATGGAGTGCAGCTTTGCATTCCATGCAGGGGAGTCTATGGTCAGAGAAAGCTCTGCGGAGCTTTCTCCCATTGATCATTGCCTTGCGGCGCACCCAAGAGGCCTCCGTGACCGGCCTCTTGGGGATCACCGCCACCCAAGGCGCGTTCCCCGCCTTGGGAATCCACCCCGCCTCAGGTCCAACCTCCTTTTTCATTCTGAAGCTCCGTCCAATGGGGCATAACGCCTCATCCTTTCTCAATTACAAGGGCCTCACCAAAATAGTCAGCTTAAGGCGAACACAATACGCTCAACGCCAAACATGCAGCTTGTCCGTGTCAGCCCTTTCGACTCCGTCGAGGCAAGGGGTGCAGCGGAAATTGTTCGGCTCAGTCCAATTCTGAATTCTGAATTCTGAATTCATCATTCTTCATTATGCTCATCTCCTCCATTCTTCTCTCCGAAACCGCCGTGACCCTCGCCGTCGCGCCGGATGAGCCAAATAGCTCTGCGCGCGCGCAGCTCTTCGTGCTCTCGCTCTACGAGTGGTCCCGCCTCAACCGCGCGCTGGGATACGATCCGTCTTCCGGCCTGACCCTCCCCGAGGGCTCCCCCCTCGACGAGCAGACGTTCACGCTCCTCGAAGAGGCCGCCGAACGCACCGCCGCGCTCCGCTATGCCGCCCGCCTCCTCTCCGCCGCCGATTCGAGCGAAGCCGCCCTGTGCCGCAAGCTCCGGGAGAAGGGCTATTCCCCCGCCTCCGCCGACGACGCCGTCCGCCGCCTCAAAGCCAAGGGCTATCTCGACGACCGGGCAGCAGCCGCGCGCTACGCCGAATCCCTCCTCACCGTCAAGCGCTACGGGAAACGCCGGGTCTATGACATGCTCCTCGCCCGCGGATTCGACCGGGAATGCGCCCGGGACGCCGCCGACGCGCTCGATCCCGCCGTCCTCGCCGACGCTCTGGACCAGCTCGTCCGACGCCGCGCGCCCGGGCTGCTCTCCGACGATCCCCTCGCGCAAAAGAAGGCCGCCGCCGTCCTCATGCGCCTCGGCTACTCGTCCGACGAAATCCGCGAAGCCGCCCGAAGAGCCCGCGAGGCGTGATCCCGCCGGTTTTTTCCCCGATTTCGGAAAAAGACTGGCAAAGCCCGCCCGTTTATGCTATAATAGATCCATCGAATCCATCCGCCACCGATCCGAAAAGGAGAACCGACCATGGAACAGATCTACACCATCCCCGTCAACGAGGCGTTCGAGAAGGTGCAGGAGGAGGGCAGCCACATCTGTCCGTTCTGCCTGATGTACAACCGCCTCGAGGCGAACGAGCTCGACCTCATCCTCGGCGCGTCCATGATGGAGCCGGACGTCCGCCTCAAAACGAACGAGCTCGGCTTCTGCGACACCCACCTCGGGATGATGTTCGGCCGCCCGAAGCGTCTCCCCCTCGCCCTCATGCTCGAAAGCCATCTCGACCAGGTCGCGAAGGATCTCGAAGGCAACATGGGCATGTTCATCGCGAAGACCGGCGACAACGCCGCAAAGCGCCTCGACCGCCTCGAGCACTCCTGCTACGTCTGCGAGCGGATCGAATACAATTTCTCCCGCATGATCGAGACCGCCGCGCTCCTCTGGCAGAGCGACTCGGCCTTCCACGACAAGGTGAAGAAGGCGCCGTACTTCTGCCTCCCGCACTACGGACGCTTCATCCGCGCGGCGAAGGACCGCCTCTCGAAGAAGGACTTCGCGGAGTTTTACGAAGCTGTCCACGCGCTCGAGACCGCGTACTTCGACGAGCTGCGCGGGGACGTGAGCTGGTTCTGCAAGAAGTTCGACTACCGCTACGAAAACGAGCCGTGGGGCAACGCGAAGGACGCCCCGGAACGCGCCCGCCTCTTCCTCTCCGGCACGCTGCATGTGCATGAGGAAGAGCTCAAGAAGAACGACGGCGGACTGACTTGAATTCAGAATTCAGAATGCAGAATTCAGAATGAAGGACGGAAAGGAGGCCCCATGTTCTGTCCGCGATGCTCCAAGGAAATCGAAGACGGCAGCCGGTTCTGCAACCATTGCGGGTATGAGATCGTCCCGGAGGCGAATTCGGTGAAAGAGCCGGAGCCCCGCGAGGCATCCGCCGCCGAAGAAGAACAGGAGCCGATCGTTTCCCATAGCGCGCTCGAATCGCAGTACGGCCTGAAATGGTACAAGTTCCTCATTTGGTTTGACATCTGGGCCACCGCATTGACCAATTTGGTTGCCACAGTCGCATATTTCACCGTATTCAATCCCTCGATGCGGGTCACGATGTGGTTCTCGGTTATCGTCTGCGTGCTTAATGCCGTTTATCTGCTTTTTGTCCGGCAGGCGCTTGCCCGATGGAAAACGTACGGTCCGCGTCTTTATCTGATTTCTTTCGTGATTCCGCTTGTCAGACGTGTCCTGACCATCGTCGTTGCGAACATCGAAGGAGGATCCGCCCTCCTTGCGCTGAACCGCACGGATTTCACGAACCTGATTTTAAACGTCGTTCTCTTCATCGTCAATTTCATCTATTTCCGGAACCGCGCGCCGCTCTTCACCGAGTGACGGCGGCCCGATCCATCCCCAGTAACCAAACACCGAAAGGAGTTTCATCATGGCAGAAGAATCCGTCAACTACGCGGAATACACCGTCACCAAAAAGGCGGAGGGGACCAATCTCCGCAAGCGCATCCTCCTCCTCGCCGTCTACCTGATCTACATCATCGCGGTCGTCACCGTCGTTGTCCTGACAAAGGGCGGCGGCGCCATGTGGGGGTTCCTCTTCTTCCTGCTCTTCATCATCATGGTCTTCTTCAGCTGGAAGCTGGTGAAGGAGGACCGGAAATACGAGTGCCTGAACGCGAAGCTCGTGATCTCCGAATTGAACGAGGGCATCGGCTCCAAGCCGAAGATCGTCTCCGAGGACCTCATCTCCTCCTACTCCCTCATCGCCCCGACGACCGAGGAATACAGGGAGCAATGGTCGAACGCCGACGAGATCAAGGACTTCCGCGGCGACTCCAAGTCCCCGGACTCCTACTTCGCCCGTCTCGAAAAGGACGGCAAAACCACCGTCATCCTCTTCGAGGTCACCAACAAGATGCTCAAGGTCATGAAGTTCTACAACTCCAAGGCAACGGTCGTCACGACGGTGAGAAGATAACCCCCTTTTGCTTCTGATCCCCCTTCTTTTCGCATATACTGTGGCAAATCTCCCGAAAGGCGGTTTGCCATGGTTTTGCCCTCCGATGTTCCACGCCCCCTGCGCCGCACGCTCCTCTGCGGATTTTTGACCGCGCTCCTCTGCGGGCTGATCCTCGGCGGATGCGCATCGTCGTCCGAGACGCTCCCCGCGCGCGTGTATGCGTCCGACGCCTCCTTCACCGCCTCCTTTCCCCCGTGCTTCGCGGGCGGCGATCCGGTCGTCTGCGCGGGCGAGAAGGTCGGCGGCACGATCACCCTGACCGTCGTCACCCCCGAACGTTCGGCGGGCGTGCGGATCGAAGCGGATCCCGTCCAGGGCCTCTGCACCCTCTTCCCGGCGGAGAACGGCGACCCGATCCCCGTCGATCCCGCGGCGGCCGAAGGCATCCTCGCGCCCTTCGCACTCCTCTGCGGACCCGCGGCGGAAGAGGCCCCCGTCTTTTCCCGCTCCGACGACGGGGAGGTGACCCGGATCGAATCCCCCGCCGGCACCCTCGTCGTCTCCCCCGAAGGCGTCCCCCTTTGCCTGATCGCCCCGGATTTTGCCGGGAACCTGCGCGAGATCACGATCGAGACGTGGACGGCTAGAGAAAGGGAGGAGGGAGGAGTTGGAAATTAAGAATTCAGAATTCAGAATTAAGAATGCAGAGTAAAGGCTGTTTCAATTCTGAATTCGCTCTGAGTTATATCAATCATCAACGGAAAACGCCATGAAACACAAGAATACCGCCTTCATTTCCCGCGACGCCCTGCGTCAGAACTTCCTCGCCGTCGAGGGGATCGTCTCCGAAAACGCCGCACGGGCAGGCACCCCGAAGCCCCGCGTCATCTGCGTCGTCAAAGCGGACGGCTACGGCCACGGCATCGCGGCGGTCGCAGGGACCCTCGGAAGCGCGGGCTGCGGCTTCTTCGCCGTCTCTTCGGAGGACGAAGCCGTCGAGCTGCGCGAGATCGAGCACCGCAACGGCCGTCACCCCGAGATCCTCATCCTCGGCCGCATCATGCCGGAAAACGTCGGCGAGATGATCGAAGAAGACATCACCTGCGCCGTCGTCTCCCTCGCGGACGCCGAAGAGCTCTCCTCCGAGGTCTCGGATTACAACCGCCGGAGACGCCGCGCGAACGAGCCCCCCGCCAGCCTCAAGATCCACATCAAGCTCGACACCGGCATGAACCGCGTCGGCTTCGCGGCGGACGAGCGGCGCCTGCCCACCACCGTCTCGGAGATCGGCCTCGTCTCGGCGGATCCGAACCTCTCGATCGCGGGTATTTTCACGCACTTCTCCTGTGCGGACGATGAGCTCATGGACGGGCATCCCGTGCCGGGGTATGAGATCTTCGGCGGCTACACGGGGATGCAGCTCGCGCGGTACAAGGCGGCCCTCGCGGCCCTGGAAGAGCGCGGGATCCCCACGGGACTGCGGCACTGCGCCAATTCCGCCGCCGCGCTCTGTCTCCCGGACGCCTATTTCGACGCGGTCCGGGCGGGCGTCATCATCTACGGGCTCCTCCCGAACGGGTCGATCGATCCGCGCTTCCGCCCGGCGATGCAGTTCGTCTCGACCGTCACCCACCTGCACACCATCGTCCCCGGCGACCGCGTCAGCTACGGCGCGACCTTCGAGGCGGATAAGCCCATGACCGTCGCGACCGTCGCCGCAGGCTATGCGGACGGCTTCGAGCGCGCCTACGCGGGCTGCTGCGTCCGGATCGGCGACCGCATGTTCCGCCAGATCGGCCGGATCTGCATGGACCAGTTCATGGTGGACGTCACCCCGGACGAAGGGGAGGAATGCCCCGTCCGCGTCGGCGATCCCGTCATCCTCTTCGGCGGCGACGACGGCCTCATGACCGATACCCTCGCCCGCCTCGCGCATACGATCAACTACGAGGTCGTCTGCAAGGTCTCGAAGCGCGTGCCGAGGGTGGTGCTGTAAATCACCCAACCCGTTCGGGCTTTTGGTACGGCCCCGTCCGCTCATTCGTCCTTCTCATGCTGAATTTGCCATGAAAATCTCCCTCCTCCAGCTCTCCCCCGCCGGCAGCCTCGCCGGGAATCTCGAAAAAGCCGTCGCCGCGTGTCGGGAAGCGAAGCGTCAGGGCGCGGATCTCGCCCTCCTGCCCGAAATGTATTCGATGGGCTACGATATCTATGACCGCGATCCGGCGGACTGGCTGACCGAGGCGATCCCCGCCGATTCGGACTATGTGCGCACACTGGCCGCCCTCGCCGCAGAGCTCGATCTGGCCGTGGGCGTCACGCTCCTCGAAGCGCACGATCCCGCGCCGCGCAACACGCTCCTCCTCTTTGACCGGCACGGAAAACAGGTCCTGACTTATTCCAAGGTCCACACCTGTGCGTTCGGCCCAGAGAAATACCTCACGCCGGGCGACGATTTCCCGGTCACCTCGCTCGATACCGCCGAGGGTCCGGTCTCCGTCGGCGCGATGATCTGCTATGACCGCGAGTTCCCGGAATCCGCCCGCATCCTCATGCTGAAGGGCGCGGAGCTCATCCTCGTCCCGAACGCCTGCCCGATGGAGCAGAACCGTCTGTCCCAGCTCCGCGGACGGGCCTACGAGAACATGACGGCCATCGCGACGTGCAATTATCCCGACGGCACCCCCGACTGCAACGGGCACTCCTCGGTTTTCGACGGGGTCGCGTATTTCCGCACCTTCCCCGGCTCGCGGGACACCTGCGTCCTCGAAGCGGGCGGCGAAGAAGGCGTTTATACCGCCGAGATCGACCTCGCCATGCTCCGCGAATACCGCGCGACGGAAAATCAGGCGAACACCTACCGCCGGCCGGAGATGTACGGGCCCCTGCTCGAGCGGGAGGTCCGGCCGCCGTTCATCCGGAAGAAGTGAGTCCGACCCCGCCGTCCGGCGATGAACCGGGCGGTTTTTGATTTGATATGGCTTGCCGCGCCGCTGGATTATTTTCTTTGCGGACGCAACATGCCCTTTCTGCACAAAAATTCCGCCGTCCGCTCTTGACTTTTGGCTGTTTTCGCTGTATAATAGACCAACATCATCCCACATCAGCGAGGTTTCTATGAAAAAGCGCATGTTCTGTCTTCTGCTTGCGGCGCTGTTCTGCCTGTCCGCCTTGATCTCCTGCTCCGAGAGCAAGACCAACACGGACGAGCCCGCGCCTGCCCAGACTGCCGATACGCCCACGGCGGCGGATGAAACGCCCGCCGAGGACGACGAGACCGCCGAGCTCCAGCCCGACATCCCCGCCCTCGATTTCGGCGGCGCGGACTTCGTCATCTGCACGTCCGGCGCGAACGACGACAACGGCAAGGACTGGGTCACCTACGACGTCTACGTCGAGGAGCTCAACGGCGAGGTCATCAACGACGCCGTCTTCGAGCGCGATCTCTACCTGAACGAAACGTACAACATCAATTTCCGGGCGGAGGTCACGTCCAGCAACGTCCACGGCTCGCTGCAGTCCGACGTCAAGGCCGGAGGCGGCACCTATGACGCGGGCTTCACCGGCATCATGCGCGGCCAAACCCTCGGCACGCAGGGCATCACGCACAACATGTTCACCGTCCCGTACATCGATCTCTCGAAGCCGTGGTGGGACCACCGCCTGACCGAGGACTGCACCCTGCTCGGCGACGTGTATCTCGGAACCGGCGACATCACGGTCATCGACAACGACGCGACGTGGATCCTGATGTTCAACAAGCAGATGCGCGTGGACCTCCAGCTCGAGGACCTCTACACGCTCGTCCGCGAGGACCGCTGGTACTACGACACCCTCTATGAGATGCTCCAGACCGCGACGCGCGACACGGACGGCAACGGCAAGCTCCAGCCGAAGGTCGACACGTTCGGCTTCGTCACGACGGCCAACACCTGTTACGGCCTGCTCTACGCGTCCGGCGAACAGATGGCGCCGAAGAACGAGGAGGGCATCCCGACCCTGCTCGAGAACATCGACCGCTTCACGGCGGTGGTCGAGAAGGCGGGCATGATCCTCGGCAACCTCGACCACGTCTTCGTCGCGGACCGCACGGGCTACGGTACGGACGATCTGCGCTACATCTTCGAGGAAGGCCGCGCGCTCTTCTACGGCGAGGTCGCGCAGTGCATCACCCGGATGCGGAACAGCGAAACGGACTTCGGCGTCATCCCGTGGCCGAAATTCGACGAGACCCAGAAGGGCTTCTATAACTTCGTGCACAACACCGCGGCCAAGGCGATCGTCCTCCCCGTGACGTGCGACCTCGAAAAGTCCGGCGCGATCATCGAGGCGATGGCGGCCAAGTCCATGTACACCCTCACCCCGGCGTACTACGACACGGCGCTGACCTACAAGTACATGCGCGACGAGGAATCGGCGGAAATGATGAACATCATCCTCGCGTCCCGCTGCTACGACCCGGCGTACATCAACGACTGGGGCGGCTTCGCCGGACAGATCCACGGCGTCATTTACAACGGCGGCACGAACCTCGCGTCCAAGTGGAACGGCACCGCGAAGGTCTTCAACAAGATGCGTGACAAATCCCTCGACAAGCTTGCAGAGATCCAGGCGGAGCGGGGCGGCTGAGGATCGCCGAACAAACAGAGAAGCGAAACAACGGAAACAGAAAAAGACGGTCGTACAGCTGTGGGAAGCGGTTGTACGGCCGTTTTGACGTGAAACCGGGATCGTTCATCCCGTTATGTAAGCCAGATCATTTCTGGGAGACGGTGAACAGGGAGTAGAAGTAGCCCTTCTGGTCCATCAGCGCTTCAAAGGTCCCCTGTTCCGAAACCTCGCCGTTTTTCAGCGCGAACAGGCCGGTGCAGCGGCGGAGGATGTTCTCGTCGAGGTCGTGGGTGACGATGACGCGCGTGTAGCCGTCCAGCTTCAGGATGGCATCCAGCACCTCGAAGGAGGTTTCGGCATCCAGCGAAGCCGTGGCCTCGTCCACAAAGAGCACCGGGGTCTTGCGCAGCAGCGCCCGGGCGATGGAGATCCGCTGCCGCTCGCCGCCGGAGAGACCTGAGCCGTTTTCACCGCAGGGATAGTCCGCGCCCTTTGCCTCGATCAGCCGGCTGAGCCCGGACAGACGCACCGCCCGGTCGATCTCCTCTTCCGGGAAATCCGAAAACATGGTGATGTTGTCCCGGATGGTGCTGTTGAACACAAAGACGTTCTGCTGGATGATGGAAACAAGGTCGTAGAGCGAGCCCGCGGAGACGGCTTTGAGCTCTTTTCCGTCATAGAGGATCTCACCCCGATAGTTTTTCGAGGACGCCATCATCAGGTTCAGAATGGTCGACTTGCCGCTTCCGGAACCGCCCACCAGCGCATAGCAGCCGCCGGCACGGAGCTCCATATCCACGTCGCAGAGTACCGGCTTTCCTTCCTCATAGGCAAACGCAAGATTCCTGATCGAGATCCCCTCGGTGAGACGCGGTTCGATCTTCTCCCCCTCGTCGGGGATGTTCTGATGCAGCGCCAGCGCCAGCTTGTCGATCAGGCTGAAAGAAGCCTTGGTGCCTGCGAAGAACTCCGGGAACGCCTGGATCGGCCCCAGCACATAGTTCAGAAGCTGCACGAATATGATCGCGGTACCGGCCGTGATGCCCCTGCCCGAGAGCGCCAGCGCGGCGGCGACGAAGAACACGCCGATCTGCAGGATCCCGCCGGAAACGTCGGAGGCATAGCTGACCAGCACTCTCACCTTCGTTCGCTTTTTCGAGGCATCCGCCACGCCTCGGTTGCTGTGATCGTGCAGATCGGAAATGCTCTTCTCCGCCTTGAAGCTCTTGATCACGGAGAAGCCCGTGAGCGCATCCTTCAGCATCCCGGTGTAGCGCTCCTTCTGGTCGGAAACCTCCTTTTCCGCCTTTGCCGCCTTGTCCCCGAGGACGACGGAGACGATGATGGGCAAGAGGGAGAAGCCGATGGCGATCAGCGTCAAAAGCGGAC
>JAFPWV010000145.1 GCA_017412675.1 Clostridia bacterium
CGTTCAGGGACTGATCGAGAAGGGGAAATCCCAGGGGACCCTCTCGTCGGACGACATCATGGAAGTGGTCGATCTCTCGGGGTATGACGTCGATCAGGTCGAAAAGCTCTACGAGACGCTCGAATCCAGCGGGATCGAAGTCAGCTACAACCTCGACGGCGATTACGGAGAAGAGGGCGAGAGCGAAGAAAACGAGATCCCCGAGGAGGGGGAGGACATCGAGAAGTACCTCGTGGACGAGGGCGTCTCGGTGGACGATCCCGTGCGGATGTACTTAAAGGACATCGGCCGCATCCCGCTCCTCACCACCGAGCGCGAGACCTATCTCGCCGAACGGATCGCGGAGGGCGACGAGGCGGCGAAGAACGAGCTCGTGGAGGCCAATCTGCGCCTCGTGGTGTCCATTGCAAAGAAATACACCGGCAAGGGCATGTACTTCCTCGACCTGATTCAGGAGGGCAACCTCGGCCTCATCAAGGCGGTCGAGAAATTCGACCATACGAAGGGCTACAAATTCTCCACCTACGCGACATGGTGGATCCGGCAGGCCATCACCCGCGCCATCGCCGACCAGGCCCGCACGATCCGCATCCCGGTCCACATGGTCGAGACGATCCACCGGGTGTCCCGCGCGTCCCGGCAGCTTCTGCAGGAATACGGACGCGAGCCCACCATCGACGAGATCGCGGCGAAGCTCGGCATGTCGGCCGACAAGGTCCGCGAGATCATGAAGGCGGCGCAGGATCCCGTTTCGCTCGAGACCCCGATCGGCGAGGAAGACGACAGCCACCTCGGCGACTTCATCCCCGACGAGAGCACGCCCACCCCGGCGGAGGCGGTGTCCTACCAGCTTCTCCGGGAGCAGCTCAACAAGGTCCTGCACACCCTCACGCCCCGCGAGGAGATGGTCATCAAGCTCCGCTTCGGGCTGGACGACGGGCGGACCAGGACCCTCGAGGAGGTCGGACGCGAATTCAACATCACGCGCGAGCGCATCCGCCAGATCGAGGCAAAGGCGCTCAGGAAGCTGCGGCATCAGAGCCGCTCGAAGATCCTGAAGGGCTTCCTCAACGACATCAACTAACGAAACCGGAAAACGGAGGTATATCATGCACCATAAAAACGGTACGGATCCCGAAAAGATCATGGCAGCGCAGGAAGCAGACCTCTCGGAAGAAGAAAGAGACGAAAAGGAAGACAAAGAAGATAAAGTCGAGGAAGAGCTTGCGGATTTCGGCAAGGAGCCGGATTTCGAGGCGATGGAGGAGGAGAGCATCGAGGAGCTCTACACCGGGAACCCGGACGAGCCCCTGTCCTCCATTCTGACGGCGGAAGAGCTCGATGAGATCAACAGCGAGGTGGAACGCCTCGAATCCGCGGACGACATGGAAAAGGCGCTCTCGCAGGAGGGCCTGCCCGTGGACGACCCCGTGCGGATGTACTTAAAGGAGATCGGCGCGATCCCGCTGCTCGACGCGGACCGGGAGACCGAGCTCGCGCGGCGCATGGGCGAGGGCGACGAGAGCGCGAAAAACGACCTCGTGGAAGCCAACCTGCGCCTCGTCGTGTCCATCGCGAAGCGGTACGTCGGGAAGGGGATGTTCTTCCTCGATCTGATCCAGGAGGGCAACCTCGGCCTGATGAAGGCGGCGGAGAAGTTCGACTATTCCAAGGGCTACAAGTTTTCCACCTACGCGACGTGGTGGATCCGGCAGGCCATCAGCCGCGCCATCGCCGACCAGAGCCGCACGATCCGCATCCCCGTGCACATGGTCGAGACGATCCACAAGGTATCCCGCAGCCAGCGTGAGCTGCTCCAGAAGTACGGACGCGAGGCGACGACGGAAGAGGTCGCGGCGGATATCGGCATGTCGCCGGAGAAGGTGCGGGAGATCATGAAGATCTCGCAGGATCCGGTGTCGCTCGAGACCCCGATCGGCGAAGCGGACGACAGCCACCTCGGCGACTTCATCCCCGACGACGACAACCCGACCCCCGAGGACGCGGCGTCCTATCAGCTCCTCCGCGAGCAGCTCAACGAGGTCCTGCACACGCTCAGCCCGCGCGAGGAAAAGGTTCTGAAGCTCCGCTTCGGTCTCGAGGACGGCCGGACCCGCACGCTCGAGGAGGTCGGACAGGAGTTCCAGATCACGCGGGAGCGCATCCGCCAGATCGAGGCGAAAGCCCTGCGCAAGATCCGTCATCCCAGCCGTTCCAAGCGCCTGAAGGACTTTCTGGAATGAGCCGGACGACGTCCAAAAATTGGATGGATTGAATATTTCAATGCGGTTTGATTTGGTCATGCTGCCGAAAAAATCGCATAAGCGTCCAAATCTGTAAATGCTTTTTTGTGCGAGACTGTCAAAGTGAAATCCGGCAATCCGACGAAATATAACGAAAAAAGCGTTTGTTCACAGAAAAGTCGCACAAAAACTTCTTGACAGGCGGCCCGTTTTCGTGTACAATACAGTAAGTATAGAAGGGCCCCTTGCGCAATTCTACCCAGAAGAACCAATTCGAGGAGGATTCCCATGAAGAAACTGATTTCCCTCGCTCTCGCCCTCGTCCTGCTGCTCGGCATATTCGCAGGATGCAAGCGCGTGAATATGGACGAGGATGTCGAAGCGGCCGATACCGAAGCGACTTCCCGTATCGCCCAGACCCTCACGCTCTGGCTCCCGACGGACGGCGCGACCGAAGAGGATGCAGAAGCCGTCTCCGCGGCGATCAACCGTCTGACGCAGGCCAAGTATGACACCGCGATCGAGCTCAAGCTCATCCCGCGCGCCGATTACGCCGCCGCCGTCGACGCCCGTCTGAACGAGATCACCACCATGATCGAGGAAGAGGAAGCGGCTGCCGAACAGCGCAGAAAAGAGCTGAAGGAGCTCAAGGCGCAGGGCATCGAGGTCGCCGAGGAACCCGATGAGGAAGAGGAGACCAAGCCTGAGGAAGAGGAGACCATCGTCAACGAGCTCGGCATCACGATCACCAAGTATCCCGAGGTCGGCGAGAAGCAGTTCGATATCTTCCTCGTCACGAGCTACAAGCAGTACATGGACTACATCGAAAACGAGATGATCCAGCAGCTTGACGGCGAGCTTTCCGGCACGTCCAAGCTGATGAAGACCTATATCTACCCGACGTATCTCGAGCTTGCGAACGTCCAGGGCACCTACGGCATCCCGAACAACCATCCGGTCGGCGAGTATCAGTACCTGCTCGTCAACAAGGAGCTGGTCGATCAGTACGACTACGACCCGGATTCCCTCACCTCCGTGCTGAAGTGCCAGGCCTTCATCGAGGACATCGGCAACCAGCATCTTGACGGCGTGGTCCCGCTCCTCGGCGAAGTCGAAGCGGCGAACATGCACTACTTCGGTCTCAACGAAGACAAGAACGAGTGGTCCGTCATCGGCAACCAGGTCACCAACTCCATGATGTACTCCAGCCCCTGCATCCCGAAGTCCGTCTTCTCCACCAACGTGTACATCAACACCGTCGGCATGATGAAGAAGCTGAAGGAGCTCGGCTATGTGGGCGACGGTACCCTGAAGGAAGGCCAGAAGTTCGCGGTCGGCGTCATCTCCGGCGATCCGTCCGTGGCCGCGCAGTATGAGGACGAATACTACGTCCGCACCTACGCGAAGCCCATGATGAAGGAAGAGGACGTCTTCGGCGCGATGTTCGCCGTCAGCTCCTATTCCAAGTCCCTCGCCCGTTCGATGGAAATCATCACCTACCTGAACACCAGCACCGATCTCCGCACCGTTCTCCAGTACGGCGCGCAGGGCGTGCACTGGGACTACACCTCCGAGGACGATCACGACACCATCAAGATCCTCAAGGACAGCTACAAGATGCGTCTCACCGATACCGGCAACGTCTACATGACCTATCCGGGACCGGGCAGACCGATGAGCGACTGGGATGCAGGCAAGAAGATGAACCTCGACATGATCTCCGACCCGTTCATGAAGTTCCCGGGCGTCCTGACCGAAACCAACGAAGACCTGCTCAAGCAGCTTGTGGAGGTCTCCAAGGAATACAAGGCGAGACTCGACGCGCTGACCTCCGAAGAATATGAGGACGCGATCACCGAGATCAAGAAGGAGATCAAGAACGACGAATTCCTGAAGGGCCTGCTCGACAACTCCGGCGAGAATCCCAACTCCATCCTCGGATTCTACAACGACTGGCACGACGAGAACTATCCGAGCTGATCGGACACAAAACAAGACAACCGAAGGGAGGGACTTTCTGATCGAAGGTTCCTCCCTTTTCTCTTCAAATTCACAGACAACGGAACATGGAGGAGGATAAGGATGAAAATCGGCGTTGTGGGATGCGGCAACATCAGCGGCATCTATCTGGTAAACATCGGATCGAAGTTCAAAAACATCCAGATTGCCGGGATCTGCGATCTGATCCGGGAGAAGGCCGAGGGCCGGTCGAAGGAATTCGGCGGGCTGAGGATCTACCGCGACATGTACGAGATCTTCGCGGATCCCGATGTGGATATCGTGCTCAACATCACGCGTCCGAACGATCACTACGGCGTCACGAAGGCCGCGCTGCTCGCGGGGAAGAACGTTTACTCCGAAAAGCCGCTGGCAACGAACATGGAGGACGCGCGGGAGCTCGTCGAGCTGGCGAAGGAGAAGGGCCTGACGCTCGGCGGCGCGCCGGACACGTTCATGGGCGCGGGCATCCAGACGGCGCGGCGGCTGATCGACGAAGGCGCGATCGGGCGTCCGGTGGCGGCGACGGCGCACTTCCTCGGCCACGGACCGGAGGGCTGGCATCCCGATCCGGAGTTCTTCTATAAGAAAGGCGGCGGCCCGATGCTCGATATGGGTCCCTACTACGTCACAACGCTCGTCAACCTGCTCGGAAAGGCGGACTGGGTGACGGCGTTCGGCAGGATCACCTATCCGCAGCGCGTGATCGGCAGCGAACCGCACCGGGGCGAGGTCATCGACGTCGAGGTCGACACGTTCACGACGGGGGCCATCCGGTTCGCGTCGGGCGCGGTGGCATCCTTCACGGCCTCGTTCGATTCCTACACGGATTTCAGCGAATACATCGAGATCTTCGGTGAGAAGGGCTCGCTCCGGGTCCCCGATCCGAACACCTTCGGCGGCCCGGTGAGACTGCTCAAGCCCGGCGGGGGATACGAAGAGATCCCGCTGGACAAGGGCTTCACGGGCAACAGCCGCTCGCTGGGGCTCTCCGAGATGGCGTCCGCGATGGAAGAGGGCCGGATGCACCGGGCGAACTACATGCAGCAGCTGCACGTCCTCGACATCATGACGGCGTTTGAGCGCTCCTCGCGGGCGAACGCGCCGGTGGAGATCACGTCCCCCTTCGAGCGTCAGCCGCTCGTCGACCCGGACAAGATTTCTGGAACATATTGACACAGAGCGGGGGAGGAGCTTTCCGGAGAAAACTTCCTCCCCCGAGCCAATCTTCCGAGACGGCTGCAAAGGTCTGAGCCCTCATGGGTTCAGGCTTTTTTCTCTTCCGCGAGCCATGCGGCGTACCGCGGATTCACGGCAAGCGCTTGGTCAAGCGCGTCCGTCCGGATGACACAGGCGAGAAGGCTTTCGATGATGTGATCGTCCGTCAGTTCGTAGAGCTCTTCGGTGTCGAATTCGCATTCCGTAAGGTACGGCGCATCGTAAGAATGCACGCCCGTGCGGAACAGCTTGTTCTGCCGGTCCGCATAGACGAACATCCTTTCCATCGCGTCGCGCGCGGAAGCGTAATCTCCGTTCTCCTCCTCCATCCGGATCGCATGAACGGTGATCCAGAAATACAGATCGAAAAGGCAGCTCGTCGCGCCGAGAGTGTTTTCGCCGGGGACAAGGGTTTCCGCGAACGCGGCGTAGGACCGCAGGAGCTCGGTGTTGTAGGATTCCTCCGCTGTCGTGACGGCAGCAGCGGCGTCCTCGAGCAGGTCCGCCGTGATGCGCAGAAACGTCAGGATGGCATCGCCGAGCGGCTTCCACGATCCCGAGGCGTTTTTTCCGGCAAGCCGCTCGCGGCAGACGATGACGGACGACTGCGCCGCGACCAGCTCGTCGATCTTCCGCTGTTCGCCGACTTCCCAGTAAAGCGTCAGCAGACGGATGATGGCGTTATCCCGGATCCCCGGGGAAACCGTCATATTCAGCACCCGCTCGTGGATGGAACGGGCTTCGTTCCAATAGGCGTTTTCTCTGTTCTTTGCCGCGTCCGCATGGATGTACGGGTCCTTTCCGTTGGTGTACGCGCACCCGCCGATCTTCTTCCACCCGGCGGTGTAGAGAGCGTCTCCGAGGTGCGCCAGAAGCTCGCCGTTCGCGGGGAATTCCTCGACGGAAACGCGGAGCATGGCGATGAGCTCGTCAAAATCCGTGTCCCTGTCCTTCAGCATCCTGTCCGCCCGCTCGCAGATCTCCTTCACGCGCCGGTCCCGCTCGCCGTCGTAGCCGAAGAGCGAGTCGATCGTCACGCCGAAGTAGTTCGCAAGAGCGGGGACGGTCTCCATGTCGGGATAACCGTTCATCGATTCCCATTTCGAGACGGCCTGCGGGGTCACCCCGAGCGCCGCCGCCATCGCTTCCTGCGTCCGGCCCGCTTTTTTGCGCAGTTCCCGGATCCGGTCTCCGATTTTCAGTTCCATGATCGTTCTCCTTTTTGCGAAAAATGAATGTCACCGGCCGGTGCAGATACAGGATACCATGCGCTCCGGGAAAAGTCAACAATCGATTTGTTGTTGTTTTTCCAACGGACGGTTGCGCGCCTCCCCCCGGTATCGCCCGCGCGGATGACGCATAACCTGTAGGCGGAGGTGATGCGATGTGGTCCGCAGGTTTTCAGAGCTGCGCGAAAAGGATGTGATCGACGTCTGCTCGGGACGGCGCGTCGGGTTCCTCACCGACTGTGAGATCACGCCGGAGGGAAAGGTCGCCGCCCTGATCGTCTCCCCGCGCTTCCTCGGCTCCCCGAAGGCGGGCGTGCGCATCCCGTGGAGCGGGATCTGCTGCATCGGCGAGGACGCGATCCTCGTGAAGCTGCCCGAGGACGTGCCGAAGGAGGAAAAACCGAAGCCCGGCAAGGGATTCTTCGGCCTCGGCGGGTGGTGAGGGAAAATGTAAATATATTGTGAATTTTATCCATCCTGTTGCATGGGACTTCCGAATGTGGTATAATACACCTTGTGCGCGATGTCGCACGGAAATTCACACATGCCCCCGTCGATCCGCCCGGTTGCCAAATTCACGGCCCTTTTTGAGGTTGCCGGATGGACGGAAGAAAAGGAGAGATCCTTGCACACCCTTCCGTAAAATACAGGCGGCGGACCCCGGCATGGCGGCAAAAAACCAAAGGAGGACATTCAAATGTCTATCGTTTCCATCAAGCAGCTGCTCGAAGCGGGCGTCCACTTCGGACACCACACCAGACGCTGGAACCCGAAGATGAAGGAATACATCTTCACCGAGCGCAACGGCGTCTACATCATCGACCTCCAGAAGACCATCAAGAAGTTTGAAGAGGCGTATTCCTTCGTGAAGGACACCACCGAAGACGGCGGCAGCATCCTCTTCGTCGGCACCAAGAAGCAGGCGGCGGACACCATCCGCGAAGAAGCAGAGCGCTGCGGCATGTACTATGTCAACGTGCGCTGGCTCGGCGGCATGCTCACCAACTACAAGACCATCCGTTCCTCCATCGAACGGCTCCGCAACCTCGAGAAGATGCAGGAAGACGGCACCTTTGACATGCTTCCCAAGAAGGAAGTCGCCGCCCTCCAGAAGGAAATCTTCAACCTCGAGAGAAACCTCGGCGGCATCAAGAACATGAAGGGCCTGCCCTCCGCCGTGTATATTGTCGACCCCCGCAAGGAACACAACGCCGTCCTCGAATGCAAGAAGCTCGGCATCCCGGTCGTCGCCATCGTTGACACCAACTGCGATCCGGACGACGCCGATTACATCATCCCCGGCAACGACGACGCGATCCGCGGCATCCGCCTCATCACCTCCATCATCGCCGACGCCGTTCTCGAAGGCAAGCAGGGCGAACAGCTGAACGCCGCCGAGCCCGAGATCACCGCCGCCGAAGAGGCCCAGGACGAGGAAGACGCGAAGAACGCGAAATAATCGATCGAGAATATCAAGGAACAGGAGTAAAATAAAATGGCAGCAATCACAGCAAAAATGGTGAACGAACTCCGCACCAAGACCGGCGCGGGCATGATGGACTGCAAGAAGGCGCTCGTGGAAACCGAGGGCAACTTCGACGAGGCGATCAAGGTCCTTCGTGAGAAGGGTCTCTCCAAGGCCGATAAGAAGGCCGGCAGAATCGCAGCGGAAGGCGTCGTGGACATCCTCTCCGAGGCGGGTGTCACCGCGATGATCGAAGTCAACGCAGAAACCGACTTCGTTGCGAAGAACGCGACGTTCAAGGAATTCGTCCGCAACATCCTCAAGGTCATCGTCGCCAACCGTCCGGCCGACGTCGACGCCCTCAAGGCGCTCCGTTACGATGAAACCTTCGAGACCGTGGAAGCGAAGCTCAAGGATATGATCTTCACGATCGGCGAGAACATGAACATCCGCCGCTTCGTGATCGTCGACGGCATCACCTCCACCTATATCCACGGCGGCGGCATCGCCGGTGTCATCGTGAAGTTCGACACCGATGCCGAGACCGCGGGCAAGCCGGAATTCGCCGAATACGCGAAGAACATCTGCCTCCAGATCGCAGCCGGCACGCCTCCGACCTACGTCAACAAGGAAGACGTTCCGGATGACGTCCTCGCGGAAGAGAAGGAAATCCTCGTCGCCCAGCTCAAGAACGACGAAAAGAACGCGAACAAGCCCGACGCCATCCTCCACAAGATCGTCGAGGGCCGTATCGGCACGTTCTATGAGAGAGCCTGCCTGAACGAGCAGAAGTACGTCAAGGAAGACAGCATCACCGTCGGTCAGTACACCAAGCAGGTGGAGAAGGAAATCGGCGCGGCCATCAAGGTCGACAGCTTCGTTCTCTACGAAAAGGGCGAAGGTCTCGAAAAGCGCGAAGACAATTTCGCGGAAGAGATCGCGCAGCTCACCGGCAAAGCGCAGTAAATCGAACAGGGAAGGGCCTCGGATTCCGGGGCTCTTTTTCTTCTGTTGGTCAGAAAATTTTGCAAATGAATTTACGGATTGTCTATTGACCTGAGGGGGGAAATAGGGTACAATAGGGAAAACGGAAACCGGTGGGAGGACAACATCGATGCAGAACGAAGGAAAGCGATTCGGGCGGGTGCTTCTGAAGCTCTCCGGCGAGGCCATCGCCAACAAGGAGACCGGGGAGATCTTCGACGCCGCCATGGTCGCAAGGATCGCCGACATCATCCGGCAGCTCGTCGCAGAGGGCACCGAGGTCGGTGTCGTCATCGGCGCGGGCAACATCTGGCGCGGCGCGTACGGAAAAGGTGTGCGGCGTGCGAGAGCGGACCAGATGGGGATGCTCGGCACGATGATCAACTGCCTCCGCCTCGAGGACGCCGTGGAGAAAGCGGGCGTACCCGTCACGGTCATGTCCCCCGTCGCGATGAACTCCTTCGCCGAGCAGTACAATTTCCGCACGGCCTCGGAATACCTTACCGCCGGGAAAGTCGTCATCTTCGGCGCGGGCCTCGGCATCCCCTACATCTCCACCGACACGGCGGTCGTCGTGCGCGGCGCGGAGATCGGTGCCGACGTCATCCTCATGGCCAAGAACGTCGACGGCGTCTATACCGCGGACCCGAAGAAGGACCCGGCTGCCCGCCGTTACCGGAAGATCAGCTACCGCCAGTGCGTCGACGACGATCTGCACGCCATCGACGAAGCCGCCGCTCTCCTCGCACACGATCATGGGATCGACTCCTACGCCTTCTCCCTCGCCGATCCCGACAACATCCTCCGGGTCGCGCGCGGAGAGGAGATCGGAACGCTCCTGACCGCCGCCGACTGCGAAGCCGAGCTCTACCCCGAAGCCTGAACACACAGAAAAAACTCGAAGGAAATAAAGGAGGCAGAACATGAAACTCGACACCAAAGACTATGAGAACAAAATGAAAAAGACCATCGAGGTCTATAAGGAAGCGCTGTCCGTCATCCGCGCGGGCCGGGCGAATTCCGCCGTCATTTCCAGAGTGACTTTTGAGTATTACGGCGCGCCCACCGAAATCACCTCCATGGCAGACGTCAAGGTCACCGATCCGAAGACGCTGGTCATCACCCCCTACGACGCGTCCACGCTGAAGGCCATCGAAAAGGCCCTCCTCGCCTCCGACGTCGGGATCACCCCGATGAACGACGGCAAGGTCATCCGCCTCGTCTTCCCGCAGCTCACCGAGGAGCGCAGAAAAGAGATCAACAAGAACATCTCGAAGATGAGCGAAGAAGCGAAGGTCGCCGTCCGCAACATCCGCCGCGACGCGAACGACAAATCCAAGGCCATGAAAAAGAAGTCCGAAATGACCGAGGACGAGCAGAAGCAGTCCGACAAGGATATCCAGACCCTCACCGACAAGTACATCAAGGAGATCGAGGGGATCACCGAAGCCAAAGAAAAGGAAATCATGGAGATCTGACAAGGATCGCGCGCCCGGCATCGGATGCAGTCCGCCGCCGGGCGTTTCCATCGGATCCTGCGACGAAACGGAAAGATTTATCGAAAAACGATAAAAAGGTATTGACAAACATTGCTTTCCGTGCTATCATACAGGCAAACAGCAAGCAAAATCAGGTGAATCATGGCAATCAACCGCGAAATCGGCAATCTCCCCGTGACGGAGCTCGTGAAGCAGTCAGGGCTCAGGCACATCGCGTTCATCATGGACGGCAACGGCCGCTGGGCGAAGAAGAGGATACTCCCGCGCGAAGCCGGACACAAGGTCGGCGCGGACAACTTCAAGACCATCGTCCGCTACTGCAAGAAGATCGGCATCGAATGCTGCACGGTCTACGCCTTCTCCACGGAAAACATCAAGCGTCCGCAGCGGGAGGTGGAGGCCCTTTTCCGGCTGCTCATCTCCTTCATCGAAGAGGCGGGCGAGGAGCGTGACATCGAATTCCGCTTCATCGGCGAGCCCGGGCAGCTCGGGGAGACCATCGGGCGGCGGACGCGCGAGCTCGAGGACGAGACGCGGGGAAGGCCCTACCGCCTCAACATCGCGTTCAACTACGGCGGACGCGCGGAGATCGTGCGGGCGGTGAACCGCCTCATCGCCGAGGGAAAGACCGCGGTCACGGAGGAGGACATCTCGGCGAACCTCTACACGAATGAATGCCCGGAGCCGGACCTCATCGTGCGGACCGGGGCCGAAATGCGCATCTCGAACTTCCTGCTCTGGCAGGCAGCCTACGCCGAGCTGTATTTCACGGACCGCCTCTGGCCCGATTACACGACGGCGGACGTCGACGAGGCCGTGCGGGTCTTCGCGTCCCGGTCGAGGCGCTTCGGCGGGCTGGACAAAAACGAACCGCAGGGCGCCGGGGAGGGCAAATGATATGCTGAAACGAACGATCACGGCCATTGTCGCCATCGCGGTCTTCATCCCCGTGTGCTGGTTCTCCGACACCTTCGTCTGGCCCGTCGCTATGACGATTCTGTCTGTTGTCGCGGCATGGGAGATGACGAAGTGCGTCGGAGCGTCGAAGCATATCGCTCTGCTGATCCCGGCGTTTCTCACAGCCATTTTCGTCCCCTGCACGGTCTGGCGTTTCCCCTTTCCCCATAATATGTGGGAAGGTGTGTTCGCCGTGGATGCCGCCTATCTGCTCTGGACCTTCACGGCGGACGTCTTTTCCCGCGGGAAGATTGATTATGAGGTCTCCGCGGCCTCCTTCATGGGGATCTTCTATACCTCCTTCGCCTTTGCCTGCCTCGTCTGGCTGCGGGCGACGACGGGACCGTACCGCTATCTTCTCGTCTTCATCGGGCCGTGGGTGTCGGACACCTTCGCCTATCTCACGGGCCGGGCGATCGGGCGTCACAAGCTCATCCCCGAGGTCTCCCCGAAGAAGACCGTCGAAGGCGCCGTCGGAGGCGTGATCTTCGCCGCGCTGGCTTTTGCCCTCTACGGCTGGATCGTGAAGCGGACCGTCTCCGCGGACCTTCTCGTCATGGCGCTCGCCGGCGCGGTCGTCGCGGTCGTCTCCCAGATCGGGGATCTCGCGATGTCCGTCATCAAGCGGCGGTACGGCATCAAGGACTACGGCAATCTCTTCCCGGGCCACGGCGGCGTGCTCGACCGCTTCGACAGCGTGCTTCTGACCGCGCCGGTCGTGGTGATGCTCTCGCAGATCCCCGCGGTCTCCGCGTATCTCGTATAAGACAGGACAGTTTGATATGGTGAATTTACAGCCGGATCCCGCCTTCCGGGTCCGCTCGGCCTGTGTGCTCGGCGCGACGGGATCCGTAGGGGTTCAGACCCTCGACGTGCTTGCGGAGCTCGGCGTCCCCGTGGAATTCATGACGGCGGGAGAAGGCGCCGAACGCTTCGCCCCGCTCGTGAGACGCTTCTGCCCGAAGATCGCCGCGATGGCGACCGAGGAGGCTGCCAAACGGCTCCGGGAGCTGCTTGGAGACGGCGCGCCGGAGATCCTCTGGCGGGAGGACGAGGTGCTCGACGCCGTGCGGACCACCGGAGCGGACATCATTTTCCACGCCGTTGCGGGGCTCGTCGGTCTGGATGCGGCGATCGCGGCGGCGGAATCGGGCAAGCGCATCGGCATGGCGAACAAAGAGGCGATCATCGCGTGCGGGGATCCGATCTTTCAGCGCATGGAGGCCTCCGGCGGGGAACTGATCCCCGTCGACAGCGAGCACAGCGCGATCTACCGCTGCCTCGAAGGGCGGGATATCCGCGATCTGCGGCGCATCCTGCTCACGGCGTCCGGGGGACCGTTCTTCGGCCGGACGGCGGAGGAGCTGAAAGCCGTCACGGCGGAGGAAGCCCTCGCCCATCCGACGTGGAAGATGGGAAAGAAGATCACCGTCGATTCGGCGACCCTCATGAACAAGGGCTTCGAGATCATCGAGGCCGTGCGGCTCTTCGGCGTCCCCGAGGACCGCGTCGACGTCCTCGTACACCGGCAGAGCGTCGTGCATTCGATGGTCGAATGGAACGACAACACCCTCCTCGCCCAGATGGGACGCCCGGACATGCGGGACTGCATCCGCTATGCCGCGACCGCACCTCACACCGCACCGGTCAGCCACCCGCCGCTCGATCTCGCCGCGATGGGATCGCTCACCTTCGCCGAACCCGACACGACGGCGTTCCCCCTCCTTGAAGCGGCCCGCGAGGCCCTGAGGATGGGCGGCACCGCACCCGCCGGTCTGATCGCCGCGGACGAAGAAGCCGTCGACGCATTCCTCGCGGGCAGGATCGGCTTCGGGGACATCGCCGCGGTCGTCACGGAAACGCTCGGCCGGATCCCGCCCCTCTCTGAAATAAACACGGAAACGGCGGCATATACTGTCGGAGAAGCCCGACGGTTCGCACGCCGTCAAATCGATCTCATGCAAAGGATGTGATCGTATCAACATCGGAACGATTCTTCTCGCCCTGCTCATTTTCGGATTCCTCATCTTCATCCATGAGTTCGGGCATTATCTCACCGCGCGTCTCTTTCACGTGACCATCCGGGAATTCTCCATCGGCATGGGTCCGAAGCTCCTCACCCGCGTCTCGAAGAAGACGGGGATCTCCTACTCCCTGCGCGCTCTGCCCATCGGCGGATTTGTGGCGATGGAAGGGGAGGACGAGGACTCCGAAGACAAGAACGCCTTCCGCTCGAAGCCCGTCTGGCAGCGCATCATCATCACCGCCGCCGGCGCCGCCATGAACATCCTCGTCGGGATGCTCGTCATGCTGATTCTGGTCTCGACGATGAAGATCCTGCCGTCGAACGAGATCGGCGCGTTCGTCCCGGACGAGAACGGGGTCTGCTACGCCGAAGCCGGAGGCCTCGAGATCGGGGACAAAATCGTCGCCGTGAACGGGTCCCGCACGCATATCGCAAACGAAGTCGTCTATCAGATCATGCGCAACGGCCTGAACCCGCTCGACATCACCGTCATCCGGAACGGGGAGAAGATCGTCGTCGAGGACGTGCTCTTCCCGACCTTCACCGAAAGCGGCACCCGATTCGGCACGGTGGACTTCAAGGTCACGCCCGAGAAGATCACGCCCGGCGTCGTCCTGAAGCACGCCTTCTTCCGCTCGACCTCGACGATCCGCATGATCTGGGAATCCCTCTTCGATCTCATCCGCGGCCGCTACGGCATGGAGAGCATCTCCGGTCCTGTCGGCGTCACGAAAGCCCTCGGAGAGGCGGCGGAGCAGGGGGCCTCCGACCTCGTGTACCTCGCCGTCGTGATCTCGATGAACCTCGGCGTGATGAATCTGTTGCCCCTGCCCGCGCTCGACGGCGGACGCCTCCTCTTCCAGTTCATCGAACTGATCCGGGGAAAGCCCGTCCGCGCGGAATTCGAGGGCTACGTCCACTTCGCGGGGCTCGTCGTCCTCATGATCCTCATGGCGGTCGTCGCCGTGAAGGACGTCATCAGTCTGCTCTGAGACGAACGAAAGGCAGCGCAATATGAAAAATTCCCCCTCCCGCACCGTCCGTGCGGGAAACTTGTCTATCGGCGGCGGCCATCCCGTGACCGTCCAGTCCATGACCAACGTCCCGGCGGAGGACACCGATCGCTCCGTCGCGCAGATCCTTGCCCTCGAGAGGGCAGGGTGCGACATCGTGCGGCTCGCGGTCCCCTCGGAGCGGGCGGCAGCGGTCTTCCGGGCTGCGAAGGAAGCGGGCGCGAAGGTCCCCCTCGTCGCGGACATCCATTTCGACTACCGCCTCGCCCTCGCCTCAGTCCGGGGAGGCGCGGACAAGATCCGCATCAATCCCGGCAACATCGGCGAGCGCTGGAAGGTGAAGGAAGTGGCGGATGCCTGCCGCGCGGCGGGTCTGCCCATCCGCATCGGCGTCAACGGGGGCTCGCTGGACGAGCGGATCCTCGAAAAATACGGCGCGCCGACGGGGGAAGCCCTCGCCGAATCCGCTCTCGATGAGGCATCGGTCCTCGAGGACTGCGGCTTTTCCGACATCGTGATCTCCATCAAGTCCTCCTCGATCCGGGAAACGCTCACCGCCAACCGCCTCGTGCGGGAGAAGTCCGATTACCCCCTGCACCTCGGCGTCACGGAGGCCGGGGACGACTATTCGGGCCTCGTGAAGAACGCGATCGGCATCGGCGCGCTCCTCGCGGAAGGCATCGGCGACACGCTCCGGGTCTCCCTCACCGCCGATCCGGCCGAAGAGGTCCGGGCCGGGCGCGAGATCCTGCGTTCGCTCGGAATGGATCCCCGCGGCGTCATCGATGTGATCTCCTGCCCCACCTGCGGGCGTACGAAGATCGATCTCATCGGCCTCGAAAAGCGCTTCAAGGACGCGATCCGGGACCTCGATCCGCACGGGAAGCGCCTCCGCGTCGCCGTCATGGGGTGCGTCGTCAACGGCCCGGGCGAAGCGAAGGAGGCCGATTTCGGGATCGCGGGCGGCGACGGATGCTGCGTCTTCTTCAAAAAGGGCGAAAAACAGGTGAAGCTCTCGGAGGACGAAGCCCTCGCGCGCCTCATCGAGGAGACCCGCCGCACCGTCGAAGCATAAATTCGGAGAATACCGTTTCCATACGAACAGAAATACAGGAACAACGCCATGTCAGACAAACCCACCCGCTCCCTTTCGGAGATCTTTTCCAAAATCGCGCCGTCCCTCACCGGGGTGAGCCGCGACCTCTTCCTCGAAGCGACGGACGTCCGCCTCAAGGTCAGCCGGGAGGCGCGGATCGCCGAGGTAAGCTGCCTTCTGCCGCGCCTCTACCTCAAGCGGGATATCTATGCCCTCGAAGCGAAGATCAAGGAAGCCTATGACCTCGCGCAGGTCCGCATCCTCACGCGCTACGATCCCGCGCTCTTCTCGATGGACTACATGAGCGAGATCTTCGCGGAGGCCGGGCGCGTGGGCATTGTCTGCAACGGCTTTTTCGATCGCTACGAGCTCGCGGCCGAGGGAGACCGCATCACCGTTTCGATCCCCTTTTCCCGCGGCGGGATCGGACTGCTCGACCTCGCCCAGACCGCGCGCGTCATCGAAGGAATTCTGTTCAGCGAATTCGGCCTGAGCCGTGAGGTCTCGATCGAGCAGACGAAGAACGCCGACGAGGAGCACGCGGAATACCTCTCCCGCCAGCTCGAACGCCTCAACGCGACCTCCGCCGAGATCCTCGCCCGGTACGAGCAATCGGAAGCGGAGCCTCCCGCCGCGAGCGAACCCGAACCCGCCCCGGAGGAAAAGGTCACCCTGCCCCGCGTCGATTCGCTTTTCGACGGCAGCCCGACGGCGGAGGAGCTCGGGGACGGCAGGATCCGGTGCGGACGGATCACCTTTGACTGTTCTTCTCCCGAAGTCGTCTTCGGCGAGCTCTTCCCGATCGAAAACGTCAAGCCCCTGCGCGCCGTCAGGCACCCGGAGAAGGGAACCGTCATCCTCTGCGAGGTCTTCGCTGTCGAGCAGAAGGAGACGAGACGCGGCGACAAGGTGATGTTCACGATCGCCGTCACCGACCGCGAAGCCTCGCTCTACATCAAGATCGCCGTCCCGGCGGAAGAGGCGAACGACACCGAAGCGCTCTTCTCGAAGGGGAAGCAGTACGCCGTGCGCGGGGCGATCAAGACGGACAAGTTTGACAACGAGCTGTACATGCAGTTCACCGATATCCTGCAGGTGAAGGAAGCCGTCCGCACGGACCGCGCTCCGGAGAAACGGGTCGAATTGCACCTGCACACCGTTATGTCTGCGATGGACGCGACGAACAAAGCGGACGACATCGTGAACACGGCGTACAAATGGGGGCACCGCGCCGTCGCGATCACGGACCACGGCAACCTCCAGAGCTTTCCCGTCGCCATGCTCGCCGCGGACAAGCTCGAGGACAAGATCAAGGTCCTCTACGGCGTCGAGGCGTATTACGTCGACGACACCGCGCGCGCGGCCTACCGGGGCGAGGACGTCACCTTCCGCGACGAATTTGCCGTCTTCGACATCGAAACGACGGGTCTCTCCGCCGCGACGAACAAAATCACCGAGATCGGCGCCGTGATCTTCAAAAACGGCAAGATCCTCGACCGCTTCGACACCTTCGTCAATCCCGGCGTCCATATCCCGGAGAACATCACCGAGCTCACGGGGATCACCGACGAGATGGTCCGGGACGCGCCGCCGGTCGGGGAAGCGCTCAAGGCCTTCTACGCCTTCGTCGGGGACCGGATGCTCGTCGCGCACAACGCCTCCTTCGACACGGGCTTCATCCGCACGGCGTCGGAGCAGAACGGCATGGACTTCCAGAACCCCTACCTCGACACCGTGGCCATGTCCCGCTACATGAACCCGGAATTGAAGAACCACCGCCTCGACACGCTTGCAAAGCACTACCGCCTCGGCGACTTCAACCACCATCGCGCCTGCGACGACGCCGAGATGCTCGCCATGATCTTCGGCTGCATGGTCGAGCGGCTGAAGGAGGACGGCATCGGGGACATCGCCCGCCTCAACTACACCATGGCGGAGAAGGCGGACCCGCTGAAGCTCAAGTCCTATCACCAGATCATCCTCGTGAAGAATCAGGCCGGGATGAAGAACCTCTACAAGCTCGTCTCGGACTCCTATCTCAAATACTTCTACCGCCATCCGCGCATCCCCCGCACCCGCCTCGAAGAGCTGCGCGAGGGCCTGATCCTCGGGTCCGCGTGCTCCGAGGGCGAGCTCTTCCGCGCGATCCAGGAGGGAAAGCCGGAGGACGACATCATCGAGATCGCTAAGTTCTACGACTATCTCGAGATCCAGCCGATCGCAAACAACGCGTACATGATCCTCGAGGGGACCGTCCCGGACGAGGAGGCGCTGCGCGATTTCAACCGCCGGATCGTGGAGATCGGCAAGAAGGCCGGACGTCCCGTCTGCGCCACCTGCGACGCGCACTACAAGAATCCCGAGGACGAGATCTACCGCCGGATCATCCTCACAGGTCTCGGCTACAAGGATGCGGACCGCGAGACGAAGCTCTACTTCCGCACGACGGAGGAGATGCTCGAGGAGTTCTCCTACCTCGGACCGGAGACGGCCTACGAGGTCGTCGTCACCAACCCGAACAAGATCGCCGACAGCATCGACGTCGTCCGCCCGATCCCAAAGGGGAACTACCCGCCCCACATCGACGGCGCGGAGGAGGAGCTCACGACGAAGTGCTGGTCCCTCGCCAAGGAGATGTACGGCGATCCGCTGCCCGAGGTCGTGTCCGCAAGGCTCCAGCGCGAGCTCGATTCGATCATCTCGAACGGCTTCGCCATCATGTACATCATCGCCCGCAAGCTCGTGGAAAACAGCGAGGAGAAGGGCTATCAGGTCGGATCCCGCGGCTCCGTCGGCTCGTCCTTCGCGGCGACCATGGCGGGGATCACCCGGGTCAATCCGCTTCCGCCGCACTACCGCTGCCCGAAGTGCCGCTGGTCCGAATTCTTCACGAAGGGCGAGGTCGGCTCCGGGTTCGATCTGCCGCCAAAGGTCTGTCCCGTGTGCGGCACACCGTGCGATCAGGACGGCCACGACATCCCCTTCGAGACCTTCCTCGGCTTCCACGGGGACAAGTCGCCCGATATCGACCTCAACTTCTCGGGCGAGGTCCAGGGCCGCGTCCATAAATACACCGAGGAGC
>JAFPWV010000016.1 GCA_017412675.1 Clostridia bacterium
CGGCGGCTTGACATTCCCGCCCGTCCATGCTATAATGAGTCGATCCAATCCCACCCCAAGGAGGACATGATGCTTCAGAAGGAAACCCTCGCGCGGTATCTCTCGCTCTGCCTCATGAGCGATGCGGATTTCGCGGAGATCTACGAAGAGGAAGAGGTCTCGGAGACCTTATCCTCCCTCAATGCCGAGGTGGAGAGCGTGAACCGCACCCTGAAAAGCGGCGCGGGCATCCGGCTCTACCGCGGCGTGCAGTCGGTCTACGGCTACACCAACCACACGGACGACGAGCACCTCATCCCGATGATCGAGGACCTCAAAGCCGCGCTTGGCAAGACCTATGCCCCCGGCGAAATGGACGCCGCCGTCACCCTCAACCCCGTGGAATACGAAAACAACAACCCCGTGAAGATCGCCTTCGAGGACGTCCCGCTCGCCGATAAGGCCGCCCTCGTCTTCCGCGGAGAGCGCGCGGCCAAGGCATACGACGAGCGCATCGTCAAGACGCAGGGCAGACTGCTCAACGTGCGCCAGTCCGTGCAGATCTCGAACAGCGAAGGCCGCCTCGTCACCGATACGCGCGTCCGCACCCGCCTGATGGTGGACGCCTACGCGGCGGAGGGGGACAATTTCCAGAGCGGCGGCTACTATCCCGGCGCGGGCAAAGGGCTCGAATACTGGGACGAGAAGACCCCGGAATCCATCGGGGAAGAAGCGGCGCGCTCGGCGATCGTGATGCTCTCGGCTAAGGACTGCCCGTCCGGGAAAATGCCCGTCGTCATCGACAACGAATTCGGCGGCGTCATCTTCCACGAGGCGTGCGGCCACTCCCTCGAGGCGACCGGCGTGGCGAAGAACCAGAGCGTGTTCGCCGGCAAGCTCGGAGAACGGATCGCGGCGCCCTGCGTCACGGCTGTGGACGACGGCACGATCCCAGGCGCATGGGGAAGCGAGAACGTGGACGACGAGGGCAATCCGCAGCGCCGCCGGGTCCTCATCGAAAACGGCATCCTGAAATCCTACATGATCGACCGCCTGAACGGGCGCCGCATGGGCATGGAATCGACCGGATCCTCCCGCCGCCAGTCCTACGAATTCGAGCCGACCTCCCGCATGTCGAACACCTTCATCTGCGCGGGGACGGATCCCTTCGAGTCCCTCTTCGAGGGCGTGGAGCGCGGCCTTTACGCAAAGAAGATGGGCGGCGGCTCGGTCAACCCGATGACGGGCGAGTTCAATTTCTCCGTCCGCGAGGGCTACCTGATCGAGAACGGGAAGATCACCCACCCGGTCAAGGGCGCGTCCCTCATCGGCACGGGGCAGGAGATCCTTCTCAACATCGATAAGGTCAGCGACAATCTCGTGCGCGGCCAGGGCATGTGCGGCTCGTCGAGCGGCTCCATCCCGACGGACGTCGGCCAGCCCGCGATCCGCGTGTCTTCCATCACGGTAGGAGGTACGGCAAATGAATAAGCAGAAATGGATCGCCCGCGCGCTCGAAATGGGCGTCGAAGGGCTCGAAATCTACGAAGGCCAGTCCGCGGAGCGCAAGGTCGCGTGGTTCGGCGGGCAGATGGACTCCTTCGGGACCTCGTCCGTCCTCGGGACCTCGATCCGCGCGATCGTGGACGGCAAGGCGGCAAACCTCGCGCTCGAAGCGGTGGACGACGGCAGGATCGACGAAACGCTCGCCATGCTGATCGAGCAGGCGAAGCTCGTCTCCTCAAAGGACACGGACGAACTCCGCGCGCCGGAGACGACCGACGAGGTGAAGAGCCGCGCCGTGTGGGTCAAGCCGTCGATGGAGGAGATCCGGGACAAGCTCGCGGCGACGGAAGCGGCGATCCAGGCGGCCGATCCGCGCGTGAAGCAGGTCACGGAGATCGGATGGGAGGAATCCGAGAACTCCCGTGAGATCACGAACTCGAAGGGCGTGCACGTCACCGACGCGAGCCGGTCGCAGGTCCTATACGCGGGTGTCGCGGTCGAAGAAAACGGCGAGGTGAAGGACGGCTTCCACATCGAGGTCGTGTCCGATCTCTCGAAGATCGATCCCGAAGAGATCGCCAAGAAGACGCTCGAGAACGCCATCGAGGAGCTGGGCAGCCGTCCGATCCCGTCGGGTCAGTACCCGGTGATCTTCGAGCGGCGCGCGATGACCGCCCTCTTCGGCGCGCTCACGGATATGTTCTCCGGCGACCTCATCGGCAAGGGCCTCTCCCCGCTCAAGGATAAGGCGGACACGGCGATCTTCTCCGATCGGATCACGGTCGTCGACGATCCGAAGAACCTCGACTGCCTCTCCGTCGCAAACTACGACGACGAGGGCTGTCCGACGCGCCGCAAGGTCCTCGTGGACGGGGGCGTGTTCCGTCAGGCGCTGCACAACACGAAATCCGCCGCGCGCATGGGCACCGTGAGCACGGGCAACGGCTTCAAGTCCGGGTACGCCTCAGCACCCTCCGTACGTCCGATGAACTGCTGCATCCTCCCGGGCGAAAAAACGCTCGAGGAGCTGTGCGAAGCGATGGGCGACGGGCTGGTCATCACGCGGCTCGCGGGGCTTCACGCCGGGCTGAACCATGTGACGACGGACTTCTCGCTCCAGTGCTTCGGCTATCTCGTGAAAAACGGGAAACGGGACCGCGGCGCCGCGCTCATCACGGTGGCCGGGAACTTCCTCGATCTGATGAAAAACGTCACCGCCGTCGGCTCGGACCTCGACTGGGAATACCGCTCCATCGCCTGCCCGAGCATTCTCTTCGCGTCCTGCGCCATCGCGGGCGAATAAGGGAGGACCGGTCATGCTGCTCAAACACATCCTGCTCGAAGAGGGCAATCCCGACGCCGCCCTCGACGCCTACCTCGCCGACCCGATCCGCGGCTACACCCGCCGGGCGATCCTCGTGATCCCGGGCGGCGGCTACGGTGCGGTCTGCGCGGACCGGGAGGGAGAGCCGATCGCGCTCGCGTTTCTGGCAGAGGGCTTCAACGCCTTCGTGCTGCACTACACCGTCGGGCGGAAGAAGACCTATCCGGCCCAGCTGATCGAGGCCTCGCGCGCCATGGTCCACATCCGGGAGAACGCCGGGGAATACGGGATCGATCCCGACGCAGTCTTTGCGGTCGGCTTCTCGGCGGGCGGACACCTTGCGGGCTGCCTCGGCACGATGTGGAACCGCCCCGAGGTCACGGCGGCCGGCATCCCCGCGGGCATGAACCGTCCGAACGGCGTCATGCTCGTCTATCCGGTCGTGACGGGCGCGGATGAATTCCGCAACGAGGGCACCATCCGCAACCTCTGGTGCACCGACACCCCGACCGAGGAGATGTACCGGACGGCGAGCATCGAGCTGGCGGTCGACAAATACTCCTCCCCGCTCTTCCTCGTCCACACCTCGAACGATCAGGCCGTCGACGTGCGCAACTCGCTGATCCTCGCGGACGCTTACCGCCGGGCGGGCCTGCTCTTCGAGATGCACATCTATCCGGACGCCACGCACGGTGTCGCGCTCGGCAACGACATCACGCGCTGCGGCGTCGAGAAGTGGTCCGATCCCGCGATCGGCGAATGGGTCTCCCATGCCGCGCGCTGGGCCGAACGCTTCGGGGATCGCGGGTGTCCGCAATGAAACGGGAAGACATCACCCTGCCCTCCGCCGCCCCGGGAAGACGGCTTCACACCGTGATTCGGTCCCCGGACGAGGAGCCGCGGGCAGTCCTCCAGATCTCGCACGGCATGATGGAGCACATCGGGCGATACGAGGCATTCGCCGAAGCCCTCGCCGGACGCGGGATCGCCGTCGTCGGTCACGACCATCTCGGCCACGGCACGAGCGTGACGGACGAGCGCGACCGCGGCTTCTTCGCCGAAGGGGACGCCTCGGAAGCCCTCATCCGCGACCTTCGCTCGGTCACCCTCGAGGCGAAACGGCGCTTCCCCGGCCGCCCGGTCTTCCTCGTCGGACACAGCATGGGGTCGTTCTTCGCGCGGCGGTATCTCCCCCTCTTCGGCGGCGAGATCGCCGGGGCCGTTTTCATGGGGACGGGCTGGTTCCCGAATCCCGCCGCAGGCTTCGGCAAGCATCTGTCGCGCGCGATCTGCCGCATCAGGGGCGAGCGGGCAGCCTCCCCCCTCCTCGACGAGATCATCGTCGGCCGGAACGTGAAGGCGTTCCCGGAGGACGGGCGGCTCGGCTGGCTCTCGAAGCGGCGGCAGAACATCGCGGACTACGAGGCCGATCCGCTCTGCGGGTTCCGCTTCACCGCGGGCGCGTACCGGGATTTCCTCACGATCCTCTCCGCCGTCGCCGACGAGGACGGTTACGACGGGATCCGGCGCACCCTGCCGATCCTCGTGATCTCCGGCGAGCTCGACCCGGTCGGCGGGAAAACCGCGGTCAGAAAGGTTGCGGCGGAATACCGGCGGCTCGGGTTCACGGACGTGACGGAGAAGATCGTCCCCGACGACCGGCACGAGATCCTGAACGAAGACGACCGGGAGGAGGTCTGCGCCTACCTCGCCGCGTGGATCCTGGAACGGGTGAGATAAGCTGACGCAAAAAAAGAGTGGCTGTTGCATGAACTCCAAGAAACGGAGAAATGCGACAGCCGTTCTCTTTCCATAGCGCTTTCGGCGTTCTTTTTCTCCTTTATCGAGGAGAAAAAGAACCAAAAAGAGGAACTCTCTGGAAGTCTTGGGTGTTCCGCACTCTGCGAAGTGCGGGTTAGGGCGTTGCCCTCGACACTCGGGATGCTTTGCATCCCGGGACACCATTTTGAAAAAGGTGGACGAAAACTTTAGCCCTATTTGCGACAACCCGTTTTTGATGCCGGGAGATCAGTCCCCGTTGATGTAGGTCTTTTCGAGGAACTTCTGGAGCGATTTGACGATGGCCTTTTCGTTCTTGCCGGTCTTCGAGGCGATGTTGTCGCTTCCCGACGTGACAAGATCACGCCAGATGTGTCCGGGCGAGCCGATGTGGGGCGAATTCACAACGCCGAAGTTGTACGTCGCGCCGCCGCGGATCAGGCCGATCATCTCCGCGCTGTCCTCGTCGCGGGCGTACTTCGAGAGAAGCGCCTTATCGTAGAACGCGGGCAGGATGAACTGGAATGAACGGGCCGCGAGGTTCTCCGTCACGACGCCGGCGAAGTCGAGGTCCGCGGTGCGCGGCACGGAGTAGAGGTTGTAGGCGTCCCAGGCGGTGGTGTGATAATTCGTCTGCTCTTCGGTGTACTTCGGATAGGGGATGATGCCGAAGTCGAAGTCGAGCTCGCGCAGGGCGGCCGCGTTGCCGAGGATGTCGGCGAGCATGAGGGCGCGCGCTTCCCGGAAGACCTTCGCCGCATCGCGGTCATCGCCGATCATGCTGCCTTCATTGGTGGAGAGGAAGACGCACGGGTCGACGCGGATGAACTGATAAAGGTTCATGAACTTGTCGATGAAGCTCTCGTTGCTGATGGCGAGCACCGGGAGGCCGTCGTCGCCCTTCACCGTGACGTCCGCGTCAAACGCCGCCATGTAGCCGGAGATGAAGTTGGTCGAGTCGGTCGAATAGCCGTACATATCGTCCGCGGTCATCTTCCCGTCGCCGTTGACGTCGATCATGAGCGTTTCGGCGTAGGTCTTCATGGTATCGAACGTCCACTTCCCCTCGCGCACGAGGTTGTAGGGGGATTCGAGGCCGGTGTCCTCCATCAGGAGCTTGTTGAAGAAGATGCAGAAGAGGTACTCGACCGAGGTCATCGTCAAGTCGCCGGTGATGTAGTAGAGGCGATCCGCGACATTCATCTCGTAGACGATGTCGCTGTTCCACCACGGCTTCTCGAAGTTGACGGCATGGACGTCGTTCCAGTTGGCGAAGACGCCGTCCGCCGCCACCGCGGTGATGTACGCGCCGTAGCCCGCGACGAGCTGATACGCGTCGTCCGCCGCCAGAACGGAATTCTTGACCTTGGCGGTATAGCCGTCCCGGTCGTCCCAGAGGCCGGGCTCCGTGACGGTCACGAGGGAGATGTTCAAATCCGCCTCCGCCGCTGCGTTGCGCTTGTACACCGCCTCGGAGATGATGTCCCCGTCGACCTCGCCGACGAAGTCATATTCCGTATGACGGGGTGTGAGAACGGTGAAGGTCTTTCCGCCGAAATTCTCCTTCGGGAGGTCGGTATAGAGCGCGGCGTCCGGGTCCTCCTCCGGGGCGTCCGTTTCCGCGTCCCCGGCCGACGGTGCGGTCTGACCGGCAGACGTTCCTCCGCTCGGCGCGTCGCTGTTCTGTGCCGATTCTCCGCAGGCTGCGAAGAGCGGGAGAAGAAGCGCGGCGATCAGAAGGAGGGGAATGATTTTTCTGATTTTCATAAAATACGTGTGCTCCTTTCCATCGTGATCCGATGCTGATTCGGCTGCCCCTGTGGCGGGCATCGCTGTGTTCCCTTTTATTATGACACATTCGGGCGCCATTTGCAAGGCCTCCTTTTCATTTTTCTGCCCGATCCTCTCGTTTTTTGCGCGTTTTCACGCCGAAGCCCTTGCGCCCGGCCTTCGGTTGTGCTATACTCAACGGGAAGGGACACACCGACGGCTGCGGGGAGGATCTCATGAAACACAACGATCGCTTTTTTCACCGGGCGGACGGCACGCGATACCTGCCGCTCGGAGAATTCGGATGCTATTTTTCGCTCGCGTATGTCGGGGAGGAGCTGGCGGCGGATTCGCAGCACGGCAGCAAGCTGATCGAATTCCAGCACGCGACGCGCAGCGTCTGGCAGAAGTTCTTCCGCTTCCTCTCCGAAGAGGACGGCGCGACGGCGATCCGCATGTTCCCGCGCGGGGACAGCGGCGGCTCGGCGTGGGAAGGGCTCGATATCGGCGGGCGCGTGAACCGGCCCCTCTTCGAGAAGATCCGGGCGTACATGGCCGACGCGAAGCCGTACGGGATCGGGCTGCAGCTCTGCCTCTTCACCGAGCCGGAGTGCAGCTTCTACTGTGAGCCCTACACCCGGACCTACTGGGGCACGCGCCTCTGGACGAAGGAAGAGATCGCCGCGGCATCGCCCGCCCAGCGCCGTTTTCTCGAACATCCGGACGACATCGTCTCCTACGACCGCTTCTTCTCCGATCCGGACGTGCGGGAATGCTGCCACCGGTTCCTCGACGAGCTGCTCCCGATGCTCCAGGACATCGACGGGCTCTTTGCGGTCGAGATCTTCAACGAGGCGGGATGGGCGAGCCCCCATGCCGATCCGATGAACACCTTCCGCTGGGAGGACACGCCGGATTACCTCGACTGGCTCCGGGACATGACGGACCACATCCGCCGGGTGGCCCCCGATCTCCCCGTCTGCATCAGCAATCCGGGCGTCGGGCTGCTCGGCCACGATCCGATCCATTGGGCGCGCGAGATCCGCCCGGACTTTTACTCGCTCCACAACTACCCGGATATCTGCGGCTCACGGCCCGGCATGGACTACGCGGCGATCACCGACATGACCGTCCAGTACATCGCCGCCGCCTGTCCCGTGATGATGGGCGAATGGGAGGCGATCCCGCTCCGGGCCGTCGATTCCCCGGAAAAGGAGACGCTCCTCACGCTGCTCAGCCGGGACATGGCGTGGATGACCCTCTTATCAGGCGCGCCGGGGTGCATCTCGTGGTGCGCGCGGGGCTGGGGACAGTATTTCGCCGTGCGCGAGGTGTTCCGGGCGCTCGAAGAGGATCCGCTCGTCCCCGATCCGCCGCTTTCGATCGACATTTCCGATGAGCAGGCCTGGCTCGAAGCGCTCTGGCACGGCGGGGAGACGCGCTGCCGCTATCCGGCATGGCGATGGTGCCCCGACGCCTCGGCGACCGACGGGCTGCACCGCTTCTGCGTCAAGAGCGAGAGCGAAGCCTACCGCCGCCTCCTCAACGCGGAGCAATGGAGCCTCGAATGCGGCATCCCGTTCCGCTTCGTGCTGGAGGATCCGGACGGGCGCGCGATCCGGCTCGCGGAGCTGACCAAGGCGGATTTCCTCGCCCAGCAGCCAGCCGTGATGCCGATTGCGGGCTACCGTCAGAAGGCGTTCACGGCGGACTGCGGACGGGTGCGCCTCGTCTATCTTCAGAACTACCGTCCGTATTCCCATTCGGTGGACGACCGGGCAGGCGGGCTCGCGGAGCAGTTCTCCCTGCGCAGACGCACCCCGGTCCCGGTCACGATCACGCCCGGCGATGCCGATCCCGGATGCCGCGCAGAGGTCTATGATCTCGACACGGGGACCGTCACCGACCTCGACGGCGGCTCGCTCGATCTCGGCGTCACGGATCACGATTTCGTCGTCCTCCTCAGAAACCCGGGCGGGACAAAGAATCGGCCGGGCAATTCCCCCGATCCTCTTGCAAACCGGGGAAAAGCGTGATACAATACAGACAGAGACACTCTCATTCCTATCAATCCTCAATCCAAAAGGAGCAGCCATGAAACGCCGCATTTCCATCCTTCTTCTCTGCGTAATGCTTCTCTCCCTCGCAGCCTCCTGCGCGAAGAACCCCGCCGAAGCGGACAAACCGAACACGCCGACCGCTTCCACTCCCTCCGCAGAGACGCCGTCCGAGGAGGAAGGGGACGCCGATCTCCCGAAATACCCGTATTACGACGGCCACGATCTCGGCGGCAGAAACTTCCACTTCATCAACGCCCCCGCCGCGTACTGGGATATGTTCACCTCGATGACGGCCGATGAGATCACCGGCGAGGTCATCAACGACGCGGTCTTCGAGCGCAACGCCCGGATCTCGGACAAGCTCAACTGCACGATGACCGAGGAGGGCTACCGCATCTCCGACGGCTACTGGGACGAGCTCTCTCCCCTGATGCAGGCGGGCGACCCGAAGTACGACATCCTCTGCCTGCCGTACCGCTACACCGCGACCTGCGTGACGGGCGGGTACATCCTCAACCTCGACGAAATGAAGAACCTCCACCTCGAAGAGAATTACTGGAACCAGACGATCCTCGGCGCCACGTCGCTCAACCACCGTCACTACATCGCCTCGAGCGCCGCGCACTTCATGTCGGTCGACGGCATGTGGTGCCTCTACTTCAACCAGGCGTTGATGCGCAACTACCAGCTCGACTTCCCCTACGACCTTGTCCGCGAGGGCAAATGGACGCTCGACCGCCTGATCGAATACATGAAGGCTGGCATGAACCTCAACGGGGAGAGCGCGTTCGCTCCGCCCTATGAAGGACGCGCGCAGTTCAGCCTGAGCGGCACCTCGGTCTACGGCTTCACCTCCTACACCTCCGTCTTCCAGAAGCTCCTCTACGGCATGGAGGCGCACATGATCGACAAGGATGACGAGGACAAGATGGTCTTCGCCGCGTCTTCCGAGCACTTCATCACCTGCGCCACGAAGCTCGCGGAGAACTTCTCCGTTCCCGGCCAGTACATCGACGCGAACGACGACGACGGCTTCTCCTACAACCTGAACATCTTCCCGTCCGGACGCGCGCTCTTCATGGGCGGCGAGCTCAAGGACGCGCAGGTCTTCCGCGACATGGACGACGAATTCGGCGTGGTGCCGCTCCCGAAGTACGACGAGGGCCAGAAGGACTACTTCACGACGCTCGACTTCCAGATGATGACCTTCGCGATCCCCTACACCCAGACCGCGCCCGACGACGCCGCGCTCCTTCTTGACGCCCTGTCCTTCGAGACCTACACCTCGATCCTCGACGTGTTCCTCGGCAACCGCATCGAGCAGAAGGGTCTGAGAAACGCGGATTCGATCGAGATGCTGCACATCATCTACGACGGTCTCGGGATCGACCTCGGCGAGGCGTTCGATCTGTTCGGGACCCTCTCCACCGACATCAAGAGGAACATCCCGCAGGGCAAGACCGAATTCGCCTCCCTGATCGAAAAGAACAAAAAGCCGATCGTCAAGCAGATGCAGAAGCTCCAGGAGCATTTCGAGTAAACCGCACACCCGGCACGAAAGGACCGTATCCATGAACGAAAACAATGAGATCATGCTCCTCCCGCCGTCCGAGCTGGAGATCATGAACGCCCTCTGGGAAGCGGAGCGCGTCTTCCCGAAACCGATCCTCACCGCTCACCTGTTCGAGGTCTCCCCGGCGCTCTCGCGGCTGAAGACCACCTCCGTGATCACCCTGCTCAACCGCCTGCTGCTCAAGGGCTATCTCCGGATCGAGAAGGCCGAGCGGAACAACACCTACACCTCCCTCGTCACCGAAGCGGAATACCGGGCGCTCGCGTGCCGGGACTTCGTCAGGACCGTGTACCTCGGGAACCGCACGGCGCTGTTCGCCGAGATCATCGCCGGCATGACGCCCGACGAGCGGACCGGTCTCTCGAAGCTGCTCGCCAAAAAGAAATCCTGACGAACATTCCGCCAAATCCCGAAAGGAAAGGAAATACAATCGTGGAAAAATACCTCATCAACCCCAACCAGAAGCTGAATCCGATCTGCCGCGACATCTACGGCACGTTCAGCGAGCACCTCGGCCGAGGCATCTATGAAGGCGTCTACGTTGGCAAGGACTCTCCCATCCCGAACGTGAACGGGATGCGCACCGACGTGGTCGAAGCGCTGAAGGCGGCCGGGCTCCCCGTTCTCCGCTGGCCGGGCGGCTGCTTTGCCGACGAATACCACTGGAAGGACGGGATCGGTCCGAAGGAAACGCGCAAGAAGATGATCAACACCCACTGGGGCGGCGTCGTGGAGGACAATTCCTTCGGCACGCACGAGTTCTTCGAGCTCTGCCGCCAGCTTGGCTGCGACGCCTACGTCACGGGCAACCTCGGCTCCGGCACGGTGCAAGAGATGAGCGAGTGGGTCGAATACATGACCTTCGACGGCGTCTCCCCCATGGCCGATCTCCGGAAGGAAAACGGGGACGAGAAGCCGTGGCGGCTGAAGTACTTCGGCGTCGGCAACGAGAACTGGGGCTGCGGCGGCAACATGACGGCGGACTTCTATGCCGATCAGTACCGCCGGTACGCCACCTACGTCCGCAATTACAGCTTCCAGAACCGCGTGAAGAAGATCGCCTGCGGACCGAGCGGCGGGGACTACAACTGGACCGACGTGCTCATGAAGAAGGTCGGGCGCGCGATGGACGGGCTTTCCCTGCACTACTACACCGTCCCGGGCGACTGGGGACACAAGGGCAAGGCGACGGAATTCACCGACGAGGAATACTATGCGACCGTCGAGAAGGCGTACGTCATGGAAGAGCTGATCCACCGCCACGACGCGCTCATGGACCGCTACGACCCGGACAAGCGCGTCGCCCTGATCGTGGATGAATGGGGCACCTGGTACGACGTCGAGGAGGGGACCAACCCCGGCTTCCTCTATCAGCAGAACGCGGTCCGCGACGCCATCGTGGCCGGTCTGACGCTCAACATCTTCAACAAGCACAGCGACCGCGTGAAGATGGCGAACATCGCGCAGACCGTCAACGTGCTCCAGTCCGTCGCCCTGACCGACGGCGAGGACATGCTCCTCACGCCGACCTACTTCATCTTCAAGATGTTCCGGGATCATCAGGACGCGACGCTGCTCGGCTCGTACATCACCACACAGAACCTCTCCGAGAAGGGCAAGCTGCCGCAGCTCATCGAAAGCGCGTCCCTGAAGGAGGACGGCACCATCGTCTCGACCGTGGTCAACACCTCCCTGACCGAGGCGGCGGACGTCCTCTGCCAGATCGCGGACAGAACGGTCGGCGAGGTCACGGCCGAGATCCTCACGGGCGACCCGCACGACCACAACACCTTCGAGGAGAAGCAGAAGGTCGGCACCCAGGCCTTTGACGGCGTCTCCCTCACCTCCGACGGCTTCCGCGCGGCGATCCCGCCCTGCTCCGTCGTGAAGTTCCTCGTGAAATAAGATGCGGGGATGCAAGCGCTGCCTTCTGCGGGAGGCCGCCGAGGACGACACGTATGCGAGCGTCATGGAGAAGGTCGCAAAGATCCCGGACGCGGACAGAGTGCCGGACGAGGTCTACCGGAAGCGCCTCACGGCCTGCGCGTCGTGCGATCACCTGATCTCCGGCGTATGCATGAAATGCGGCTGCTATGTGGAGTTCCGGGCGGCACACCGGCGGATGAAATGTCCGGACGCGGCGGCCCGGCGGTGGTGAGATTTCAAAAAAGGATTTCAAAAAAACCCGAGAAATTTTCAAAACCCACTTGACAGCGCCCTGCTTTCGTGCTATAATGCGCTAAACCGATGAGGAAGAGTGAGTACGTTCTGGCAGAACCTCAAAGAGAGCCGCGGACGGTGAGATCGCGGCAGGCAAAGCAGGACCGAATGGACTTCCGAGGGCGACCGGAACGGATCCCGAAACGGATCCCGGTATGGAAGCCGGAGTTGGACCTCCGTCAACAAAGTCCGGCGTATGATGGTACGCGCTGAGTGGACGTTTACACGTCATGCCGGGTGGCACCGCAGGAATGAGTCTTCAATCCTGTCCCAGCAAGCAAACTGTTGGGACGGGATTTTTGTTTTCGGACAGCGTCTCCCCTTCGGCAAAACCATCGCAAAATTCAAATCCGCAAAGCGGAAAAGGAGAATCTGTCATGGCAGAAAAAAGAACCGTCGTCACCGAGGAGAAGCGTGGCTTCTCCATCCAGGACCTCATCGTTGTCGCCGTCCTGCTCGCAGCGGGCGCCGTCCTCAAGCTCGTTGTGGGCAGCGTCGTCAACTTCTTCGGCATGAAGCCCAATTTCGTCATCGCCTCCTACTGCCTCGCCATCCTGCTCACCCGTCCGAAGCTCTATCAGAGCGCGATCATCGGCCTCCTCGCCGGCGCGATCTGCCAGTTCCTCCCCGGGACGCCGTGGCTCAACCTGATCTCCGAGCTCGTCGGCGCGGTCGCAATGGGGCTGTTGATCCGCGTCCCCATGAAGATCGGCAAGCTGGACGTCAATCCGATGGTCTCCACCTTCGTTTCCACCGTTCTCTCCGGCGGCACCTACACGATCTGCCTCTTCGCGTTCGTCAAGGCCACAACGGAAGGGCTCGTCGCCTACATCCCGATCGTGCTCTGCACCGCGCTCATCAACATGGTGCTCGTACAGCTCCTCTACTTCCCGCTGAAAAAAGTCCTCGGGAAATAAACGGCGGATCCCCCAGACGTTCTGATTCCGAAAGGAGAAAACCATGATCGAGCTGCAGTCGCTCACCTTCCGTTACGCCGGCGCGGACCGGGATGCCCTTCACGACATCACGCTCACGATCCCCGACGGCGCGTTCCTCGGCATCATCGGCCCGGCGGGCGCGGGAAAGTCCACCCTCGCCCACGCGATCGGCGGGATCGTCCCGCACGCCGTCCACGGCGATTTCTACGGCGCCGTCCGAGTCAACGGCCTCGACACTGCCGACACCCGTCTCACCGACCTCTCCCGCATCGTCGGGACGGTCTTTCAGGACGTGGAGAGTCAGATCATCTCCTCCGTCGTGGAGGACGAGCTCCTCTACGGTCTCGAAAACTTCGGCGTCCCGCGGGAGGAGATCGAGGAGCGGATGACCTTCGCCCTCGAGGAGGTCGGCATCGCCGCACTGCGGAACCGGACCATCGCCTCCCTCTCCGGCGGGCAGCGGCAGAAGGTCGCCATCGCGTCCCTCGTCGCGCTGCGTCCGAAGATCCTCGTCCTCGACGAACCGACGGGCGAGCTCGATCCGTCGAGCAGCCGCCAGATCTTCTCCCTCCTGCGCACCCTCAACCGGGAATACGGCATGACCGTCGTCGTGGTCGAACAGAAGATCATGCTGCTGTGCGAATTTGCCGAACGGCTCGCCGTGTTGAACGAAGGACGGATCGAGCGGCTCGGCGAGGTGCGCGAGGTCCTCGGCGACATCGCGGGGCTCGAAGCGATCGGCGTGAACTGTCCGCGCTCGGCACGCTTCTCTTCCCTGCTCGGGGAGAAGACGGGGCAGCCGGTCCCGGTATGCGTGAATGCGGACGAAGCGGTGGAAGCGGCAAGGAGGGTGATCGGATGATTTGCGCGGAACAGGTGAGTTACAGCTACAGCGGGGGCGGCCAGACCGTGAGCGATCTGTCGTTCCGGATCGAAAAGGGCGAGTTCGTCGCGATCCTCGGCGAGAACGGCGCGGGCAAGACCACGACGGTCAAGCTGATCGACGGGCTCCTCAGGCCGACGTCCGGGCGGATGCTCGTGAACGGCCTCGACACGGCGAAGACCCGCGTCAGCGAGCGGGCAAAGCAGGTGGGCTTCCTCTTCCAGAATCCGGACCGCCAGATCTGCAAGAACACCGTCCGGGAGGAGATCGCGTTCGGTCTCCGGGCTGTCTGGGGCAAGCAGGAGGAAGAAAAGATCCGCGCCCGCACGGACGAGCTGCTCGCGCTCTTCTCCTTCCGGGGGGACGAGGAGCCGTTCTCCCTCAGCCGCGGTCAGCGTCAGCAGGTCGCACTGGCGTCCACGCTCGCCGTGAAGCCCGCCGTCCTCATCCTCGACGAGCCGACGACCGGCCTCGACTACCGGGAATGCACCCGGATCATGGAATTCATCAAAACGCTCAACGAGACCGAGGGCACGACGGTCGTGATGGTCTGCCACGACATGGAGGTCGTCCTCGACTATGCCCGGCGCGCGCTTGTCATGGCAGGAGGGCGGCTCCTCGCGGACGGTCCGGTGCACGAGATCTTCCGCGACACCGCGCTCATGGAAAAGGCCTCCCTCCTCCCGCCCCAGATCGTTCAGATCGCGGGACGGCTCGGCGGGGACTATGCCCATGCGGACGACGCGGAAACCCTGTCCGGTCTCATCGCCGCCGCGGCGGAAAGGAGGAGAGCATGAACGGACTCTTTCAATATGTGCCGGGCAACTCCCCCCTGCACCGCATGAACCCCGTGACGAAGATCCTATTGACCCTCTCCGTCTGCATCGCGGCGTTCCTCACGGACAACCTCTTCGTGCTGTTGTTCCTGCTCGTCTTCGATCTCATGATCGGCGTCGCGGCGGGCGCGGCCAGAAAGGCATTCTCCATCTTCAAGGGTCTCTTCAAGGTCTCGCTCTTCCTCTTTGTGCTGCAGGTCCTCTTCATCCGGCGCGGGAACCGCCTCTTCTGGATCGTCACGGACGAAGGGCTCCTCACGGCCGCCGCGGTGGTGCTCCGCCTGCTCGTGGTGTGCCTGCCGCTCGCGCTCATTCTGACGGTGACGCAGGTCTCGGACATCGCCAACGCCATGGTGCAGGTCCTGCACGTCCCCTACGCCTACGCCTTCACGCTCACGACGGCGATCCGCTTCATCCCCCAGTTCATGGAGGAGATGGGCGGGATCATGGAATCCCAGACGGCGCGGGGCGTGGAATTCGACTCGAAGAACGTCTTCAAGAAGCTCGGGATGCTTTTCCCGCTCTGCGCGCCGCTCTTGATTTCCTCGGTCCGTCGGACGGGTGCGACCGCCACCGCCGCCGAGGTGAGGGGCTTCAACCTGCGGACGCGGGAATCGGGCTACAAGCGGTACGGCTTCGGGCTCGTCGACCTCGCCGCCGTTCTGATCTCCGCCGCGCTCATCGTCGGAGCGGTCCTGATCCCATAACAAAAAAACGGCGGGCTGCCGCAAGGTTCTCTCAAACCGGAGAGAGGCGGCAGCCCTTTTTCTTATTTCCGTTTCAGCGCGGCCCGGACCTTGCCCTGCGGATCCTTGACGAGCAGGACGATGATCCAGATCACCAGTCCCAGCGCGACGACGGAGAGACCGAGATAGAAATCGTTCACGAGGTCTTCGAGGGCGGGCGTGAAGAACTCCGCGCCGAGCTCGATGTATTCCGTGATCGCGTCGACCAGCCACATCAGGGACGCGCCCCAGAAGAGCCAGCAGAGGACGCCGAGCTTCATGTCGGTCTTTCCCCGGTACCAGAGAACGGTCGCGATAACGGCGGCGAAAACTGTGGTCAGCAGCGTCATGACTGTACCTCCGCGGCCTCGGTCTCCACCGGAGCGGGCCTCTTATCGATGGCCTTCGCGACGAGGACCATGCCGACCCAGACGCCCGTGACGAGCACCGCCATGCCGACGCCGACCGTGCCCATCTCCCGGAGCATCTCCGCCGTCTCTCCTTCGGCAGCTGCCGTGAGGAACGGGAAGAACGGGGTGACCTCGCCGTGCCAGACGTGCTCGAACGCGAGAAGCGCGGAGCCGCCCCAGAGCAGGTTGTTCAGCCAGTTCAGCTTGGAGCCGAACGTGATCTTTGCTTCCGCCTCAGATGCGGGAGCGCTGTCTTTTTTCATCGCCTTGGACGCGACGGTGGTGACGATCGCCTCCGCTGCGGGTACGAGAAAACATGCCATATTGGCCTCCTGTTTCTTCCGGATCGGTTTAAACACAAAAAGACACACGCCTCCCTGAGAGAGCCGCATGTCTTCGTGAACATGATTCCGGAAAAATGTATGTATGGTGGTTTCGGGGTCTCCCCCGGCAGTCAGCTTCGTGCCGACGGGATGATTATACCATATTTCATCCGGTCTGTCAAGACGGTTTGATCGGTCAGTCCCGGTAATCCCGGACGAACTTCATCACCGTGTCGGAGTTGGCGCCGTAGGCCTGCAGCGCGACCACGCGGTCCGCTTCCGGCGCGACGATCAGCTTCTGCCCGAACATGCCGCCCTTGAAATACACCCGATGCTCGTCGTCCCAGTCGAGGGCGAATCCGCGCTCCACGGCGAGCTTCGTCCACGCCTCCGAGAGAATGCGCCGTCCCCGGTAGAGCCCGCCGTCGCGGTAGATCATCCCGAGCTTGACCATGTCCTCCGAGCCGATGTAGAGCCCCGAGCCGCCCACGGGATGCCCGTGCGGACAGCATGACCACGCCATCTCGCGGTACCCGAGCGGATAGAAGAGGTTGGGCCAGAGATACCGGTCGAGCGCCATGCCCGTCCTCACCGCGGCTGCCCGCGCCAGGAGATAGAACGCGCCGTCCGAGTACTTCTCATCGGTCCCCGGCGTGTAGGCGAGGGGATAGGTCATCGTGTACGCGAGATAGTCCTCGCCGAAGTCTGCGACGTTGCAGCAGTCGATGTCGAGGAAGCCGCCCGGCAAACCGAGCCGGTGGGTCAGGGCCATCTCGACCGTCGCAAGATGCCAGCGCGGATCCATCTTCGCCTTCGTCTCGGGCGAGAGCTCCGGGTCGAGGATGTCCGTGAGCTTCTCGTCGAGCGCGATCAGTCCGCGGTCCCAGAGGAGCCCGATGCCCGTCATCACGAACGTCTTCGAGACGGAATAGGTGTCCTGGCAGGGGTTCGCCTCCTGCATCTCCCAGGTCTCAATCTCCCCGTCCCCCTGCACCTCCGACAGGCGGATGATCCTGAACGGCTGATTCTCCATGAATGCCGCGAAATCCTTCAGAAATTTTCTCATATTGTCCTCCCGATGGGTTTGATTGCCGTTTCTGCCGCTCGCCGTCCGGCGGTACCGAAAGCCGGCGGCCTTATCCCTCTTTCTCCGCCTCGAACCCGAAGCCCATGGCATACGTCTCCGCCGTGCCGCCGCGGTGCCGGGTGATCAAAAGATGCTCCGCGCCTCCCGCGGTGAAGCCCTCGACGGTCACATAGTCGTCCAGCCATTCCTCGGCCGTGGACGCTTTTTTTGCTTCCGGGACGAGGACGGCGGCCCCCGGATGCGCGAGGTCGTTCGCGGGCCTGTGAGACACATACGTCTCCCCGTCGACGGTGACCGTTCCGCTCAGCCGGTCCTGCGTGAAGATGCCCTTCCAGACCCTCAGATCCAGCGCGATCTCTGCCTCGGTCTGTTCCGCGCTCCGCATCGTGCCGGACAGCGCGATCTTCTCCGGCCGGCAGTACAGGACAAGAACGACGACCAGCATGAGGACCGCCGATCCGAGACCGATATGCCAGAATCGATCCGTCCGTTTGTGGTTTTCCATGGCTGTTCCTTTCGTGTGGATTCACTCCGCCGTGCTCATCAGCGTGCCGAGGAAGAACGGGATGTTCGTCTCGCAGTCGATGAGCATATAGACGAACGGGCGGTCGAGGATCACGCGCTGCTTCTCCGTGATCAGCGCTTCCGCTGCAGCCGCGTCTACTGCCGTTGCCGCTCCGGCCTTCGTCCCCAGTTCGTCGACGGCGATGAAGGTCTTATGCAGGACGCGGCTGATCCCGATGTTCCCCACAGTCGACGTGCCGAGGCCCGTGAAATCCGCGTTGTCGAGATCGAAGGCGGTGGGCATCCCCATCTCTGCGAGGACTTCGGACAGATCCGTGCCGCATTCCGCCTGGAACTTCGGCATCGCGGTCTCCACGCTCGCCGTCCTCGACGTTGAGAGGATACGGAGGAGCCTTTCCCCGGTGAGGGAAGCGGCGTAATCGGACACGCTCGTCCCCTCCTTCGGCAGCAGCGCGGCGAAGGCGTAACAGCTGTGGCGTCCGCCTTTATAGTACTTGATAAAGCCGGAGGCTGCGTCCCCGTCTTCGAGGTAGGTGTGCTCCTCGCGGTGCATGAAATCGACGGTCTCTTTTTCGCCGTCCTCGCGCGTGAAGTCGCCGGGGGAAACCTGAAACTCGAAATAGGGATCGAGCCACTCTCCCTCGAACGCCAGCGCGTTGACGAGGAACATGACCGCCTCCTCCGGGATCCTATCGAGGATCGCGGGGATCATGCCGTCCGTGTTGTCCCTCACCCAGCTGTTGATTTCCTTCGCCGTCGTCTCGTCGAAGGATGCGCGGTAAATGCCCGCCCCGAACCGGTCGGCGCTGGTTTCGAGAAAATCCGCGTTGACGGTGAAGCGCTCGTCGTCGGTGAACCAGATCGCGTTGGCGAGGTGGAACCGCAGATTTTCGGTGGCCTCGCTCATGCGCTCGAGCTTCGCTTTCGTGAGACGGCTGCATTCTTCCGCACTCATGCCGAGAACGGCTTCCATCTCTTCGAGCGTCCTGCCCCGCGCGCCGTTCATGGTCATGGCGAGCGCGGAGAAGACGGAGAGCGGGGAGACGAGGGTGTTTTCCCCGTCCCGCAGACTGCGCTGAAACAGCCGCACGGCGAAATCCGCCTCCTTCACGGAATTCTCAGGGAGGACAACGGGTTCCTCCGGCTCCTCGGACGGGGCGATCCCCTCCGTCGGAGCGGTGGATTGCGGCAGCGTTTCGGCGGGCGGATCCGCTTTCCCGTCGGCGCAGCCCATGAGGCCGAAGAGGATCGCGCCGAGCAGCAGGACGGCGGTCAAGCGTGTGTGTTTCATCGTGACACCTCGCATATTCCGGATTCTGCGTTTTAGACGCCGCGGGAGGGAAAAAAGTTCCGCTCTTCGCGGGTTTTCCGCCGAACCGTTTCCGCCCGCTGACCGGGTATGGCATCCCGCGTCCAGCCCCGCGTGCTCAATCCCCGTTCATCTGGTCGAGCATCTTCTGATACGTCTTGTTGACCACCTTCATGATCGACTGCGCGTAGCTGGCCGGGCTGGCGGTCGGGTCGTTCACGAACTTCGCAAAGTACTTGTATTCCCCGAGCATCCCGGAGGGATCGACGTTGTACGAAAGGTCGCAGATCGCCTTCTCGCGCATCATGCGGTAGATGTTCTTCGAATCCTCGTCCCTCAGGATCTTCCCCTCGACGTACTGCTCGATGAACGCGTCCACCACATACTTGTTCGAGCCCGCGCTGAGCACCTCGACGATCGTGCCGGTCCGGAGGGGATCGTTCAACGTGATCGGCGCCGCCATCATGCCGCCCACGGTCCAGATCGTGTAGTCGTCGGTCTCATCGAGCTTCGGGTAGGGCAGATAGCCAAAATCGAATTCGAGATCGCGCAGCAGCACCGGGTCGGAGCCGTAGCCCTCGAAGAGCGCGTTGCCCGCCTCAAAGACCTTGTACTGCTCGTTCCCGTTCGTCGTGAAGAAGACGTCCGGGTCCGCGCGGAGGGCCTGCATCAGCTCGACGATGCGGACGATGCGGTCGGACACGAGATTGAAGCGGAAGCCTTCCTCGTCCCAGTACATCGGCAGCTCGCCGAAGTTGAAGCCGAAGCCCGAAATGTACGCGGCGTTCATCGCCATGCCGTAGCGGTCGTCCTTGTCCGCCTTGCCGTTGCCGTTCAGATCGGCGTAGGCGTCCTTCGAGTAGGTCAGGAGCCGGTCGTAGGTCCATTCGCCGTTATAGACCGCCTCGTAGGGGTAGCTGAGGCCCATCTGCGTCATCAGCTCCTTGTTGAAGAGGAGGCGGAAATGCTGCTGGACCGGGAAGGTCAGGTCGCTGACAGCGAAATACTGCTTCTTGCCGAGGCGGTAGGTTTCGTTCGCGGACTGATTGTACCAGCGCGCGCCGAGGTCGAGGCCTTCGAGCGCCTGCCAGTCGTAGACGAGGTTCCCGGTGATGTAGGACGCGCGCTCGCCGGGGCACCAGAAGCAGATCAGGTCGTAGGTCTCGCTCTCGCCCGCCTTCACGACGTTCTTGAAGTCGCCCTCATAGCTGCCGTCGCAGAGCTCCTCGACCTTGATGTCGACGAGGTCTTCCACCTCGAGGTTCCGCTGATAGGCGGCGTCGTTGAGCACCTCGCCGGTCATCTCCTCGGGTGCGATGTAGACGTTCCACGTCTTGTCCTGATACCGGATGACGGTGAACGTGTAGCCGCCGAAATCCGCCCCCTCGGGCAGGGAGGCATACCAGTTGAACTCCGTCTCCGCGGGCTGCTCCTCTGCGTTCGGAACGATCGTGGGCGCGGCGGCGGGTTCCTCCCCCTCTCCGGTGCCCGCGGCGCAGGACCACAGGGCGAGCGGAAGCACAAGCAGCAGCGAAAGCAGAAGGCTGATGGTCTTTTTCATGGTTTTGTCCTTTCTTCTCAGGAAGATGAGAATCGTTGTTTCCGTCACGAGCCCTCGACGGTGATCTCCCATTCGCCGGCCTTGTCCATGTCGACGTTGAAGGAGAAGGAATACGTCCCGTCGCCGTCGCGGTACACCTGATAGCCGTCGTACCCGTTCGGTCCGGCGAGCGTCAGATCCATGTTCGCCCCGTCGGCTTGGAAGGTCACGCGCGGGGGCATATACGATGCGAAGCCGTACACCCGGACCGCGGCGGTGTTCCTCCCGCCGGACAAACGGAATACGGCCCGGTTGTCCTTGGCGCGGACCGAGGGGATGAAGCAGTCCTCGACCGCCTCGCCCTCGAGCACGGTCAGCCGGTACGGATCGAAGCAGGAGTCCTCCCGCACCGCCCGGACGTTCGCGTCATCCGTGCTCGTCGAATAGCCCCACGGCATGAGGATCATCTCGATCTCCATCCGGTCGCCCGGAAGCAGGGTCACCGCGCCGAGATCGAGCGACAGGGAGCCGCGGTTGAGCGTGCCGTCCGCGCGGTCGTAGAGGACGAAGCCGCCGTCGTACGGCTGACCGCCGATCGTGAAGGCCGAACGCCGCACGATCAGGCCGAAGTTCACGGAATCCTTGACGTTCCCGGCGTAGTAGTCGTAATAGGGGTATTCCCGCCCGAGCATGATGATCCGCTCGCCGCGGCGCACGTTCGCCGTGACGGATCGGCCGCTCTCGTTGAGCCAGCCCATCTTTTCATAGTACACCGAGCGTCCGTCGAAGGTGAAGAACGAGAAGTCCCGGGAAAAATCGGCGATCTCCACGCGATCCAAGACGTCGAGCGTGACGGTGTAGTACGTCCGGGTCTCGTCGGTCTGCGCCGTCTCCGCGTGCCGGTAGGATGCCCGGATCTTCCCGTCATCGGAGAGGTAGTCCATCGAGATGTCGGCGTAGACCGGCCCGGCGGAGACGATCCCGGCGCTCTGGGATTCGGACTTGTACGCCTGCCCGTCCGCGTCCCGGTACTGGAGGAAGTACAGCCGTCCCGCGCTCGTGTGCTGGGGCTGGCTCGACCAGAACGGCGCGGAGTTCGCGCGGAAGTCCGGCAGGGTCCATCCGTCCTTGCCGTACACGAAATACGGCGCGATGCAGTTGGACTCCGTCGTGCCCACGGACAGGTGGTAATACGGGATGTGGAACGCGATGGACGAGAGCTGCTTCAGGGGGTATTTCCCCCAGTTCTGATAGAGGTGGAGCACGGTGAAACGCTTGATTTCGTTCGCGGCGACCGTCAGCGGGAAATACACCTCGCCGTAGGCCGCATCCCCCGGGTCGAAGAGCGGCTCCTCGATCTCGCCGCAGAAATTCTTCGACACCTCGAGCGGCAGGGGCAGCATCACGTTGTTTTCGTCCAGCACGGCGGCGCTCTCGAGGCATCCGTGCGGCGCGCAGGAAGCCTGCACATAGACGGAGCGGTCCGCCTGTCCGCCGCCGTCGATCTCGGCGTGCACGGCAAAATGTCTGTCCGGCTCCTGATAATACGCGCGGTTGAAATCGGAGGCGTTCACGGTAAAGCGGTAGTACCCGGCGAGCGCGTCGTAGCCCTGGTATTTCGCGCCGTCGGAGGCCGCGGTGATCCGCACGTTTGCGAGGGGATCCCGCTCGATCGCCACCTCCCGGCGCAGCCCGTCGAAATCGTGGTCCGCCGACGTATAGAGCCGCTGCCCGAAGAGGACGTCGCCGCCCTTTCGGATCTCCGCCGCAAGATCGATCCCGCGGGTGACGATGTACCTGCCGTCCCGGAGCGCGACCCGGATGTCGCCGTTGCCCTCGGCGTTCGGCATAATCACGCCGTACACCCCGACGCCCCGGATGTCGAAGCCGACGAACTCCGCCGTCTCGAAATCGAAGCCGTCGAGGGTTTCGGATTCCCCGGAGGCATTTTTGAAGAGGATCGCATCCACCGTGTCCGCCGGGATCGCGGTCTCGGTCTCGAAGCGCCCGCCGCCGTCGTACCGGTTCGTCGCGACGATGCGCAGGACCTCGTGAACCTTGTCGGAATAGGTGTGGAAGATCCGCTCCAGCGCGAACGGGACGGAGGCCGAGCCGATCTTCACCATCGTCAGCTCCCGGATCTCGACCGTTTCCCCGCCCTCGGCGCCGCAGTCGACCCGGAAGCCGCGCACGTCGCCGGTATAATCCGGGATCACGGTGAGCGGCACCACGACGGTCGTCCACTCCTCCGGCGTCACCTGGAAGGACGTTCGCTGCTCGGCGGAGTAGCCGCTGTGGGAACCCGCGATGAGGAAGAACTCGCCCGAGGTCGCGGATCCGGTTCGGATCGTCATCCGGACGGCGTCGTATTTCTCCGCGCTGAACCGGATGGTGGTGTAGATATAGGGGTCGTAGGAGCTCGTGACGTCGTAGGTGATCCCGTCGTCCGTCTTTTTGACGGGGCTCGTGTCGTTGACGCCCCATGCCCAGGCGTGCGCGAGGATGTCGTAGCCTTCCTCCTGTGCACCGGCGTCAAGGGCGTCCCCGTTCACGAAGAGCTGGTCGCAGAAGCGGAAGTCGTAGTAATAGTATCCGAGGCGGTGGCTGTTCATCCGCCCGTTCTTCGAGGAATATGCCGCTGAGCAGCGCGTCCCGTCCGGCAGGCGGATATACGCATCCATCGTATGCTCGAAATACGGCTTCCCTTCCGCGCTGTAAATCGCCTCGACGCCCTTGCTGCCGCTGCCGGTCAGGTCGTAGAGCAGGGACATCGTCTGGTTCGTCACGAGAAATCTGTTCCGCTTCGCGTCGGTGAACCGGCCCTGCACGCCGTTCGCGCGCTCGTTCGCCGCTTCCACGGTGCGGAGCCAGTCCGTGATCTTCGGCTCCGCGGGCTTTTCGGGTTCTATGGTCATGAAGTCCTCCTCCGCATCTTCCGGTTCCGGGATCGTTTCCGGCGTCAGTTCTGTTTCCGGCTCTGTCGGCTGTGCGGACGGCGCGGAACTGTCCTCCTGACGCCTGCACCCCGCGAGAGGGGACAGGAGGAGGAGCGCCGCCAGCCAGACGAGGAATCCGCGCCTGAATCGTCCGCTCATGCTCTGCGCACCGCCCATTCCTTATTCGGACGGCTGCCCATCTTCAAGACGAGCTCACCCCCCGCCGTCAGCTCCCCGTGCGTGAGGAAGGCGCGGTCGAAATCGGCGCCGTTGAGGCTGGCGGACTGGATATACCGGAGCCCATCCCCGGCTCCCTCGGCGCGGATGACAAACTCGGCGCCCTCGACCCGGATCCTCACCTCGTCGAAGAGCGGGGAGGACAGGGCGTATTCCGGCTTGCCGGGGCACACGGGATAGAGCCCGATCCCGGAGAAGGCGTACCACGAGGACATGGCCCCGCTGTCTTCGTCGCCGCAGATCCCGAGCGGGGAGTTGGTGAACCAGAGATCCATGATCGTGCGAAGCCGCCGCTGGGTCATCCACGGCCTGCCGACGTAGTTATAGAAATACGGGATGTGGAAGGACGGCTCGTTGCCCATGCAGAACATGCCGCATAGCCCCGTCGAATCCGGGAACTGGTCGAGGAAGCCGTATTTGCCGGGCGCGGGCGTCGTGAAGAGCTCGTCGAGGCGGTCCGCCAGCGCGTCCGGTCCGCCCATGAGCGCGGCCAGTCCATCGATGTCGTGCCACACGGAGAAGTTGAAGGTGTAGGCGTTGCATTCGGCAAAGTACGCCCGTCCGCCCTGACCGCCGCCCCGCATGGGATCGTAGCCGCGGATCCATTCGCCCGCCGCGTTCTTCGGGGCCATGAAGCCGATCTCCCGGTTGTAGACGTTCTGATAATTGAGGGCGCGGCGTGCGAAGAGCCTGGCGTCGTCCTCATAGCCGAGGTGCCCGGCGATCTGCGCGGCGCACCAGTCGTCGTAGGCGTGCTCGAGGGTCACGGCGACGCTCTGCCGTCTCTCGAAGGAGTCGGCGTCGGCGATCCATTCCTCCTGCCCGATCTCGAGCGCGGGGTAGAAGCCTTTTTCGTAATAGCAGCGCTCCAGCTCGCCGGCGGGCTTGTCCCCCACCCAAGGCAGCATGGAGATCTCGGTGGCGTTGCGCCGGATCCCGCGGTAGGCCGTCTCAAAGTCGGCGGGGATCCCCTTGGCCACCGCGTCCGCGAAGAGGGAGGCCGCGTGGAAGCCGATCATGCAGGGGCGGTCGCCGTCCGCGGTCGGGAAGGAGGGCATCGCGCCGGTCTGCCGGACCACCTCGGCGTAGCTGTCGAGCATGACGCGGTGGCGCTCCGGCTCGAGCAGCAGCTGCAGGGGATGCATCGAGCGGAAGCTGTCCCAGAGCTGGTCAACGGTATAGAATTCGCCCGTGTGGACCTTCTTGTCGTAGCCGGAATAGTAGCTGCCGTACTCGCCGTACTGGAACATCTTGCCGAAGGAGCGCCAGAGGGCGGTATAATACGCGCGCCGCACGTCGTCCGTGTTCCCGCTCACCCGGATGCGGCCGAGCAGGTCCTCCCACACCGCCTTCGACGCGGCACATACGGACGCGAAATCCTGGCCCAGAAGCTCCCGCGCGAAGATCTCCTCCGCCTTTTCAAAGGAGAGGTAGGACATGGCCAGATAGAGCTCGCAGGGGGAGGAGACGCCCGAGAGGACCGCCTCGCCGTCCCGGAGCTCTGCCTCGAACGGACAGGAGAGCCGGATCACCGTATAGGTCCGCCGCCCCTGTTTCCCCTCCGGGGCCTCGGCCAGGAGCGCGCCGTCCGTCAATGCGAAGCGGGCGCCTTGTCCGCGCACAAAGATCCTGCCAGCGCCGGTCGCCCGGTAGACGAAGGAATGCATGGCAGTCGTGCCGCCGACCTCGATGCCCGTGTCTTCGAGGAAGACCTCGAAGGCGTAGGGATGCGAATCGACCGCGCTGACGTCGAAGCGGGACACGGCCTCCCCCGCGTCGGACGCATCCGCCGGGGCAAACGCGACCGCGAGAGGGCCTGCCGGGAAGGACGCGATCTTCTCCGCAATATAGTAATCCATGATCTCCGGCGTGACGGTCGGGAAGATCCTGGCCCAGCTGTGGGGCAGCGCGGTGACCGGACGGGTGGAGGTCAGCAGGTGACCGATGGTTCCGATATAGGGATTGACGGCTTCCGCCGGCGTTTTCGGGGATGTGCGCATAAGAATACCTCCGGATCGGTTTTCGGGTTCGGTGCTCTATGTTTCATTATACAAAAAACTCTCCGGAAAGTCAAGGGAGGGAGGGCGCGATTCGCGGGGGAATTGAACAGGGAGGCGTGATGACCGCGGAGATTCTCTTCCCGTCGATTTCAAAGATCGTTTTCCTCACGGCTTTCTCGATCCGGAGGATGGAACGAACAAGACCGAACAGATTTCCGATGAAAATGTCCGGTCTTCGTCGAGTCCGACGGTTATGAGATACCGTTGACCCGTTATTCTTTTTTGGGAGCCCTGCCGTCACCGCGGAGGGGAAAAGCAGCCCGTCAGTCGGTTTTCTCCGCGTTTTCTTCGGGCTCGGCTTCCTCCGGGTTGACGTGGATCATCACGTGCTTCACGTTCGGGAAGTTTTCCTCCACGTTTTTGTGCACCCGTTCTGCGATGGCGTGGGCGTCCACGAGGGACATATCCCGCTTCACCGTGATTTCCAAATCCACATAGATCTTGTTTCCGAACTGCCGGGTGTGCAGAAGATCGATCCCCACGACGCCGGGCTGTTCCGCGATGAAAGCGCCGATCTGCTTCTCGAAATCGCTGCTGCACGAGGTGTCAAGCATTTTCTCGAGCGCGTCCTTCGTGATGTCGAACGCGACCTTCAGGATCAGGACGCAGATGATCAGGCCGGCGACGGGGTCCATGATCGGAAAGCCCAGCTTCGCCATTCCGATGCCGATGAAGGAGCCGACCGAGGAGATCGCATCCGAGCGGTGGTGCCACGCGTCCGCCTTGAACGCCGCCGAATCCAGCTTCTTCGCGTAGTGCATCGTGTACCAGAACATGCCCTCCTTGACGGCGATGGACACGACTGCCGCGACGAGGGGCAGGGCCGTCGGGATCTCGAGCGTCTCCCCAGAGAGGAGGTTCCGGATGCCCGCGTACCCGATCCCGATGCCGGTCCCCGCGAGGATCAGGCCGAGGATCAAAGACGCGACGCATTCCAGCCGCTCGTGGCCGTAGGGATGTTCCGCGTCCGCCCGCCGTTTGGAAAGCCGCACGCCGATATAGGCGATCAGCGTCGCAAACACGTCCGACAGCGAATGCACGGCGTCCGACACCATCGCGCCGGATTTCCCGAAGATCCCGGCGAACAGCTTGAACGCCGCCAGAATCACGTTGCCGAATATCCCGACGCGGGACAGTTTTTTGATGATGGCCGTCTGTTCTTTCATAAGCCCTCCTGAATCTCAGAGACGATCCGATGCAGCCGTTCCGGGAATGAAATAACACACCCCCGGAACTTATTCTGTCCCGCAGATGTGCCCTGGCACCTTCCGCTGCCGTTTTCACGACCCGGCTACATCCCGTCCCTCTTCGGGAAGGCATTGCCTGCTCAGTTTGTACTGTAGATCGCACATAAGTGTTTTGCAGTGCAAAGAGATTGCTGCGCTATGGAAAAAAGAAAATACTGAGAAAAAGGAACTCACAGGGAGTTCCTTCTTTCCATGGAGCATACGAGACTCGAACTCGTGACCCCAACACTGCCAGTGTTGTGCGCTCCCAACTGCGCTAATGCCCCGGGTTTGGAAAGGGCCGTTTCGCTTGCACCTTCAGGGACTCGAACCCTGGACCCACTGATTAAGAGTCAGTTGCTCTACCAACTGAGCTAAAGGTGCGTAAGGAAACGGCCTTTCCGTTTTACTCCCCCTGCGCTTGCGCGGCTGGACATTGAACCAGTGCGAAGCCGGAGAAACTTTTACTCCCCCTACTGGACTTGAACCAGTGACCCGCTGTTTAATTTAGAGAAGTGCCCATGCGAACCTATAATTAGAGATTGCTTTTTCTGTGCTGCTAAAGGTGGATTACTTACCGAGGAATCGATAGTTGACGCGGATTTCCTGATGTTCACCCGTGTCATCGCAAATCTTCTGACCTACTGAAATAGATCTGACAAGACGGTTCAAGATCTCCTTATCAAGTTCCTCGAGGTCTTCATACTGCTTTGCGGCGTTGATAAACTCTTCAACGCCCTGAAGGGAGTTCTCGACATTGCCGAGCTCCTCCTTCAGTTCTGCGAGCCGCGCCTCTGCCCTGCTCTGTTCTGCCTCGCACCGTTCCGACATCTCCCGAAACTTTTTATCGGAAAGCAGACCGTCCAAATGGTCGTCGTACAGATGGTCGTATTTGTTGGAGAGATCTTCGATCTTCTTGGTGAGGTCCGCGATCACCTGTTCCAACAGTTTCCGTCCGGCATCATCTTCGGTTCCGATCTTCTGGAGGACGCGCTTTTTGAACTCCTCCTTGTTCTCCTTCACCGCCTGAAGCATTTCCCTCAAATCTGCGAGAACAACCTTATAAAGAGTCTCATAGGTGATGTAGTGACTGGAGCAGTAGGATTTTCCTTTCTTGCTGTAGGTCTGACAGATGAAGTAATTGCTCTGGGTCTTTGCGTTCGTGATACCGAGAGCGTACCCGCAATCTGCGCATTTGACAAGCCCAGCGAAGATGTTGATAAACCCTGTGGATGATACCCTTTTTCTGGATTTCAACCTTTCGTGCGCATCGTTCCAGAGGGTTTTGGAAATCAGGGGCGGAAATTGGTTTTCAACCACGATCCACTTATCTTCCGGTTGCTTTACGGACTTCTTATTCTTAAAGGAAGCGATCCGGCGTTTCCCGCTGATGAGGTGTCCGAGATACGTTTCATTGGCAAGAATCTTGCTTACGGTGCAAAGGTTCCATTCGTAGGGATCCTTGGCATATGTCCGTCCCGATCTTTGCGCCTGATACGCGGCCGGAGTGATAATCTTTCTCTCCGTCAGGACTCTGGCAATCTTGTTGTAGCCGTAACCATGGTAAGCTGCCATCTCAAACATCCACGTTATTACCCACGCGGTTTGCTCGTCCGGTTCCAGCATATGCTTGTCCGCCTCGGACTTTCTGTAACCATACGGAGCCTGCGATCCGATAAACTCGCCGTTCGCTGCCTTCGTGACGAACGCCTGACGGGTCTTTCGGGAACAGTCTGCGGGATAGTATTCGTTGAAGATATTCTTGATAGGGATCATCAGGTCATAGTCAAGACTGCCCCGGTCGGAGTCTACATCGTCGCCGATGGCGATGAAGCGGATTCCCATATCGGGAAGAACTACCTGCAGGTAATTTCCCACCTGTAAGTGTTCCCTTCCGAATCTAGAGAGATCCTTTACCACGATGGTGTTGACCAGACCGTTTCCGGCATCCTTCATCATCCGCTTGAAGGCGGGACGGTTGAAGTTCGTACCGGTATAGCCATCGTCCTTGTAGAAGTCGAAGACTTCCATGCTATGTTCTCTACAGTAGTCTCCGAGGATTTTTGTTTGCGTCTCTATGGAGATTGACGTCCCATCCTGGGCATCATCATCGCTGAGGCGGCAGTAGCAAGCTGCTATGGTTCTTCTCTGCTCTATGGATTTCATCATAACTCCTATCCGAGCAGAGTGGTTGGGATATACTCATTATACCATCTTTCTGCCCCATGTCAAGCCTAAGTTCCCTTATTCTTCCTTCTCACCATAGATTCTTTCCCGGGACGGATTATTCCGCTTACGCAAGTCCGCTTTGACTCTTTCAGCGACATAATCTGAGTAAAGATCGATGAGGTCATAGTCCCCAAAGCATCGTTCCACAATGTAAACAGTGGTCTGAGTATCCAGCCCGACCTGATCTGCGGTGTATGTTTCACGTCTGAATTCTTCCATTATATGCAGCAATCCTTTCTGTGTCTGGGGGACAGTTGGTGAGGATCGAGAGGAGCGATCTTTTCCCGTCCACAATTTTACCATACAGAAAAAGCCCTTTGGTATCCATCCCAAAAAGGCTTTTTCTAATATTGCTCTGTTATGATGAAGCTTGAGTCTGTTTCTGCACAGCAATTCTGTCAGAAAGTCTCATCATTCCTAACACCTCAAATTGGCGGATAAATCCCGTTTCATTACACGAGATTGTACTTAGAATACAGTTCCTTTCGAATTTCTTCGTTTGAAGCTGCATCCTGTGCCTCCTTTACGAGACCTTTCTCAAAAAGAATTGTCATCAGCTTTGCAAGCAAACCTTCACCTTCCGCTCGTCCTTCTCTCCGCCCGTCTTCTTTGAACAGTTCCATCTGTTCGGCTTCTTTGTATTCTGTCAGTAACATTCCTTTCACCTCCGCTCGGTGTGCCTCCAGAAAAGGCTTGATCACATAATCGTTCGGCATCTCGTCTATCGCTTTATCCACCGCGCTGCTTGTGCCGATTTTTTGAGATGAAGTATGATTTGACCCTACAAAAGGAATTTATATTAAATGTCCTCGTATAGATCATTCGTATAGATCATTTATTTATATTGGTGTAAGCGTCATAACAATTTATGATAAAACATTCATTTTACAACCCAAAATATTGTTTTGTTATCGTTATATATAATTTTCTAATTTTTCTGTCACACTTTCGATTAAATTCAGACTGTCTATCGTTATCATATCCTTGTTTATTTAGCCCTTCGCTTAAAAAATCTTCCAATTTCTGATTTACTTTTTTGAATTTCTTGTAAAACTTATTATTGGAATATTTGAAATAATCAGCATCTTTCCTCATTCTAGTCAACACATCCAATAAGTTGTCTATGCCAACTAACTTCTCGTCCTCAAAGACAATCAGTTTTCTTCCGTTTGGAATATCATTATTCAAATAATCCATAAAGTGATTTTTGAAAAATTCATACTCCAATTCTGTTCTCTGCCTCCTTTTCTGTTCTATCAAAGTTATGACAGAAATCAGTATCGCAATACTAGAAAAACAAAGTGAAGAGATTTCACTAAAATTCAAATTGGAATGCTCAACACAATTAATACATTCCGCTCGAACAACAGCACTAGCTAATACTGTCCCAAACATAATCAATTATCCTCTTATGTTTTGATTCTATTTTAACCTTTTTTTTGATTATTTGTGGTCCGTTGTCCCTCAACCAAGTGGAGAAAAACCCCTGAATGAATGAAGATGTTACATGTGTAATCTGATCCGGAAACACAATTACTACAGAATCATCTTTATCAGTTATCTTTGGTTTTACCTGCTCGTTAAATGTTCTTTTTCCAAAAGGATTCCCAGCCAAAGCAACCATCGGTTGTTTGAATTGAAGATTGATTCTAGTCAAAATTTACTCCTTTTTATACACAAAAGTCAAATTATAAGCAACACCAGGTATATATATAGGGCTTTGCGAAACAACATGTTGATCAGGAGGATAATCGCGAAAATTATTCTCATGATTAAATCCGATCCATCCTTCTTTGTCGATATCTAAATAGTCTTGTAAAAAGTAAAGCGCTCTTTTTCCCGACACCATATAACATGTTGATGAATCGGAATAGTCTTCCAATGATTGTATTAGTTTTGTCAATCCAGTTCCTCCCGAAGAGTAGTCCGCTTCTCGTCCTGATATTTTGTTCTGAAATGATGCAATAGTGAAAAAATCATCTTCTGTGTAGACCTCACCAAAAAAAGACTTGTGTGAACTAAATGCCCTCGCAACTACCGAGTATCTTTCTTTTGGGAATTTCATATTATAAATCTTTTCTTTTAGCAAGTCCGGCACTATACGTCGCGAAAAGCTAATCACAGATACATTAATTCCCTTATAACGGCCCTGTAGGTCAGTTGTCTTCTTATAATCCCCACTTATGTCAACATCAATCAAACAATCCGAGTCATTATGCTCATTTGCATTGTTGATCAACTCCGTAATAACTTCAGTCATTTTATTAATATATTCATCATCATCAACTGAATTTCGAATTGTTTGAGCGATATCAGAATAAATTACAGAACCCAAGCGTCCATCTTCCGACCATTCTTTGGGAACTATTCTACGATAATGCGTAACGCGAGTGTCCATTTCAAATGCCTTTATAAAAGCTGTTATACTATACTTATTGCTGCTAAGATGAGATAGAGGTGTGTAATTGAAACTTTCAGTATGGATTTGGCTTGAAAAGGACATTTGCAAAGATATATTGTAATGATAATCAACAATCAATGAATACACGATGCATTCCAATATCTGAATAGTAAGTTTATCAACAGAGTACATCTCTTTGAACCGTAGCGATAATGACATGCCCATCTGTCGATATCGATTGTGTAGCTCAGAAATGAATCCAAGTAATTTTCTTATACACCCGAAATCCAGTTGTTCCGAATCGCAGATAAACTCAACCCAACCCTTATGAATTGGAATTCTCTTTTTATAGTGTAACTCACTGTTTTGACTGATAATTAAACTCGAATTGCTAAGACTTGACGCTAATGTTTCTTTCACTCTCTGTGTACCTACCACTGATTCCATTGATATAAATTTCCAAACAGCCATCCACCTAACCACTTGGTTTTCACACTAACGTGTATAATACATTTTCATCATACCCCTGCCTATCCATTATGTTTATCGCAAACATCATATTTCTGTCGATATACCGCATGTATCAATTTATTCAGGCAACGCGACTATTAAACATCATTCGAAATGCCGATCCGTCATAAATAATATTTTGAGACGTTTACAGCAGCACCACCATTCAGCTCCACTAAACCTATTCGTGCAAATTCTTTTTCATTCCTATAGTACCTTATACTCCCCGCATCTCAGCTCGTCATTCATCTTCTATATGATACTACATCTTTCTGTATCCCAGTAAAAATTTCCATGCTACTGTTACTCTCCTCTTCTTTGAACATCTTTATCTTTATCGCTAAGATGGTTTTCTTTCACCTTCTGTCACTTGAACGAATAAACCTTACTCTGTATGATACTATCGCCATGATCATTACACAAGATTGTACTTAGAATACAGTTTCCTTCTGATTTCTTCATCTGAAGCAGCTGCCTGCACTTCCTTTACAAGTCCTTTCTCAAATAGAATTGACATCAGCTTCGCAAGCAAGCCTTCACCTTCTACGCGCCCTTCTGCTCTTCCTTCTCTCCGTCCGTCTTCCTTGAACAGTTCCATCTGTTCGGCTTTATTGTACTCAGTCAGGAATATTCCTTTCACCTCTGCTCGGGTGCCTCTAGAAAAGGATTGATCACATAATCGTTCGGCATCTCGTCTATCGCTTTATTCACCGCGCTGCTCATTCCGGTCTCATCGTGCGATATGTTGTTCTTCCGAACCTCCTCGACCAGCCATGCGTATTCCCGCAGGGGCTTAAAACTTATCCTCGAGCTTCTCACGCTGATCTTTTGGTATGCTCAAAGCATCCATCGCCTGTTCCATTGTCCAATTCATGTTTGCCATCAATTTTTTTACAGAGTTAACAAGAGTGTTCTCTTCTCCTTCTCTCCGTCCGTCTTCCTTGAACAGTTCCATCTGCTCGGCTTCGTTGTATTCTGTCAGTAACATTCCTTTCACCTCCGCTCGATGTGCCTCCAGAAAAGGCTTGATCACAAAATCGTTCGGCATTTCGTTTATCGCTTTGTCTATCGCGCTGCTCATACCGGTTTCATCGTGGGATGTGTTGTTCTTCCGAACCTCCTCGACCAGCCATGCGTATTCCCTGAGCGGCTTGCAGGCGTTCAGCAGTTCCTGATTCCTTCCGAAATTCACGTTCAGCATCCGCACTCTGACTTCAATATCGGATTCTGCTCCTTTAGGGAAGGAATCACTCAGATAGAGCATCTTCTCGTCCGGCTGATCCTTCCTTCCGTTATAGAAGACGACAAGCTTAGGGACCGGGAGTTTCAAAAGTTCGCTCCCGTATTTGTTCAGCTTCCGCTCTTTCACAAATTTTTCATAAAGATTGCCCGCGTACTGGAGCAGTCTCAGCGGTATATTCGGATTATAAGTGGACTGCTGCTCGTATAGCGTCATAGCGTCCGCGATCAGGAAGGACACATCGTTGTGCATCCCAAGATACATGACTTCCCGAATCGTGGTGATCTCAATCACGGACGGATCGGTGTATGCCGAACCGTTCACGGCGTTGTACAGACTCAACGTCCACGCTTTATTTTCTTCGCTTCCGAACAGAAAATTGAATAATCGATCCTTGTACTGTGGGTTGTCTGCAGACATTTTCCTTCCTCCATTGATCCAATGCAATCCGTTCTGAGCGGATACCTTTCCTTTTATATTATATCATAGCTTCCGCGATTTGTCAATCGATTTCGGATTCTTTCGGACTCAACCGGCTTTGGCGTGGTTTCGGTGCGGAGAGGATAGTGAGGGACGGTTCATCCCCCTCCGTATTTTTCCCGAAATCAAACTTGCCGTTGTGCTGCATGGCTGTTTCTTTCCCGACACTCTTCGCACCGGGACTCATTCCCGCTGACGACGAAGAGGCACATGGTTCCCAATCCGATAAATCCCCCGAAAAAGAGTCCGACGAAAAACGCCGCCCAAATCATTATTTCTCCTCCCTTATATGACTTGTGTTTGTCACAGTGACGGACACACTTTGAAAGGTAAGGGCTTCCTTTACCTGATCGAACACATCCGCCACTTTACATTGATCACACCGAATATGGTATCCTCGGAAACAGCACAGCTTGCAGGAGCGGTCGAAACTCCTTTGAGCCGTCTGTATATTCGAGGATTCCCTAAGGCGCGCAATTCCTTCTTCGATAAACCGCATGATTTGACTCTCCCACTTCCCTTCTGATGAATTTTCCAAATCGCTTCTGTCTGGATTCAAAAACTCCATGCACTCATTCCTATGAATCAAGCCTATAACAGCGGGCTGAATCACATCCCGCAGCGAGGAACAACAGGATAGATTCAGCCCCGAATTATAGGTTTGATTTAGGTTCGCAAAGGCACTTCCGGCCGCCGTGGTTTGGCTGCATAACTCCGCCATACCGATTCCCGTATATGGCAGGGCTTCCCTCCAGTCCTTGAGAGAGCGTGAGCAAGTATCATTATCCTCCATACCGTCGTCGCGGACTGGTTTACCAACGCCAGCTTGCATATTTCCGTTGATCGCTCTGAGGTCGAACCCTCGTCTTCGCGGCGGATCCTGCTTCGCTCGAGTATGAATTACGTACCGGCAGTAACCTATTCAGTTGTCAACGAACAGTAAAGGTTTCTGGAAAAGATGCCTTCACTATACGCCGTTTTAGAGGGTGTTTTTCAGGGCAATTCATAAAAAGTTAACAAAGCTTTTTTCTGGCTTCTGCCAACGATTCCGAAATACTCTGCGGTTTCACACCTTCTCTCTTTGCGATCTCGTTTACAGATAAATGCTCGATGACAAGCATCCACAAACGACGAAACTGTTTTTCAGTGAGCCTATCCTTCCAGCACAGGAGGATGCTTCCTTCGTCCTCATTGCTTTCAGAAGCGAGAGTACCCTTATCCGCCATTACTTCTATATCCATAGTCAACGGGACAGTGTGGTTATCCTCTATGTGTTGTTTCTTTTCTATCTCGTGGTAGTTCTCGTCAGACCATTTTTTCCACCGCAGAAATTCTTCCTCGGAAAGAAATTCCTCGCAGGTCAAACGGTATGACTTTCCTTCGGCGTCTATGTAAACGATTGCTTCTTGGTCAAGTTTGTTGAGAGCGTAGTCGCTCTTTTTTCTATGCATATCCTTTCTCCGTTTCGTTTCAGAATTTGTTGTTGAATGCGAAACGGAGAAGGTGGCGAACGGCAGCGCGAAACGGAAATATAGAGAAAAGCGCACATCGTCTGAAAGACGACACACGCTTGAGCA
>JAFPWV010000146.1 GCA_017412675.1 Clostridia bacterium
CTTTTTCTCCTCGATAAAGGAGAAAAAGAACGCCGATAGCGCTGTGTAAAGAGAACGGCTGTCGCATTTCTCCGTTTCTTGGAGTTCATGCGACAGCCCCTTTTTCTGTGTAAGTGAGAAGCAAGAGGGAAGAGGTGCGGCGGAAAACGAACAGCGAAGAGCGAATGGTGAATCATCGAGGCAGCTATCAGAAAAAGTGCGCACCCGCAAAGGAGGCGCACTTGTTTTTCTGTGGTTAGCTGGGATCCGTTCCGTTTGCCATCAAAGGCACGCGTAGAGAATGTTCCGCAGCCGCGGGGAGATGAACGGTTCCTGATTATTGAGGAGGTGCTGGGTGTAAGTCAGCGAGACCCGGCTGTCCGGATCGAGGATCACCCAGACGCCCGCCGCGCCGCCCCATCCGAATTCGCCCACGGGCCCGATCGATCCGCCCGCCGCGCGATCCATCATCGTGCGCACGCCGAAGCCGTATCCGTAGCCCGCGAGCTGGGACCAGCTGTAGTTTGCCCGCTGACGCTCGTTCAGGGTGTTCGTCCGCCAGAGATCGATCGTCCGGGGGGAGAGATAGCGGTAGCCGTCCCCCGAGAGACCGCCGTTTGCGATGGTCTCGGAGAACTTCGCGTAGTCCGCGCAGGTCGAAAGGACGCCCGCTCCGCCGGAATCGTAATCCGGGCCGAGGATGTGGCCGCAGGTGTTGTTTGTCGGCAGGTATTTGCCGAGATCGTCCCGCCAGTTGTACTGCACCGCGAGCCGCTTCATCTTCTCCGCATCCGGGAGGTTGTACGACGTGTCGTCCATCCCGAGCGGATCGAAGAGGACTTCCCGGGCATAGTCCCGCAGCCGCTTGCCCGCGACGACTTCGATGAACGCGCCGAGGACGTCGTGACACAGGCTGTACTGCCACATCTCGCCCGGCTCGAAGCAGAGCGGGGACTTCGCAATGGCGCGCGCCACTTCCCGCGTCGGGCAGCGGCCGTCCGTGGCCTTTTTGACCTCCTCGACCGCCGGCGTGCCGAAATTGTAGTCAAAACCCGCCGTCATGTTGAAGAGATGGCGCACAAGGATGGACCGCTTTGCCGGGACGATCTCCTCGTGTCCGTCCTCCGCGCGGGTGCGCACCGTCATGTCCCGGAATTCCGGCATGAAGTCCGCGAGGGGATCGTTCATCATGAACTTTCCCTCCTCGAGGAGGCGCATCCCGAGGGAAGAGGTGATGACCTTCGAGGCCGACCAGAAGAAGTAGAGCTCGTCGCCCCGCATCGCGCGTCCTGCCTCCCGGTCCGCCCACCCGGTCATGTAGTGGTACACGATCTCGTGATCCTTCGTCACGATGCAGTCGTTCCCCGGGATCCGCCAGGAGACGAGGTAGTCCTGAAACGCTTTCAGTCTCGTGAAATCCATTGCCGTGTCCTCCGTCCGTCAAATCAGTCGAGAATGTAGATTTCCATATCGGTGACATACCCTTCGGCCATCATCAGGGGGGCGTTCGGGTCGTCCGCGGGCATCCAGACGGCGATCTCCCACGGATCGAAGTTGGAGCCCCTCTCCTCCACGACGCGGTAGCCGAAGTCGTAGCGGTTGTTCTTGACATACATCTTCGTGCCGAGCGCAAAGTAGTTGAAGTCCGCCGCGACGGTCCGGCTGCTGACATAGTTCCCGGAGAAGGTGTATTCGCTCGTGCTGTAATACGTCGCGGGGCAGGTGAAGTGATAGGCGTAGGAGTAGGTCACGCCGTCCTTGCCGACGAGGGTCCCGCCGACGCCGATTTGCACCTTTTCCGGCACCATCGCCGTGACGACCTCTTCCCAGTCGAGGCGGCGGTCGAATTCCACGCCGTTTTTGTAGGCGACCGTGTAGTGCTTCACGGACTGGCCGTCAACGCCCTCCTGGAGGGTCCGGGTCTGTCCGCGCGGAACCGTGTCGACGCCGATCTCTTCCCGCGTATGGGCGACGGTCTCGGGAATGTCCTCGGTCGTGTAGACGTACTTGTCCACCGTGATCGTCTGATCGGAGGCGAGCCAGTCGTTCCAGAGATCGACCGATGCACGCTCTCCTTCTTCGAGGGTGATCCCGTTGTTCGCCAAGAGCGCGCCGAGTGTGGTCGCCACGGTCTGGACCGTCAGATCCGGGCGGTCATAGAAGTCCACGACGATCCAGTATTTCGGCAGCTCCGGGGGCACCCATTCCGTGTTGTCCCCCTCCTCGCCGGTGGTGTTTCCGCCAGTCGACGGCGGGTTGAGCTGAACGTCCGTCGGACCGGCGGTCGAGGGCTGCTCTGCGGATGGGCTGTCCGAGGGCTGGCTGTCCGATCCCGGCTCCTCGTCCGGATTCTCCGCCTGCTCATTCGTGTCCGTCTGCGTGTCTCCGGATGCGTCCGCGGTGCCCGGGTCCTCCGTGTTCTCCGGATTCTCCGAATCGTCGGTCGTCCCGGTCCCTGCGGGATCTGCCTCATGGATGGGCGGGAGCGCGTCGTTTGCATCGTTTGGCGCGTTCGTCTGCTCGTCATCGACGGGGGTGACGAGGGCGGGATCCTTCGCCCGGTTCGCTTCGGCGCGGTGCTTTGCAACGGCGGCGGCAATCCCGATCCCTGCGCCGATCAGAAGGACGGCGACGAGGGCAACGGCGATCACGGCGGCGCGTTTGCGCTTCTTTTCGGCCTCGGCACGGCGGCGTTCTTCCTCCTCGCGGCGGCGGGCTCTTTCCGCTGCCTGGAGCTGGCGCGTCCGGGTCAGGTCCTCGTTGCGGGGACGGACCGGGATGTGCTTCGTCATGGCGGAGGTCTTCTTCGGACGCTCTCCCGCGGGGGATTTCGCCTCGGGCCGGGTGACGATGGGCGCGGCGGTGGTCACACGGGAATGACGCGCGCCGAGAATGCGCTCCGCGACGTCCGCGAGGTTGCCGTCCTCCTCTTCCTCTTCATAGATTTCATCATTTTCGTATTCGCCCGCTTCGGAATCCCCGTATGCTTCCCAGCTGTCGGGCGTCATCTCTTCGTTTTCGTCACCGGCGATCTCGTATTCGCCGCGCGGCGTTTCGTTTTCCAACATAACCGTGGGTCCTTTCCAAAAATGCTGCGAGTATATTATAGCACACAAACGGATTTTGTGCAAGAGGGAAGTATAACGAATTCAGAATTATGAATGAAGAATGAAGAATTGACCTGCCTCGCTTGACTTCGCCTCCGCGGTATGCTATAATGATGCAAATCCAAATGCACCGAAGGAGTCCACCGATGAAACTCAGAAATCCCGATCTTCTCACCCTATATACGGCGGATGAAGCGTTTACCGACCGTGTTGCGAACGCGCCCGGCAGCATCTTCGTCCGCGGCGACATCGAGCTCTCGACGACGCTCTACGAGCAGGCCGGCACGCTTGCCGTCAAGGTGCGCGCCGATTCGACGCCTCTCACGTGGATCCGCCTCCGCTGGAACTTCACCGAAGAGGAACGCCGGGCCGAACCCGTCAAGATCCTCGGCGACCACTGGGAACGCGGTTACGGCGACCTCGTCTGGCGCGGGATCGAGCCTGGCCGCATGATGCCGTGGTACATCCTCGTCTCGAACGGCTCCGACGCCTGCCCCGACACCGCGGGACGCCGTACCGAGGGCTTCGGCGTGCGTGTGCGTCCCGGGGCGATCTGCGCGTGGCAGTACGACGGCGCGGGCGTGACCCTCTGGGCGGACGTGCGATGCGGCGGCGAGGGCGTGATCCTCAAAAACCGCACGCTCTCTGTCTGCACCGTCCTCTTCCGCGATTACGAAAACATGACGGCGTTCGCGGCGGGGCGGGCATTCTGCACCGAGATGTGCCCCGATCCCTGCCTCCCGAAGCATCCGGTCTACGGCTCGAACAACTGGTATTACGCCTACGGCAACAGCTCGCACGACGAGATCCTCGGGGATACGAAGATCGTCGCGGAGCAATGCAGGGGGCTCGACAACATCCCGTACATGGTGATCGACGACGGCTGGCAGAAGTGGAACACCGACGCCCCGTGGACCGTGACGAACGAGCGCTTCTCCGACATGAAGGCCCTCGCGGGTGAAATGCGCGCATCCGGCGTCCGCCCGGGGATCTGGGTCCGGTATCTGGTCGACGGCCACCGCGAGCTTGCGGCAACGGAAGGCGCGGACGAGAGCTGGCGGCTGGCGCGCGACGCGGACTACCTCGATCCGTCGCATCCGGCGGTCCTCGACTACGTCGCCCGGATCACGCGCATGATCGCGCATGACTGGGGCTACGAGCTCATCAAGCACGACTATTCGACCTTCGATCTCTTCGGGACATGGGGTCTGCACTTCGGCGACAAGATCACGAAGAACGGCTGGCACTTTTATGACCGGGGCCGCACGTCCGCCGAGATCGTCGTGGACTTTTACAGAACGATCCGCGAGGCGGCTGGCGAGGATTGCGTCATCATCGGCTGCAACACGATCCCGCATCTCTGCGCGGGGCTTCACGAGCTGAACCGCACGGGCGACGACACGTCCGGGTTCGAGTGGGACCGCACGCGGAAGATGGGCGTCAACACGCTCGCGTTCCGGCTCATCCAGAACGGCGCGTTCTACATGGCGGACGCGGACTGCGTCGGGATCACGGGCGCGATCGGATGGGAATACAACCGGCAGTGGCTGGATGTCCTCGCGCGCACGGGCTCGCCGCTCTTCGTCTCCTGCAAGCCGGGCGTGCTGAACGCCGACGAGCTCGCGGAGCTGAAGGCCGCGTGGGCCGTCAATGCGGTGCAGAAGAACGTTGCGCGTCCGGTGGACTGGATGGAGACCGAGACCCCCGCCCTCTGGGAGATCGACGGGGAGCTCGTGCGGTACAACTGGTACAACGAGCTCGGCGCGGAGACGTTCCGGGGGAGATAAACGGACAAAGCAAAAGAAACCGGCAATGAAAAAAACCGACCTCACGAGGGCCGGTTTTCTCTTTGATCTCGTCTTCTATTGGTGCTCCGCCAGCCAGAGGGATACTCTTGACTGAAGATTCGCGGCGCAGACCTCCGTCGCCGCTCACCGCGATTTCCCGCGGATCGGATCCTCCCAAAAGGTCCTTGAGCATAGTCCGGACCCGTTCTCCGCCGCGATCCACCTCGAGCGTGATTTGTCCCGCCGGATCCCGCGAGAGGGCGACCCAGCCGTCCGGGAGAAGAACGCCCTGCAGAGGCTCCCCGCCGTCTTCCGGCGCGATCTCACGAAACGAGCCGTCCGCCGTGTCCCAACCGCCGTTTTCGTCCGATCGGCGGAGCACGACGGTCCCGACGACCTTGTCGGCGTCGGCCTGCCGCACGCAAACCGTCAGCTCCCCGGAGCTCTCGTCGTACCACGGAAGAAAGGTCGGCATGATCTCAAGGCTGCCGAGATCGAGTTTGCTTCCGCGGTAGGCGGCCGTCGATTCCGGCGCGGGCGTCTCTTCCGTTTTTCCGCATCCGGCGAACAGCAGCAACAAAGAAAGCAGCAGGCAGACTGCCGGCAGGAAGCGGAGGCTCCGTGTTCGTTTCATATCCTTCACACCGCCCGTCGAGTGATTTTTCTTCATTATACACGGATTCCTCCGATTTGTCAACTTGCGGTGCCGGATGGGTCAAAAAAGGAACCCGATCGTTTGACCGGGCTCCGTTTTTCATTCGTTCGGGCGGATCGCCGCTTCTGTCTTCGCGCTTTACGGCAGCGTCTTTCCGGAGGACTTGTACAGCTCGTACCACTCGTCGTGGGTGATCGTGACATCCGCGGCCTTCGCGATCTGCGCGATGCGGTCGGGGTTCGTCGTGCCGATGATCGGCTGCATCTTTGCCGGGTGACGCAGGATCCACGCGATCGCCATGCCCGTCGGGGTGACGTCGTACCGCGCGGAAACCTCGTCGAGCTTCGCGTTGAGCTTCGCATAGTCGGGATTGCCGATGAACGGGCCCGCGAAGAAGCCGTACTGGAAGGGGGACCACGGCTGGATGGTGATGCCCTTCAGGCGGCAGTAATCGAGCACGCCGCCGTCCCGGTTCACCGCAGAACCGTCCTCCATGTTGACGTGGATGCCCGCGTCGATCATGGTCGTGTTGGTCATGCTGAACTGGAGCTGGTTCGCAACGATCTTCCGGCCGCCGAGCGCCGACTCGAGCAGCTCGATCTGGTAGGGATTGTGGTTCGAGACGCCGAAGTTCTTCACCTTGCCCTCGCGGGAGAGCTTGTCGAACGCCTCCGCGACCTCCTCCGGTTCGACGAGGGTGTCGGGGCGGTGGAGCAGGAGGAAATCGAGGGTGTCGATCCCCATGCGGGTGAGAGACTGCTCGGCTTCACGGATGATGTGGTCCTTCGAGAAGTCGTAGGTGCCGCCGCGGATGCCGCACTTGGACTGGAGGACCATCTTGTCCCTGAGACCGGGATTGGCGCGCAGGAAATCGCCGAAGACGGTCTCGCAGGAGCCGCCGCCGTAGATGTCCGCGTGGTCGAAGAAATTGATGCCGCATTCAAGGTCGGTCTTGATCAGACGATCGAGATCCGCGGGCGCCATGCCGCCGATGCGCATACAGCCCTGCGCGACGCGGGAGCATTCGATGCCGGCCAGGAGAAAGGTTTTCATAAAAAATCCTCCGAGTTTTTAGAAATGTACCAACCGTATCATAGCATAAAATGGAGGGAATGTCAAGGGGAGAGCTTTGAAGGAAGAAGCAGGAAATAAGAGTTAAGAGGTGCGGGTTTCGCGGGAACGAGCAATGCCGTCCGTTATTCACTCTTCGTTGTTCGTTTCCGCTTCTCCCCCTTGCATCCCTGTCCGAAATGTGCTACAATGACGGCGAAGACCATCTCCCGAAAGGAGCTTTCCCATGACCTTCTTTGTCTCTCCCTCCGGCTGCGACGCGAATCCCGGCACGGCCGCCGAGCCCTTCGCCACCCTCGCACGCGCGCGGGACGCCGGACGTCGGAGTCCCGGCTATACCGTCCGCGTCCTTCCCGGCGAATACCGCGAATCCCTCGTTCTCGACTCCGCGGACAGCGGCTCCCATTGGATCGGGGACGGCGCGACCCTCACCGGCGGGCTGACCGTTTCCGCGGCGGATACCGCTCCCCTGCCGCCGGCATTCGTTCCCCGTCTCACGGAAGAGGCCGCGGCGCATGTCCGGGTGATCGACCTCACGGCAGGGGGCCTCACCTCCGACGACTGGGGGCCCGTCTGCGCGATCGGCGGCTTCCATACGGCATCCCGGTATGACGGCGCTGCCATCGGAACCAACATCGAGATCTTCTCCGGCGGACGGCGCATGACCCTCGCGCGCTACCCGAACGAGGGCTGGCTCCGCCTCGAGGCCGTCATGGACGTGGGCGAGGTGAACGAGTTCCCGCCCCAGAACTACTGGCGGTGCAACAACGGGCTCCGCAATCCCCGGGGCGGGTGCTACATCCTCGATCCCGCGACGAACGAGCGCGTGAAGAAATGGGCGGAACCCGAGACCGCATGGACCTTCGGCTATTTCATGTGGGACTGGGCGGACTCCTCCTCCCCCGTCACCTTCTACACGCCGAACCGCGCGATGTACCCCCGCTTCGTCTCGAATTTCGGGGCCCGTTCCGGCGCGCTCTACTACCTCTACAACGTCCTCGAGGAGCTTGACAGCCCCGGTGAGTACTACCTCGACCGCAGGAGTGGCCTCCTCTTCGTCTGGCCGTATGACCCGGGTGACGACGTCACCGTCTCCCTCTCCCGCGACCCGCTGATCCGCGGAACGGCGGACGTGGTGACGGTTGAGGGCTTCACCTTGACGGCGGCGCGTGCGAACGGCGCGGAATTCACGGGGCAGGGAAACGTCCTCCGGCGCCTCCTCGTGAAGAACGTCGCGGACCACGGCATCGTCGTGAGCGGGTCCGGCAACACGGTCGAGCGGTGCGAAGTCACCCGGACGGGCCGCGGCGGCATCTATCTCTCGGGCGGTGACCGGAACACGCTGACACCGGGCGGCAACCGGGTGCTGAACTGCCGGATCCACGACTTCTCCGAGGTCTACCAGACCTATCAGTCCGGCGTGGACCTCGCGGGCGTCGGGAACGTCTGCGCGCACAACGAGATCTGGGGTTCCCCGCACATGGCGATCCACTACGGCGGGAACGAGCACCGGATCGAATACAATCTCATCCACGACGTCGTCCTGCATTCGAGCGATGCCGGGGCGATCTACGCGGGCTACGACTGGTGCGGGCACGGGACCGTCATCCGGTACAATCTGCTCTACCACATCGGCTCCGGAGAATTCAAACCGGACGGCATCTACTGGGACGACGGGCAGAGCGGGCAGACGGCGTACGGGAACATCCTCGTCGGCGTGCCGAAGAACGGGTTCCTCGTGGGCGGCGGCTTCGAGAACACGGTCCGGGACAACCTGATCGTCGGCGACGGGATCCACCCGATCCAGTACGACGACCGCAACCGCGACGGCTTCGTGCACGGCGGCTGGGCGAAGCAGGCGGTGAACACCCCGGACGCCCCGCATTGGCAGAAGCTCCGCGCGACGCCTTATCTCTCCGACGTCTGGCGGGCGATGTACCCGTCGCTCGGGCGGCTCAAGACGGACTTTGCGACGGATCCGGATGACCCGGACTTCCCGATCAACCCCTCCGATTCGGTCGTGGAGGGCAACGTGATCGTGCACCGGGACGGGCAGCTCGGCTGGATCTCGGACTCGGTGTACCGGTACAGCCGGGTCGAAAACAACGCCGTCTACCGCACCTGCGAGGAGGCCGACCTCGATCCGGAGACGTGGAAATTCCGCCATCCGCGGCCCGGATTCCCCGAGATCCCGGTGGAAAAGATCGGCCCGGAGCCGGAAGCGGAGACGGAAAACGAGGTTCCGGAGCACTGAGCGGGAGCCGGATTTTTCCCGAAAAACTTCACCGAAAGCCCTTGACAAACGCTCCCTGACGCGGTATAATATATGAGCACGCGAAAAGCGGAGCACGCGCCCTTAGCTCAGCGGATAGAGTGCCCGGCTACGAACCGGTAGGTCGTAGGTTCGAATCCTATAGGGCGCGGAAAGAAAAGCATTGCTTCGGCAGTGCTTTTTTTGTCGGGCGGTGCCGCAGGGACCGGGCGGTGCCCGAGGACAGGAGACGGGCTCACCGTTGGCAAGCCCGCGAAGAGCGGGTCGTTCATTTTGTCTGCGCACTAACGTTTGCGGGGATGTACAGCGAAATCACTCGTTTTTTTCGCCTACGCGGCTGGCGGACAAGAGGGCTCCGGAGCCGCCCTCTTGTCAATCACCGCTCCCAAAGGCGCGTTCCCCGCCTCTGGACTCCACCCC
>JAFPWV010000147.1 GCA_017412675.1 Clostridia bacterium
CGCGCAGGCGAAAAAAACGATGGATTCAGCGAGTACATCCCCGCAAACGTTAGTGCGCAAGCTGAATGAACGCCCCGCTCTTCGCGGGCTTGCCAACGGTGAGCCCGCCATGTGTCCCCGGGCACTGCCCGGTGAGCCCGCCATGTGTCCCCGCGGACTCCGCGGCGTCAGCGCGCAAGAGAAAGAATATAGATCAGCGCGTATCTCGGGGAAAAGATACGCGCAAAAGATAAAAAGGAGGCCCTGTTCCATGTCCGTCTTCGACCAATACTCCCCCTTCATCCGGGAGTTCATCTATTCCCACGGCTGGGAGGCCCTCTCCCCCGTGCAGGTGGTCGCCGCCGAGATCCTCTTCGGCTCCGACACCAACCTCCTCCTTCCCTCCCAGACCGCGTCCGGGAAGACCGAAGCGGCCTTTTTCCCCATCCTCTCCGAATTCTACGAGGATATGCCCGAATCCTTCGGCGCGCTCTACATCGCCCCGCTCAAATCCCTCATCAACGACCAGTTCGGACGCATCTCCGAGCTCTGCGAAGAGGCCGGGATCCCCGTCTACCACTGGCACGGAGACGTCGCCGCGTCCCACAAGGCAAAGGCCCTCCGCGAGCCCCGCGGCATCCTCCAGATCACGCCGGAATCCCTCGAAGCCATGCTCATGAACCGCTCCTCCGACCTCATCCGCCTCTTCGGGGACCTAAGGTACATCGTCATCGACGAGATCCACACCCTCACCGGGAGCGACCGCGGCAACCAGATCCTCTGCCAGCTCGCGCGCCTCCGCGAAAAGACCGGCGTCTCTCCCCGGCGCATCGGGCTCTCCGCCACCCTCGGCGACATGGACCGCGCGGCGGCATGGCTCGGCGGCGGCAGCGGACGCGACACGTCGATCCCCTCCATCCCCCCGGCGAAAATCCGCTGGCGGCTCGGCATGGAGCACTTCTATATCATCGAAAAGAACGCCGGAGAGATCACCGCGGGTACCCGTTCCGCCGTCGGTCCCGAGACCGGGGAAGCCTCGGCCGTGAACGACGTCGCCCTGATCCCGACCCCGCCCGGGAACCGCCGCGAGGAGACCCTCTCCCTCGACCGCGGGTACGAATACATCTACGACGCGACGAAGGGCAAGAAGTGCATCGTCTTCTCGAACTCCCGCGAGGAGACCGAATACATCTGCGCCACCCTGCGCGAGATCGCCGAATACCGGGGCGAGCCGGACGTCTTCCTCATCCACCACGGCTTCCTCTCCGCCTCCATCCGCGAAGAGGCCGAGCTCAAAATGAAGGACGACGACATCCAGGCCGTCGCGTGCGCCACCGTCACGATGGAGCTCGGCATCGACATCGGCCGCCTCGAACGCATCATCCAGCAGGGCTCGCCGAACTCCGTCTCGTCGTTCCTGCAGCGGCTCGGACGGTCGGGCAGGCGCGGGAATCCGCCGGAGATGATGATGGTCTTCCGCGAGGAGAATCCCCTGCCGAACACGCCCCTGCCCCAGCTCATCCCGTGGGAGCTGCTCAAGGCCATCGCCATCGTCCAGCTCTACATCGAGGAGCGCTTCATCGAGCCCCCGCTCATGAAGAAATGCCCCTATTCCCTCCTCTTCCAGCAGACCCTCTCCGTCGTCGCCTCCTCCGGCGCGCTCAAAACGAAGGATCTCGCCCAGAAGATCCTCGCCCTGCCGCCGTTCCGATACATCGAGGAGGACGACTACAAGACGCTGCTCCTCTCGATGATCAACAACGACTGGCTCGAGCTCACGGACGAGCGCGAGGTGATCGTCGGGCTGCGCGGGGAGCGGCTCACGAATTCCTTCAAATTCTACGCCGTCTTCAAGGATGAGGAGGACTTCACGGTCCGGTGCGAATCCGACGAGATCGGCGTCATCACCACCCCGCCGCCCGTCGGGGACCGGTTCGCGCTCGCGGGCCGCGTCTGGGAGGTGGAGGAGCTCGACATCCCCCGCAAGCTCATCTACGTCAAGCCCGTGCGCGGCAAGATGGAGATCAGCTGGCCGGGCGACTACGGCGAGGTCAACACCCGCATTCTCGAGCGGATGCGGCAGGTCCTCCGCGAGGACACGGAATACCCCTATCTGCGTGAAGGCGCCCTCCAGCGGCTGCGGGTCGCCCGTGCCGTTGCGCGGAACACCGGGCTCACGGAGAGCTGCATCCTCCCGCTCGGCGGGTACACCTGGGCGCTCTTCCCGTGGCTCGGGACGCGCTCCTTCCGCACGCTGCGCCGCTATCTCGTCCGCAAGGCCGGGGCGTTCAAGCTCACCGGCATGGACTTCGAGGGATGCTACTACATGACCTTCAAGCTCGAGGGCGGGCGCGGAGACGATCTGATGAAGATGATCTCCGGGAAGATCGCCAGCGAGGGGATCGATCTCGACGCGCTCATCAGCCCGACCGAGGCCCCGGTCTTCGACAAGTACGACGAATTCATCCCGTCGGAGCTGCTCCGCAAGGCCTACCGGGAGGACAAGCTCCGTGCGGATGAGATCATCCGGCGGGCGGAGCGAGGGATGCTCGGAGGGTGAGGAGGGAGGAATTCAGAATTCAGAATTAAGAATTCAGAATTATGTGAAACTGCGCGGCGGTTTCTGACTCCCTTCTTGCCTCTTGCTTCTTACTTATTATTTCGACGCTTCACTCCTCACCCCGAACCTCTGCCGCGGGACGGCTTTCCAAAAGAAAAAGCCCGCCGTTCGGGCAGCGGGCAGGGGGTGTCAGACGGGCAGAATGCACGGAGCGTCATATTGTGCGAGCAGGGCGTCGTGGGTCAAAAGCATCATGCCTTCCTCTTCTGCCTGACATATAAGCATCCGGTCAAACGGGTCTTTATGCGGCGGCGCGTCATCCGGACGACGGAGATCCTTCAGGCGGGAAATGTGCTCCGCGCGGATTTCCAGCGGCTGATATCCTGCCTCCCGGCACCAGAAATCCAGAAAATCTCCGCCCCACGCCATTTTATCCGGGTGCGCGAGGTGCTTGGTTTCGACCTCCCAAAGCGATGCGACGCTGTATGCGATCGTATTCTCGGGGCTGCCGATCTCCTCCGCCGCGCGCTCCGGCAAACGGGGGTCGCCGCTCAGCGCCCACAGCAGGATATGAGTATCCAGCAGGATCTTCATTCTCCCTCCCCAAACAATTCTCCGACCTCCTGATCCCACTCGTCAAACGCGTCCGGGATCTCAAACTTCCCCTTCGCAATGCCGATCCGCCGGGAAATGTCCCTCTCCCGCGGCGTGATGTCGGCAACGGGCTCCCCGTCCTGCTCGACGACGACGCTTTTTCCGTCGACCAGAATCATCCGGAAGAGCTGTTCGTACTCCGCGAGCGTCCGCGGCATGTTCACTCTCGTCATGACAGGCCTCCTGTCTGATGGATTCTGTCCTTATTATAGCACATTTTTCCGTGCGTTACAATTCCCCCGTGAAAAAACCTCTGAAAAAACCGCAAGAAAATTTATATTATCTATTGACAAGGATTTTAAATTCTATTATAATGATCTTGCTTCGGTGCGGGGGCGATCCTCTCCGCCGGGGCGATCCCACCGATTCCAACCACGAGGTACCCGTTCCATGCCCGAATTCATCTCCGTCCGCGGCGCGCGGATGAACAACCTGAAAAACATCGACGTCGACGTCCCCCGGGACAAGCTCGTCGTCTTCACCGGGCTCTCCGGCTCCGGCAAGTCCTCCCTCGCGTTCGACACGATCTACGCCGAGGGCCACCGCCGGTTCGTGGAGTCCCTCTCCTCCTACGCCCGCATGTTCATCGGCCAGCTTGACAAGCCGGACGTCGACACGATCGAGGGCCTCTCCCCCGCCATCTCCATCGACCAGAAGACGACCTCGAAGAACCCGCGCTCGACCGTCGGGACCGTGACGGAGATCTACGACTACCTCCGCCTCCTGTACGCGCGTCTCGGCGTCCCGCACTGTCCGGTCTGCGGCCGCGAGATCCGTCAGACCTCAGTCGACACGATCCTCGACTCCCTGATGGCCCTCCCCGAGGGGACCCGCTTCATGGTCCTCTCCCCGGTCGTCCGCGGCAAGAAGGGCCGTCACGAGAAGGTCTTTGCCGACGCCAAGAAGAGCGGCTTCGTGCGCGTGCGCGTCGACGGGATCCTGTACGATCTCGGCGAGGAGATCTCCCTCGACAAGAACCAGCGCCATTCGGTGGAACTCGTCGTCGACCGCCTCGTGATGAAGGAAGGGCTGCGCAGCCGTCTGACGGACTCGGTCGAAACGGCGCTGCGCGAATCCGAGGGCTCCCTCTCGGTCGTCACCGTTCCGCGGGAGGGCGAGGAGGCGCGCGAGCTCGAATTCTCGACGAACTACGCCTGCCCGGAGCACGGGATCTCCTTCCCCGAGCTCGAACCGCGCATGTTCTCCTTCAACAACCCCTTCGGCGCGTGTCCGACGTGCGCGGGACTCGGCGTCCTCCGCTCGGTCGACCCGCGAAAGATCATCCCGGACGAGGATCTGTCCCTCCGGGAGGGCGCGGTGCAGGTCAACGGCTTCAAGACCCTCGAGGAGGCCTCGTGGAACGGCCCGCTCGTCAAGGCGGCGATCGAAAAATACGGTGCGACGCTCGACATGCCGATCCGGGACTACCCGAAGGCGGCGCGGGACGTCCTTCTGTACGGATGCCCGGACACCTTCACCATCGACCGCACCTTCGGCAACCGCGTCAACCATGTGACGACGACCTTCGATGGCATGATCAAGCTGATCGAGGACCGCGCCCAGCCCGGCGGATGGGAGGCGGAATACTACGAGCAGTTCCTCACGGACCGCGAATGCCCGGACTGCCACGGCGCGAAGCTCAATCACGAGGCCCTCGCCGTGACGGTGGGCGGGAAGAACATCCACGAATTCTGCGCGATGTCCGTCACCGATTCCCTCGCATTCACGAAGTCCCTCTCCTTCACCCCGACGGAGATGCAGATCGCGCGGGAGATCCTCAAGGAGCTGAAATCCCGTCTCGGCTTCCTCGTGTCGGTCGGGCTCGACTACCTCTCCCTCGCGCGCAAGTCCGCCACCCTCTCCGGCGGCGAGGCCCAGCGCATCCGGCTGGCGACCCAGATCGGCTCCTCCCTCGCGGGCGTGCTCTACATCCTCGACGAGCCGTCCATCGGCCTGCATCAGCGGGACAACGGCAAGCTCATCGCGACGCTGAAGAGTCTGCGCGACCTCGGCAACTCCGTCATCGTGGTGGAGCACGACGAGGAGACGATGCTCTCGGCGGACTACCTCATCGACATCGGCCCGAAGGCGGGCATCCACGGCGGCGAGGTCGTTGCGGCGGGCACCCCGGCCGAGGTGGCGGCCAATCCCGCCTCGATCACGGGCCAGTACCTCTCCGGCAAGCGCTCGATCCCCGTGCCGAAGGTCCGCCGCGCGGGCAGCGGGAAGACCGTCAAGATCGTCGGCGCGCGGGAGAACAACCTCAAGAACATCGACGTGGAGATCCCGCTCGGGTGCTTCGTCTGCGTGACGGGCGTCTCGGGGTCGGGGAAATCCTCGCTCATCAACGCGATCCTCTACCGCGCCCTCGCGCACACCCTCAACCGCGCCGTCACCTTCCCCGGCGATCACGACCGGATCGAAGGGGCGGAGGCGCTCGACAAGGTCATCGCCATCGACCAGTCCCCGATCGGGCGGACGCCGCGCTCCAATCCCGCGACCTACACCGGCCTCTTCACGGACATCCGCAATCTGTATGCCTCGACGCCCGGCGCGAAGATGCGGGGCTATTCCAGCGGGCGGTTCTCGTTCAACGTGCGCGGCGGGCGGTGCGAGGCCTGCGAGGGCGACGGCGTGAAGAAGATCGAGATGCACTTCCTCCCGGACGTGTATGTGACCTGCGACGTCTGCCACGGCAAGCGGTACAACCGGGAGACGCTCGAGGTGAAGTACAAGGACAAGTCCATCGCCGACGTGCTCGAAATGACGGCGGACGAGGGCGTGGAATTCTTCCGGGACATCCCGCGCATCGCCAATCGGCTGCGGCTGCTCTGCGACGTGGGGCTCGGGTATATCAAGATCGGGCAGTCCTCGACCACGCTGTCCGGCGGCGAAGCCCAGCGCGTGAAGCTCGCGACGGAGCTCTCGAAGCGTTCGACGGGCAAGACGCTCTATCTCCTCGACGAGCCGACGACGGGGCTGCATTCCGCGGATGTGGAGATGCTGATCGCGATCCTGCAGCAGCTCACGGACGCCGGGAACACAGTCGTCGTGATCGAACACAACCTCGACCTCATCAAGTGTGCGGACTACATCATCGACATGGGTCCGGAGGGCGGGGAGGCCGGCGGGACGGTCATCGCGCGCGGCACGCCCGAAGAGCTCGCACAGATCGAGCGGTCCTATACGGGGCAGTATCTCCGGGCGAAGCTCGGGATTAAATAAGGATCAAAGAAGATTGCGCGCGTCTTTTCCCCGTGACGCGCGCTTTTATTATGCTCTTTTGTCAGCGCGCTGACGCTTGCGGATTTGGAATCGACCAAGTCGATTGTTTTTTTCGCCTGCGCGGCTTCGCTTGCGACGCTCATTTCATCTGCGCACTAACGTTTGCGGGGATGTACTCGCTGAATCCATCGTTCTTTTCGCCTGCGCGGCTGGCGGACAAGAGGACCCTCGGGCCGGGCCCTCTTGTCAATCACCCGGCCCCAAAGGCGCGTTCCCCGCCTCTGGACTCCACCCCTC
>JAFPWV010000148.1 GCA_017412675.1 Clostridia bacterium
CCCGGCGGCGGAAGCGGAAGATCGTGTAGGAGGTGCGGCGTCCGAGGCCGTATCCCCGCGCCGCCATGCTGTCCGCCGTGATGATGCCGTTCTCGAGGGCCCAGGTCATGAGGATCGAGAACACCCGTCCCCCGCCCCTCACGGCGTCGACGATGTTGTCATCCCGGTAGAGTCCCATCGCGCGCTGGGCGGCGTTCACCCGCTCCGACTGCCGACGGAAGTGCGGGACGTACCGCAGCGCCATCGAAAACACCAGCGCGAGCTTCGGGGAGAAGGCGCTGAAGAGGCAGAGCAGCCGGTCGGTCGTCATGATCTCCGAGAAGGAGCGGAACCACCAGATCGTTCCGATGATCATCGCCGCGGTGAAGGCCCCGAAGAGGAGCGCTTCGAGCGTCACGGGGCTGTGGTTCACGACGAAGAGCGGCGTCACACCGTTGTGCGAGACCACGGGATTGATGAGCGTCAGCACGAGATAGAGGCCGAGGGTGGCGAGGTGGGTCCTGCCGTTTTCCGCGCCGTGGCGCACGAGATAGAGGACGAGCGAGCCGAAGAGCGACTCCGCCACGATCACGGGATTCATCGAAAAGACGGCGATCCCGGTCACCGCGAGGAAATAGAGCCCGACGGCCACGGGATGGTATTCTTCCAGGGAGCGCACGGGATCTCCTCCTTTCGCGGGGATTTCGGGTTCTCAGTCGAGGTCGTTGCCGATCTCGCAGGAATAGAGCCATTCGATGAGGTCTCCGTCCGCGAGCACATAGGCGTCGGAGCACACGGACGGAGCGGCCCCGTTGACGTGGTACATCCACCCGGACAGGTCGCCGAACTGGTATTCGTAGAGGTAGTGGATGCCCGCGACGTAGCGCATCCCCTCGGTCCCGCGGGCTTCCATCTGGATGCCGAAGGCGCGCGCGGCCTCGGTGAGGATGTCGTAGGCGGTGTCGCCCTCTTCGATCGGGAAGGCGGTGAGGGGCAGGATCACGCCGTCCGCCGGGATGAGGTCGGAGTCGGATTTGTCCGTGACCGTGTCGCAGCGGATGGTCATCGTGACCGTGCCGAACGCGTTCTCCTTCTCCGGTCCCGCGCTGTAATAGTCCCCGACGCTCTGAAAATCGGTGAAATACACGAAAGCCGCGCCGAGGATGACGACCGCCCCGACGGCGAGGAAGTTCTTGACGTTCCGCTTCCCGACGGCATAGAGGACGATGCAGGCGAGCGCCCCCGCGCATCCGACGCCGAGGTACGCCCATTTTTTGTATCCGCCGGACGGTCTGCTCTCCGCCTTCGGGGTTTCGGGAGCGTCGGGTCCAACAACCGGTCCCTCCGTCTCGGGGACGGGCGTTTTGTCGGTCATCGGCGCGGGTTCGGGCTCCGGTTCGACGGGTTCCGGTTCGGGTTCCGAGACCTCAGCCGGTTCGGGTTCTGTGACAGGTTCAGCCGGTTCTTCCGGTTCTTTGACCGGTTCGGGTTCCTTGACCGGTTCTTCCGGTTCAATCGGTTCAGGCGATTCGGGCGATTCGGGCGGATTCAGGCGGTCGAGGACGTAGAGGTTCCCCGCCCCGCGCGCCATGCGGTCATACGCGACGCACGCATAGAAGACCTGCACGGTCGTGTTCTCGTTGCTCCCGTCGCCGAGGGCGTGGCAGAAGCTCCCGTCGGGGAGGCGGTACTTTTCGATCCCGTCAAGGAGGGTCTTTCCGTTTCGGATAAAGCGGGCGTCCCCGACGCAGTCGATCCCCAGGGCGCACAGGGCGACAAGGACCTGCGCCGTACTCTCGGGATTGATCGCGCCGCCGAAGCCGAGGCAGTCCCCGTCCTCGCTCTCCCGTCCCGCGAGCAGATCGACGGCACGCTCGAGCGCAGCCTTCACGGCCGGATCCTCCGCGTGGGGCGCGAGAGCCTGCACCGCCATGGCCGTGACGTCGGTGTCGGCCACGCTGCCGATGACGGTCCAGCCGCCGCCCTCGCATTCGAGCGAGAGGAGCGCGTCCGCCGCCGATTTCGCGTCGATCCCGTCCGCTTCGGCTGCTTCGATCCCGTTGTTGAGCAGGTGCAGGCCGTAGATCCAGCTCATGACGCCCTGCTTGCCGACCGCGCCGGGGAGGATCTCGCGGGCATACGACGCGTCCCCCGCCGAGGCCAGAAACGCGAGCGCGAATTTCTCCCGGGTCGTGGCGGAGGCGATGCTCTTCGAGGCGGTATAGGCGGCGAGCGCGTCCCGGTAGGCGGTGAAATCGTAGGTCTCCCCGCTCTGACTGAGGGCGAGGACATACCACTCCGCCGATCCGCCGACCGCCTCCGGGAGTCCGGCGCCGATCCACGCCTGCACCCGTTCCTGCTCCGCGCCGCCGCACTTGAACGCGAGAATACCGCCGATCAGGTCTTCTGCCTGACCGACGGTATCGATCCCGGACGCGCCTGCGGGCATGGGGAAAAACACGGTCAAGAGGACCGCGATCACCCCTGCGGCGATCCTTGTGATAAAACGGATGCGCCGTTCTGCCCGCGCGGGTCTTTCATTCATCGCTGATCGGAATGCTTCTTCACGAGGGCTGCCGCGCCGAGCGAGAGGACGGCTGCCGCCGCGATCACGACGGAGAGGTCGCCGGTCTGGGGCGCGGTGCCTTCGCCTTCGACGATGGCGACCGGAGGCACGATGGTCTGGCTCTCGCTGACCGCGCTGATCACGATGCGGCCCGCGTTCGTGTCGACGGGAACGGTCGCCTTTCCGGCTTCGTCGGTGAAGACGCCGGTCTTCGCGCCGTTCAGCGTGATCTCCGCGCCTGCGACGGGAACGGAGACGGGATTCCAGTTTTCGTCAAAGCCCGCGCCGGTGAGCGTCAGCTCCGCGGTGCCGGACGTGACGAAGCGGGGCTCGAAGCAGGTGTACATGTCGCTCCAAGCGGTCAGGTCGGTGTAGACGAACGCGTCGACGAAATCGCCGTCGGAGATCGTGTCGGCGAGGGACCACGCGGCGCTACCGTTGACATAGTAGCCGTAGCTGCCGCCGTTTTCCGTGCCCCAGAGCTTGTTCATCGAGATGCCGTATTCGCTCGTGGCCGTTTCATATCCGGCAGCCGCGCCGCCGTCGTAGAATTCGTCATGCGCGACGATCATGGCGTCGTTGATGGTGATGGCGCCGTCTTCGTCCGCGTCGTGAACGACGATCTCTTCCTGCGCGACGGCGAGCTTGCCGTTTTCATCGGAAATGGTGACGTACACGCGGGCGTTTTCCCCGGCATGGACCGCGGTCGCGGCACAGACGACGAGGATGACGGCGGAGAGGATGGCGAGGATCTTTTTCATGGGAGTGTCCTTCTTTCTCTGAGATTGAGGTGAAAATGAAAAACGCGCAACCGGATGTCCGGCCGCACGCTCACGCCACACGGTAAACCGGGAGACACGGCGGAGTCTGACTCGGGACGCGCGGAAAACGTCCGCCAGCCGGTGAACACGGCAATCGTCCGTGCGCGGCGTCGGCGTCCCATACAGGAATGGCGGTTGTTCCGGGTTCGAACCGGATATCCTTTGCATTTACTCAGCTTACAACTTTTCAAACCGTATCTCTTATTCAGTTACCCGCATTATAGCACATTTGAACGCGGTGTGCAAGACTTCCCGTGAAATTTCTCGTCGTTTTTCGCGAAGGCTATGTCACAACAAATGGTTGATTTTTAACGAGAAATAGCGTATAATAATAGTAGGAAATAGTACCACCGAAGGAGGTAATTGGATATGCCTACTATTAAAGACGCATTAGACATTATCGGTAAATTGACTGTTGCAGAGCAGGAAAGCCTTAAAACAATGCTTTTAAGCCCTGCCTTTGTAAAGTCTTTGAATATTGAAGATTTCGTGGCAAAGGAACGCTTTGCAAATGGTCGTGTATGCCCTCTTTGTGGTTGTATCCATGTAGTTCGCAATGGTTATCGTAAAGATGGTACACAACGATATGTATGCAAGGATTGCGGCAAATCATTTGTGATTGCTACGAACTCCATTGTGTCTGGTACAAGAAAAGAC
>JAFPWV010000149.1 GCA_017412675.1 Clostridia bacterium
AGGGGTGGATGTCCAGCCGGTTTCAGCTTGCTGAAACCGAGGGAACCGCGCCTTTGGGGCCGGGTGATTGACAAGAGGGCCCGACCCGAGGGTCCTCTTGTCCGCCAGCCGCGCAGGCGATCCCTGAAAGCCCCGAAGGGCTTTCTTCCTAATCCTCTGCACAGAAGGTGCGGAATCATGTGATCCGCAAGCGAAGCAGCGCAAAAAAAGAGAAACGGCGCAAGCCGTCTCTCCGCGCGCACCTTCGACGCGCGCTCTTTCCTGTCTCCGGGCACTGCCCGGCTTACAGCTCAATCTCGACCTCGTGTCCGCATGCGTTCGAGCGGATGATGCCGTCGATGATCGCCTGGTTGTAGATGATCTGAGACGTCGGGATCGGGGCCTTGCCGCCCGTGAGACACGCGTCCACGAACGCGCGGATCTTCGATTCGAACATCCCCATCTTCACGTTGTTGCCCTCGACCGGGATCGGGGTCGCGACCTGTTTGCCTTCCGCGTCGTCCTTGTAGAGGATCAGATCCCCCGCAGCGCCGTCCCAGCAGCAGCCGACCGGCGCCTTGACCTTGAGGCCGGCGTCCGTGCCGAAGAACAGCGAATCGCCCGTCGTGTCCATGTTCATCGCCCAGGACGCGCGGTAGTCGATCACGATGTCGCCTTCGCAGCGGATCATCGCCACGGCAAAGTCGTCGTCGACCGTGAAGCGCTTCGCCTCGGCGTACTTCTTCGGGTTCTTGCCGAAGTAGGCGAACTGCTTCGCGGAAACCGTCAGCGGCTTCGGATAGCCGATCGAGTTGAGGGCGAAATCGAGGCCGTAGCAGCCGATGTCGCCGACCGCGCCGACCGCCGCCTTGTCCTTCTCGATGAAGGTGTGGCCCGGGATGCCCTTCACGCGGCCGCCGCCGACCACCACGTAGTAGACCTTCCCGAGGATGCCGGAGTCGATGACTTCCTTGACCTTCTTCACGTTCGCGCCGTAGCGGGGCTGGAAGCCGACGGAGACGAACTTGCCCGTGGCCTGCTCGACCGCGCGGATCGCCTTCGCCTCGTCGAGGGTCACGCACATCGGCTTCTCGAGCATGACGTTCATGCCGGAGGTCAGCGCGCAGATCGTCGGGGCGGCGTGCTGGGCGTTGTAGGTGCAGACGGATACGGCGTCGATGTCGTCACGCGCGCAGAGCTCCTCGTGCGTCTCGTACGCGGCGGCGTCCTTCCACTCGAACTCGTCGAGGAATTTCCGGGCCTTTCCCGGGATGATGTCCGCGCCGGCGACGATCTCGACGTCGTCGAACTGCTTGTAGGCATTGGCATGGGCGTGCGCGATGCCGCCGGTGCCGATGATGCCGACTCTGAGCTTTTTCTTTGCCATGACTGTTTCTCCTTTATGGTAGAAGTTTATGGTTTCTGCCGATTCCTCCGCGCTTCGTCGACGAGGGCTTCGATCCCCCGGACGGTGCGGAGTTTTTCGCGGTCGACCCGCGTGGGGATGAGCTCGATCCCCTCTTCCTCGAGGCGGGCAAAGAGCTCGATGACGGCCAGCGAATCGAGAAGGCCGCTTTCGATGAGATCCACGCCGTCGTCGCCCGCAGAGGGATCCGCGCAGACCTCGCGCAATAGTTCGCGGATGTCAAGCATCTTGAATGAGCGCCTTTCTGTCCGTTTTTCCGTTGGGGGTGACGGGGAGCCCGTCCAGCAAACGGACGGATTTCGGGATCATGTAGTCGGGCAGGACGTCGGAGAGTTCCGCCCGGATCGCGGCGGGAGCGGGCGCGGACCCGTCCTCCGGCACGACGAACGCCACGAGAGACAGCACCGTGCCGTCCGCCTTTCTTTTCGGGACGACGGCGCATTCCCGGATGCCGGGGAGGGCGGCCAGATGCGCTTCCACGTCGCCGGTCTCGATGCGGTAGCCCTTGTATTTGATCTGTCCGTCCCGTCTGCCGCGGCAATAGATCCGCCCGTCCTCCACGGAACCGAGATCCCCGGTCATAAAGCCGTTTTCCCCGTTTTCCCGGAAGCAGCCGCCGCGGATATCACCGAGATAGCCGCCGAAAACGGAGAGGCCGATGAGGGCGATTTCCCCGTCCGCGATCCGGATCCGGGCCGTCGTATTGCCGATCTCGCCCACGGGGAGCGGGTCGCCGGACGCCGTCATTTCCCCGGTGATCCGGACGGCTGAGACGGCGGACGTCGCTTCCGTCGGACCGTACGCGTTCAGAAGCGCGAGGCCCGGGAAGCGGTCGAGGACCTTTGCCGCGACGGTCGGGAGGAGCGTTTCTCCGCAGAGATAGAGGATCCTGAGCCGGGGACATGTGGCAGGCGAGAAAGCGGGGTCCGGGAGCAGGAGGCGCAGATACGTCGGCGTCATGACCGCGGCGTCGGCTGTGCCGAGCAGGGAGAGCGCGCCGGCGGGATCCTGCCGGTCCGGGGAGACGAGGGTGTGTCCGCCGCAGAGGGCATAATAGAAGTCCGCCGCGCTCAGATCAAAGCTGAATGGCGCCGCGCCGAAAACCGTGAGTCCGTCCTCCTCCCCGAACCAGCGGGGCAGGATCGCGGTGAACGCGTCGAGGTTCCGGCGGGAAATGGGGACGCCCTTCGGTTCTCCGGTACTGCCGGACGTGAAGATCACGTAAGCGGTGTCCCGCGGAAGAGGACTTGCTTCGAGCCGGGCGAGGATCGCCGCGCGCCGGCCGGAGGGAAGATCCGGTGAGAGAGGGACGTAAGGGCGGCTTGCCATCAGGCAGGCGAGGATCGTGACCGCCGCGCCGACGGTGCGTTCGCCGTTCATGACGACGGGACCGTCTTCGGCGGAGAACCGGTCCGCGAGGGCGCATGCTCGGCTGACGAGGCCGCCGCAGGTCAGGGATCCGTCCGGGAAGCGGAAGGCCGTCCGGTCCGGATGCGCTTCGGCGGCGGCGAGGATCGAATCAAGCGTCGTCATTCCGGATTTCATCGGGCGGGATAAGGGAGGCATCATACATCACCTCGGAATGGTTGTCGAGGATCCGTTCCCGGGCGACGGTCTCCCCGCTCTTCCTGTCGACGGCGGTCCGGTAAACCTGCGAGATGCGGTAGTACTTCTCTCCCTCCCGGCGGAAGTGGTGATTCTCTTCGGTGAGCCGGTAGCGGAGGGGATAGGGGCGCTCGCTCCGCAGTTCTCCGCAGAGTTCGTCGTCGGTCAGCCAGACAAAGAGCCCGACCGTCTGATCCGTGTCGTTCCGGAAGCGGTAATCGATGTTGTTGTAGCAGACGGAGGTCCCGGTTCCGAACGGGACGCGCCGCCTTTCGTCCGGGAAGAGCGCGTCGGAGTGGTGGTGCAGCTCCGTCACGGTGAGGGGACTGTTCAAGACGAGCCAGTGGATCAGGTTCGCCATCTGGCAGAGGCCGCCGCCCCAGTCTTCGATGAAGCGGTTTCCGGAGATCACGAGGCCTTTGAGGTACCCGTGCCGCTCGTCCGTCGGTCCCACGGTGCGCCAGAAGGAAAAGGTCTCCCCCGGTTTCACGACAAGGCCGTTGATCTTCTCCGCCGCAAGACGCAAATTGGTGATCTTGTTTTCCTGCAGGCGCATGTCGACGCCGTGGAGACGCCGCCGTAGAACGGACGCGTGCGCCTTGACGACGTTCGGGAGCGGCTCTTCCCCGGACACGCGGCTCCGGGCGATCTTTTCCCGGCTCGCGAGATCCCGAAGCCACCGCAGGGCGATCTCCTTGCGGAGGGAGATCGCGTAGGTCAGAGGACTGATCTCGCAGAACAGCTTCCGGCTCATGACTCGTTATCTTCCCGCCATCGGCAGGATGGGCGTGCCGTTCGCATTGGTGATCTCCGCGATGAGGAGGGCGGATTTGGTCATCATGGTCTGCACGAGCTGGGGGCAGTTCTTCTTGAATTCTTCCGCGATGTCGATGGTCCTCCAGTCGATCTCGCCGCGCGTGCCGGGATTGAACACGAGCATCACCGAGAAGCTGACCGATACGGTGAACGGGCCGTCCGGCTCGAAGCTGAGCGCGCGGTTGAACGTCGCCTTGACGCCCGCGTTCCCGATGAGCTGGGCGACGATGGTGTCCTTGGCCGTGAGGCGGAGCTGGCCGCTCGTCACCGCGGGACGCTGGGTCTCGAAGCTGACGTTCTCGAGCGTGATCCGCCGCTCCGCGAGGAAGTAGCGGTTGAAGTCGAAGCCCTCGGGCGTGTGGAAGCGGGAGGGCGCGGGCTGCGGAATGTGCTCCGCCGCAGGTTCCGACGGCTGAACCGGCTCGGTCGGCTCGATCGGCTGGATCGGCGGCGCCGGGATCTCCGGTTCCCTGGGCGGCTGAGGCTCCGACGCGGCGGGCTCGGGGATCTTCGTCTCTTCTTTTTCGATCTTTTCGTTCGGATCCCCGTTGTCCGCGGGTTTGTTTCGTCTGAAAATGGGCATGGTGTGTCTCCCGGGATTCCCCTCAATATCGATTTACTGCATCACCCGCAAAACCGACCAGCCGGTCTCCTCGCGGAAGCAGGCGATGACGCCGCTTGAATTCTGCGAAATGCTGTCGTACGTGAACGGCAGGACGATGTTCCCCGCCGTGTCGATCATGCCCCAGCGGCCGTCGTCGGTCTTGAGCTGGGCGAGCCCCCCGATGAAGGGCTTCGCGTCGGCGTAGATCGGCTGGGCGATCCATTCGCCCGTGTTGCGGTAGAGGCCGTAGCGCCCGTCCTTTTCGAGCAGGAGGATGCCGTCGGAATACCCGGCGAGCGTGTACCCCGTCGGGAGCGGATATTCCGTCCCGTCCTTCCGCAGCAGCACGTCGTATTCCTCCACGATGCGGGTGCTCGCGCGCTGGGTGTACCAGAACCAGTCGAGGATGCGCTTGCGTACCCGCACGAGACCCTCGTCGTAGTAGAACGAGCCGATCTGCTCGACGCCGTCGGTGTTCGGGGGATAGTAGACGTAGTAGTTGTACCGCCCGAATTCGTTGTAGTAAGAGAGGAAGTTGACGAACGCGCGCTGGCCGGTCTCGTCGAGGAAGAGGAGCCCGCCGTCGTTGTTCTTCTCCGTGACCGCCGCGAGCCCTTCCCGGTACGGGTGGGCCGAGGTGTAGAGGTATTCCGTGAACTTGATCGGCTCCGGCGGCGGCGCTTCGGTCTCGGGAGCCTCGGTCTCCGGCGCTTCGGTTTCGGGCTCATCGCCGTCCTCCGGCTTGTCCGCGTCGTCCTCGCTCGGGGCGTCCGGGGCCGGTTCATCCGTGTCGGGGGCGTCCGGTTTCGGCGGTTCGTCCTCCGGCACATCCGGCTCGGGGGCTTCGGTTTCGGCGGGCTCGGGCTCCGGCGCGGGGAGGAGGTAGGCGTAAAGGCCCGTCTTCTCATCCCGCCCGATGAAGCGCTCGCTCTCGTCCCCCTCACCCCAGTCGGCTGGGTAATCGTAGTGCAGGCCGCGGTCGTCGAGGAGGGGATCGTAGTCCGATGCCACGAAATTCTCCCCGTTCTGCGAGAGGTAGAAGTACAGGGTGGTCCCGTCCGGTCCGCCGCGCTTGAAGAGGGGCCTGCCCTCGCGGTCGCGGACGTAGGCAGGCGCGTAGCGGGACGGCTCAAACTGACAGAGCGGCTCGCCGTCGGAGGAGCAGAGGACGATGCGGTCCTCGTTTTCGATCAGGAGGTAGCCCATGTAGCACTCGATGACCGGGCGCTGTTCGCGGGCGTTCTTCTGGACCATCTGATAGTTGCCGTAATCGTGTGCGGTCCCGAAGCGGTCGACCTCCGGCACGTCCTCGCGGAACCAGCGCTTCACGACGCGGTAGCGGGTGGAGTAGACCTCGGGGAGCTGGAAGGAGAAGGTGAGGCGGCCGAGCACCGAGCGGGTGGGGCTGTAAACGGCGGTCGGATCGGCGAATTCGTAGCCCGCCTCCATGAGCTGCGCGGCCGTGCTGACCTTGACGCGCGCGTCGGGGAGGACGGAGGAGGAGTAGACGCCCCGCACGTTCTTGACCGCGGCGGTCTGCTGAGCCGGAACCGCGGCAGCGGCGTCCTCCGGATCGGCCTCGGGATCGGCTGCGGCGTCGGAGGAGGCCGGATCGGCGGTCATTTCCGGATCGGCGGGCTGACTTGCCTCGATGGAGCTGATGAGGGCGGCAAAGGGATCCGCCGGGGCCTCGGCAACTTCGCCGTCGCGGAGCAGATCGAGCTGCGAACGGTAGCGGTCGAGGAAGGACAGATCGTAATACCCGAAGTAATAGAGCACGACAAGAAGAGCTATCCCGAAGATCAGGAGGAGCTCGACGGCGATCACGATCGGTTTTTTGAATCTGTCCCAGTAGTATTTCATGGTAGCGGTGAACCTGTGCTATTTGTGGTATTTTCCGCCCGCGAGGATCTCTCCGGCGCGGTAGATCTGCTCGAGGAGGAGGACGCGGAAGAGCTCGTGGGGAAAGGTCATCTCGGAGACGGAGAGGCGCACGGAGGCACGCCCCTTGACGCGGTCCGCGAGCCCGTGGGAGGAGCCGATGAGGAAGACGGTCTCCCCGCCGCCGTCCGCTTGCTTTTCGATCCAGCGGGCGAAGACCTCGGAGGACATCTGCCGGCCTTCGACGCAGAGCGCGCAGAGCACGGCGCGGGCGGGGACGGCCTCGAGGATGCGGTCGGCCTCACGCTCGAGGGCCTTTGCGATCTCGGCGGGGGAGGGATCCTGCGGGAGCGGCTCCGGGCGGATCTCCTGAACGGTGAGCGAGAAGAAGCGGCCGATGCGGCGGGCGTATTCGGCGGCGGCGTCGCGGAAGGCCGGCTCGGTCAGCTTGCCCATGGCGAGAATGCGGAGTTTCTGCATATTATACGGAATCTGTCTTAAATATTGTTAAAGCAAGGCGATAGCTCCCCTCATCAGTCACTTCGTTGACAGCCCGAGTTCATCGCCGATGAACACGGGCTGTCCACGAAGTGACTGATGTGGGGAGCTATCGCCTTGCTTTAACAATATTTAAGACAGATTCCGTATAATATGCAGAAA